>NZ_JAQGLC010000350.1 GCF_028293085.1 Sphingomonas bacterium
GCCGCCCATGTGCTGGCCGGCCATGAGATGCTGAAGGCGCTGCCCGGCATCCTCACGCACGACACCAAGGTCGCGCTCCCGATCGTCGACAACAGCCAGGACATGGCCGAAATCGACGCCGCAATTGCACCCCGGCTGCTGGAGCCGGGCGCCGCGCCCGCCTATCTTATCCGCAGCCACGGCCTGTACGGCTGGGGCAGCGACATGGCCGAGGCGGAGCGGGTGATCGAGGCGGTCGAATGGATGATCGCGGCCGAGCTGGCCGAGATCGTTTTCCGGCAGGATTCGCGACTGGAGAGCGGACGATGAGCCATTTGCAGGTTTTCGACGAGCGCGACGGAGCGTCCCCGCTGCTCGACACGTCCGACGGCGACGCGATCAAGGCCGAGCTTGCCACGATCGGCGTACGCTTCGAGCGCTGGCCGACGCGACCACTGCCCGACGCCGCGGCGATCCTCGACGTTTATGCACCCGAAATCGAGATGCTGAAGGCAGAGGCTGGATACCAGTCGGTCGATGTCGTCGCGCTCGCCCCCGACCATCCCGACCGCGACGCGCTGCGCGGCAAATTCCTGTCCGAACATACGCATGGCGAGGACGAAGTGCGCTTCTTCGTCGATGGCGAGGGGCTGTTCACGCTCCATGAGGGCGGCCGGGTGTTCAACATGCTGTGCACCAGGGGCGACCTGATCTCGGTGCCCGCCGGCATGAAGCACTGGTTCGATATGGGCCCTGCCCCGCGCTTCACCGCGATCCGGCTGTTCGTGAACCCCGACGGCTGGGTCGCGCGCTTCACCGGCGACGCCATCGCCGATCGCTTCCCGCGTCACGAGCCTGCGCCCCAAGAACAAATGCCCGCCTGAATGCCGCGTGCGATCCTGACCGATATCGAGGGCACGACCTCCAGCATCGCGTTCGTCGCGGAAACCCTGTTTCCCTATGCGCGGGAACGGTTGCCGGCGTTCGTCGCGGCCCATCCTGACGAGGTTGCGCCGATCCTTGCCGAGGTGATGGCGATCGAGCCGGGAGATCCGGTCGCGACGCTCCTTCGCTGGATCGACGAGGATCGCAAGGCGACCCCGCTCAAGACGCTGCAGGGGATGATCTGGGCCGACGGCTATCGCGAAGGCGCGTTCACCGGACACATTTATGCCGATGCCGCGGCGGCACTGCGGCGGTGGCACGAGGCGGGCATCAGGCTCTACGTCTTCTCCTCGGGGTCGGTCGCCGCGCAGAAACTGCTGTTCGGGCATAGCGACGCGGGCGACCTGACGGCGCTCCTCTCGGGCTATTTCGATACCGTGACCGGGCCGAAGCGCGAGGCGCCGTCCTATCGTGCGATCGCCGCGTCGATCGGGTTCGAGCCCGGCGACATCCTGTTCCTCTCGGATACGCGCGAGGAAATCGCCGCCGCGCGCGAGGCCGGGATGCAGGCGCTGCTGATCGACCGGGCAGGCGGCGCGGGCGACATCGCAAATTTCGGGGATATCGCCGCATGAAGCTCGACGGCACACATCAGCGATCGATCCGGCGCACCGCCGACGGGCGCGGTGCCTGCATCCTCGATCAGCGCGAGCTGCCGTGGAAGATCGTCTGGGTCGAGCTGCGCAGCGCTGCCGAGGCTGAGCGCGCGATCCGCGAGATGTGGACGCGCGGTGCGCCGCTGATCGGCGCGACCGCCGCCTATGGCCTGGCGATGGCGCTGGCCGAGGACGGTTCGGACCATGCGCTCGACGCAGCGCATGCGATGCTGCTCGCCGCGCGGCCGACGGCGGTGAATCTGCGCTGGGCGCTCGATGCCGTCGCCGATGCAGTCCGCTCCCTGCCCCCGGCCGCGCGCGCCGCCGCCGCCTTCGCGCGCGCCGATGCGATCTGCGACGAGGATGTCGAGCTCAATCGCGCGATCGGCCAGCACGGGCTCGAGCTGTTCCGCGCGCTGCAGGCGAAGAACCCCGATCGTCCACTCAACATCCTGACGCATTGCAATGCGGGCTGGCTGGCGACGGTCGATTACGGCACGGCGACCGCGCCGATCTATCTCGCGCATGATGCCGGCATCCCGGTTCATGTCTGGGTCGACGAGACCCGGCCACGCAACCAGGGCGCGCTGCTCACCGCGTTCGAGCTTGCCGGGCACGGCGTGCCGCACACCGTGATCGCCGATAATGCCGGCGGGCATCTGATGATGCAGGGCCAGGTCGATGCGGTGATCGTCGGCACCGACCGCGTCACCGCGAACGGCGATGTCTGCAACAAGATCGGCACCTATCTGAAAGCGCTGGCGGCGAAGGACAATGACGTGCCCTTCTATGTCGCCCTGCCCTACACGACCTTCGATGCCGGCACGGCGACGGGCGCGGACGTGCCGATCGAGGAGCGGAGCGCCGACGAAGTGACGCATGTCACGGGCGAGGGCGGGAGCATAAGGGTGACGGCGTCGGGCGCGGCGAACCCCGCCTTCGACGTGACGCCCGCGCGGCTGGTGACGGGATATCTGACCGAACGGGGATTGTTGGATCGAGTCTGACTGTCGTCGCCTCGGCCTTAGCCGGGGCGACGGATCTCAAGGCCGCCGCACCATCCGCTCCAATGCCGCGTCCAGCGTCGCATCCTGTTTGGCGAAACAGAGGCGCACGACGCTCGTCACCGCGTCCTTGGCGTAGAAAGCCGAGAACGGCACTGAGACCACCCCGGCCTCCTCGATCAGCCAGTTGCAGAAGGCGACATCGCCCATGTTCACGCCCGAACGCGGCAGGTCGATCGCCAGGAAATAGGTCGCGGCGCTCGGCAGCACGGCATAGCCGAGCTGCTCCAGCCCCGCCGCCAGCCGGTCGCGCGAGCGCTGGTAGCCGGCGCGCATCTCGGTGAAATAGGCCAGGTCCTTACCGAGCCCATAAGCGGCACCCGCCTGCAGATTCGGTGGCGTGGTGAAGGTCAGGAACTGGTGCGCCTTGGCGAGCACCTGCGCGATCGGCGGCGCGGCGCACATCCAGCCGACCTTCCAGCCGGTCAGCGAGAAGATCTTGCCGGCCGATCCGATCTTCACCGTCCGCTCGCGCATGCCGGGCAGCGCGATCAGCGGCTGGTGCTGCGAGCCGTCGAACACGACATGCTCCCACACCTCGTCGCAGATCGCGATCGCATCATGGCTGACGCAGAAATCGGCGAGCAAGGCGAGCTCGGCCACGCTCATCATCGTGCCCGTCGGGTTAAGCGGGTTGTTGAGGATCAGCAACCTGGTGCGCGGCCCCGCCGCCGCCGCCAGCGCCTCGGCCGTGATCCGCCACTCAGGCGGCTCCAGCCGGACCAGCTTCGCTACCCCGCCGGCCCGCTCGACCAGCGGCAGATAGGCGTCGTAGAGCGGCTGGAACATCACCACCTCGTCGCCGGGGGTGACCAGCGCGAAGATCGCCGCCGCCAGGGCCTCCGTCGCGCCCGAGGTGACGATCACCTCCTGCGGCGCGAGATCGAGGCCTTGGTGCAAGGCATAGTGATCGGCGACGGCCTCGCGCAGCGCTGCGGTGCCCGGCATCGGCGGATACTGGTTGGAATCCTCGAGCAACGCGCGTGCGGCTTCTGCCAGTACGTCCTCGGGCCCGCGGCCGTCCGGAAAACCCTGTCCCAGGTTGATCGCGCCGGTCTCCCGCGCGCGGGCGGACATGGCCTCGAAGATGGTGGTGCCAAGCGACGCGAATATCGGGTTCATGCCGGCGACCATGGCGCAGCGATGCGCACTTCGCCAGTGCCCGTAATTTGCCCCGCGAGGGGACGCACCTTTGTCGCGAGAGGCTTGATGAAAGGGCGAAAAACCTGTCGGATGGTTGCGTCACGATCGTGGATTGATCAGAACATATGCGGCGGCGCAGCGAGCGGCCGTCCGGTTTGCCGACATCGCGGGGGTGAGTGGCTTTGTTTTCCTATCTTGTTTCGGGATTGAGCGTTGCCAGCGAGCTTGTGCTTCCCGGGCTGATCGCGTCCGAATCGAGCCACCCCGACGCCGATGTCGTAATCCGCGCGGGTGCGGTGCCGATCGCCCTTGACGATACCACCGTGAACGGTCCGAACTGGCACCTCGCGGGAGACCGGTTCCTCATCTCCATTCCCGGCGTGATCCGTATGCTGCTGATTGGCGGGCGTGAGATCCTCTACGAGCCCGAAGGGAGCACGAGCGCCGAGGAGGCAGCGATCTTCATCAGCGGCACCGGGTTCGGCATCCTCCTTCACCAGCGCGGCCGCATCGTGCTGCATGCCAGCGCGGTGCGGGTGCGCGACAGCGCAGTGCTGTTCTGCGGCCCTTCCGGCGCGGGCAAGTCGACGCTGGCGGCCGGGCTGGTCGACGCGGGCTATGATCTCGTCACCGACGATTTCTGCGGCATCTCGATCCACGCCGACGGCACGCCCTGGGTCGAGCCGGACGGGCGCCAGCTCAAGCTGTGGCAGCATTCGATCGACCGGCTGTCGCTCGCTGAGCGGCGCGCCGCCCCGGTCCGGCCCGAGCTCGAGAAATATTATGTCGAGCCGCGCGCCGCCACGGCCGCCGCGCTGCCGCTCGCGGCGATCTATGTGCTGCGCGAGGCGCGGCCACCGCATCAGCCGGGGATCGTGCGGCCGAACATCGTCGATGGCGGCCTGATGGTGCGCAACAACGCCTATCGCCCGGTGATGGTGCGGCGGATGGCGCAGGCAGATCTCTATTTCCAGGCGGCGGCGACCATCTCGCAGCGCGCCGGCGTGTTCACCCTCACCCGCGAGATGAACTTCAACAGCTTCCCGACGGTGATCGGCTGGCTCGAGGCGCATTGGCGCGAGGTCGGCCTGCTGGAGCGCGCCGCTTGAGACGGACCTTCTGGCTCGCCTCCTATCCGAAATCGGGCAACACCTGGTTCCGGATGCTGGTCGCGAACCTGCGGCAGGAAGCGCCGATCGACATCAATGACGTACCCGAAAACGGCGGGATTGCCAGCGCGCGCGGCTGGTTCGACAATGTCATGCTCTTCCCCGCCGGCCTGCTGACTCATGAGGAATGCGACCGCCTCCGGCCGCTCGTCTATGAAGCGATCGCCAGGGAGCCGGCGGAAGAGGAACCCGACGAGGACGAAACGCGAATCGGCGACACCCGCTTCGTGAAGACGCATGACGCCTGGACCTATACCAGCGACGGCGAACCGCTGCTCGGCGGCAGCAAGGGTGCTGACGGCGCGATCCTGATCGTCCGCGATCCGCGCGACGTGGCACCGAGCTTCGCCAATCACAGCAGTCGGACGATCGATCAGTCGATCGCCTTCATGGGCAATGCCGATGCGACCTTTTGCGGCCAGCAAGACCGCCAGTCGAACCAGCTCCGCCAGCAATTGCCGGGGTGGGGCGGGTATAATGCCAGCTGGCTCGACCAAAGCGATATTCCAGTCCACCTCGTTCGTTATGAGGATATGCAGGCCGATACTCCCGGCACCCTGTGCCGGGCGCTTGCCTTTGCGGGTGTCGAGCTGTCCCGCGAGGAAGCCGAGCAGGCCGCGGGCTTCGCCGATTTCGGCGAGCTCCAGAAGCAGGAGGCCGAACGCGGTTTTCGTGAGGCGCCAGCGAAGCGCCCGGGTGGCGGCTTTTTCCGGCGTGGCGTATCGGGCGGGTGGCTGGACGAACTCACCGCTGCCCAGGTCGCCCGGATCGAGCTCGACCATGGTGCGATGATGACACGCCTGGGCTATGCGGTTCGACCGCCGAGAACGAAAGGATTGCGAGTTGATCGAGCGTAAGGGAGACTGGCTCAGCGCCCGGGTTGGCGAGGAAATCATGATGATGAGCCCCGAGCGCGGCAAATATATCGGCATGAACGAAGTCGGCGCCCGCATCTGGGATATGATCGAAACGCCGAAGGATGCGGCTACGCTCTACGCCGAGTTGCAGCGTGAATTCGCCGTGTCGCCCGAGGAGTGCGAAGCGGAGGTCGACGCCTTCCTGGCGGAGATGGAGAAGCATGGCGCGATCCATCGCACATAAGCTTCGCACCGCAGCGCTGATGGGGCCGCGCCGGCAGCTGCTCGTCGTCGAGGCCTGTGCGAGCATGTTCATCGCCCGCATGTCGCTCGCAATCTTCCCGTTCAGCCGGCTCGCCAAAGGTTTCGGTGCCTTCGTACCGCCGACCGATCCGCGCGTGCTCGCGCAAGCCGAAGGGGCTGCGGAGGAGCAGGTGCGCACGGCCAGGGCGATCGGCTGGGCGGTGCGGTCGAGCGCGCCTTATATGCCGTTCAAGACGGTGTGCCTGCAGCAGGCAATGGCCGCCCACGCGATGCTCCGGCGACGCGGCATCGCCAGCGTCATGCATTTCGGGGCGGGCAAGAGCGACGACAAGCCGATCGACGCCCATGCCTGGCTCGACGCGGTCGGCGTGAAGGTCACGGGATATCCGGTGGCGGCGAATTTTTCCGAGCTCGGATGCTTCGTCTGAACCGGGCGGCGCGATTGCTCGGATCCGGTGATGTTTTTCGTCGCGAAAGACGACAGCCGATGTGCACCCCAATCTTGATTGTGGCCCGTCCTTGAGGCACTCATTCCGGAAGGCACGGCGCCATCGTGCCGGACTGAAAGCGGGGAAATCAGATGCTCGATGTCAAATATGCCCTTGAGGATTTCGAACCTCATGTCGGGACCGATTTCAAGGTGATCCATGACGGCGATGCCGTGATCCTGCTCACCCTGCTGGAGGCCCACGCCCTGAAGGACTATCGCAACGGGGACGGGCGTCCGCCGTTCGGCCTCCTCTTGCAGTCCGTCTTCCAGGAAGTGATACCGCAGCAGCTCTTCAGTCTGCATCACGATGCGATGGGGGACCTCGGCATTTTCCTGGTGCCGACCGCGCGGAACGAAACCGGCATCCAATATTACGCCACGTTCAACTGACCCGCGTCTCGGTCCCGTCGCAGGGCCGCTCCATCTCCAGATAGACATCGGCATCGGCGATCTCGACGAAGCCGAGCCGGCGATAGAGACGTAGCGCCGGATTGAACTTCTCGACGAAGATGCCGAGCGCCTTGCCGAGCGCATGGGTGTGTTCGATCAACGCTTCGACGATGGCGCCTCCCACACCCTTGCCCCGCGCGTCGGACATCAACGCGATGTCTGTGATATGGACCTGCGTTACACGCTCCTCGAGATACAGCCTGCCCACCGGCACGCCGTCATGCTCGATCACCTGGCAGAGGCAATTGGGGATGAAATTCTTGTAGTGATGGCGTTGCGCCGTGAATTGCTGCCCGAGAAAGGCGAGCTTCTGCTCGGCACTCCAGCCGGTCATCCGCGCCAGTTCGGCCTCGCGGGTGGAGGCGTAAAGCCGGAAAAGGAACGGAGTGTCCTCCTCGGTTTCGGGACGAAGCGTATAGCCCAGAGAAAGCAACGCCGCCGGCAACTGGAATGCCGGCGGCGTATCAGGAGATGTCACGAATCAAAACCCGATCAGTTGAGCGGCATCAGTTCCGCGTTGGGAAGATGCCGCGGACCGCGATGCAATAGTTGAGGACCAGGAAGGGCTGCACGTTGGTGTGCGGCTGATTGCCGCCGGTAGGCCCGATCGCCAGCGGCGACATGTTGACCACCGGTGTCGCGACCGTCGAATAGGCATTGCCCGGACCCGAAAACGAGAGCAGCGCCGTCGGCCCAGGCGTCTTTTGCAGCTGTGCGGGAGTCACCGTCGCCACGACCGCGGTGTTCATCATGTGGTTATGCGTCGGCATCTCGGTCGAGAGGATCGTTACCGACGTCTCTCCGACCTGCTCGCCGAGGACACGGGGGGTAAGCCCGGGTCCGTTCCCGTTGCCCATGCACGCCGTGCCGTTCAGGTTCGGCAAAGCGAAGTTGGTCGTGCCGTTGCCGCCATAGGTGGTGCCGAGGATCGAGAACAACGCGGTATTCGACGCGATGGACAGAAGCTGCCCGCTCGCCAGCATATAATTGCGCGGCGCGAAATTGAATCCGAAAATCCTGACTTCGCCGATGAAAGGTGCGGTCACGGTCGATCTCCGATATTAGTTGCGGCTGGGGAAAACGCCTTCCAGCGCAATGATGTAGTTGAGGACCAGGCTCGGCATGATGTTGTCGTGCGGCTGGTTGCCGCCCTGCGCGCCGATGGTCGTGGCCGCCATCTGCGAGGGCGTCAGCGGATTGGGCGTCGGCAGCACATAGAAGGTCGCGGTGCTGACATTGTTGCCGGCATCCGGCTGTGCCGGAATCGACGTTGTCACCGGCGCCGGCTGATCGCCCTTGGTCGTCGAGGCAAACATCACGTGATTATGCGTGGGCATCGTGGCGGTCGTCAGCGTGACGGTCTCCGCGCCGGACTCCTGCCCCAGGGTATAGGAAGAAAGACTGGGGCCCTGACCCTGGCCGACCGGGATGCGGCCCTGCATATCGGGAAGGCCGAACGTGACCTGCCCGTCGCCGCCGAACGTGGTGCCGATCAAGGCATAGAGTGTGTCATTCTGAGCGATGGGAAGCAATTGCCCTTGACAGAAAGCCCAACCGCGCGGGTTGAAATTACCTGCGAACATCCTGACTTCACCGATAAATGGATTGGACATATTATCCTCCGTGCCGATCGGCAGCGTTTCGTGTCATCAGTTGCGCGACGGGAATAGACCCTGCAACGCGATGCTGTAGTTCATGGCGAGATAGGGCTGCAGGTTGTTGTGCGGCTGGTTGCCCCCCTGGTTCGCGATCGACGTCGGCGCGAGCGGCGTGAAGTTCGCCTGAACGGCCGCCGTATAGAAATTGATGATACTCGACGTGTCCGCGCCGAAACTGTGCGCGGCCGGACCGCGCTTGTCCGCGGTCGCGCTGGTGCCTGTCAGCTGATGGATGTGCTGCGGGATCTGGGTGGTCAGCAGCTGCACGCTCTCCTGGCCGCCCTGCTGGCCCCACACATAGCTGCCACCGAACGGGGCATTGCCTATGCCGAGCGCGGTTCGGCTCCGCAGGTCCGGCAATGCGAAGGTCTGGACGCCGTTGCCGCCATAAGTGGTGCCGAGCAAGGAGAAGAGCGCCTGGTTCTGCGCGATCGGCAATAGCTGGCCCTGGGCGAGCGCCCAACCGCGCGGAGCCCAATCCCACGGAAAGATCCTGAGTTCACCGATAAAGGGTTGTGTCATGGCAGCCTCTCAACTTCGGTCGGGAGGCGCCACCGCAAAAACACCCGCCCCCCAGGTGTTGACGAAACGGAATGTACCCACGTCCCGGAAAGACACAATAGCCAAATTGGAGGTGGTGGTTTGACCTTGGGCAAGGCGACTATATTAACCACCTGAAAATACAGAATAAATAAATATCTGCACCAAAGCGGTTATGATTCCTGTGCCGATTTCGAACCGCCGGGGTTAGGATCGCCAGCGCGTCCGGTTGCGTGGGCGCTGGCGTTCTGCCATATTCGGAAACGAGATAAAACTGGCGCGCAGCGCCGTGGGGGACCGTTCGAGATGATGCCAATTAACCCTTCTGCCGAGACGTCGCTCGGTGCGCTGTCCGCTTCGTCGGCTCGTGCCGAGTCGCGCAAGCCCTGGTCGACGCCGCTGGTCATCGTGTCGCAGATGCAAAACAGCGAGAACAACAATAACGGCCCCAATTCGGACGCGATCACGTCGGGCATTCCGATCGGCAACAGCTGAAGCGATCCGGGCACCCGCCCGGCCAATGACCAATCCTCTCAATCGTTGGTTCGATCGAACCATGCGATGAAGCGGGCAGCGGCGATCTTTATCGTCGCATGCTGCAATTCGATATGATCGTCGCGGTTTCTCGGGTCAGCGTCGGCGATGATCTCCTCCAGCGCATCGAAATCGATATAGCGCGATAGCCGCCCCCCGCGATCCAGTCCCCTCGCCGCGGTGAGCGCAGTTGGGCCACAGGCCTTTCCCATGCGAAACTTGTCCGGCTCCTCCATCGCATTGCCGAGACCATGGGAGAGCAGGGATGCCGGAAGGCGGTCGGCAAAGGCCCGGCGCGCGAGATAGCGTTCCAGCCCGTTCTTGAATTGCAGGTCTTCGGGGATCGCCAGGCCGAGCTCGACCACGCGCTTGTCGTGAAAGGGCCGCGAGAATTCCAGGCCATAGGCGCCTGCCATGATGCGCTCGCCGGCCGGCCCCGCCGCGACATTGCCCAACAGATGCAGATAGCGCGCCTGCCAGCGGTTTTTCGCTGGATAGGTCTGCCGCAACCGTGTCGGATCAATGGCGTCGCGCGAGATGAGGGAGCGAACGAAATCATGGGTCACCCCCTTTTTTCGCCACATCGGCCTGAAACCGCGTCGCGCGCGATAGAATGTCGCCATGACCCAGAGCGGCAACACCCCGGGAAGGACATCGCGGCGCAGAACATGACGGGCACGGTGGCCCGTCGTGCGCAGGCGCAGCCGGAATTCGCGCGCGAAGCGCCGGACATGACCGCGCAGCAATATCCGGCCGAGCATGCCGAACGACCGCATGTTCACGGTATAGTCACCGCCATGCCCGTCCATGATCAGCCGGGCGCCGGCGCCGGCGGCGATCCGATACATGCCCCGGCGAACATATTGGGTGCCGATGAGATTATGGGTGATCGCGAACGATTCCTCGATATCGCTGAAGATGTCGTCGTCGCCGCGAGTGTAATAACGCAGATCGATGAACGGATAGCGGCGAAATGCCTCCGCCTCCGCCCGCGCGGTGTTGGAGAAGGGAAAGGAATCGCCCTCTTCGAGCACGGAGGAGATGGCGATGAGCCTGCGTCCTTGCGCCGCGGCAATCGGCCCCGCCAGCGCGGCGATGGTGCCGCTGTCGAAGCCGCCGCTGAAGCACAGGGCCGGCGGCTTGATCAGCCGCCTGACACGGCAGGCGACAGCCTCTTCCAGCGTCGCGCGATAGGTCTCGAGAAAATAGGCCTCGTCCCGCCCGCGATGTTCGGGGCCGGCATGCGGTTCCCAATAGACACGGGATGACGTCGCGCCGCTCCCGTCGACTCGCAACAGGGTCGCGTTGGTCAGGATGGTGACATCCTCGAACAGGGTCTGGCCGCGCACGCGCTCGAACGAGCCGAGCAGCCGCCTGCCGAGCTCATTCTCCGACAGCCGGCGCGGCACGCCTTCCACCGCCCACAGCGCCTGCACCTCGCTCGCGAACACGAGGAAGCCCTTGCCGTGATGATAATAAAGGCCGCGCTGGCCCATATGATCCCGGCCGAGGAGCAGGGTTTTCGCCCGCGCATCCCAGATCGCGAAGGTGAAATCGCCGACGAGGTGCTCGGCGAAATCTTCGCCCCAATGCCGATAGGCGGCGAGCAGCATCGCGCTATCCGGCATATCGCGCAGTGCGGCGTCGGCAATGCCGATC
>NZ_JAQGLC010000117.1 GCF_028293085.1 Sphingomonas bacterium
TGATAGGTCTGCTGGAGCCATTTCAGGATCACGCTGGTGTCCAGCCCGCCCGAATAGGCGAGGACCACCCTTTCGATTTTGTCGGGGCGGTTGATCTTGTCGGTCATGAAACGGCTCCGGCGGGAATTGGAGAATCGGGCTGCGCTCTAGGTGGCGCTCACCGGTTCCGCAATCTCGATGGTCCCGATCAGCCCCGGCAGACAGACACCGAGCGACTGAAGACGGTCTGCATGGCCAATCATTATTCCGGCTTGCAAAGCGGCACGGCGAAGGTGGATTACCGGCACGATTGCGACGGCTGGCCCGCCATGACGCAGGGAGGGATTGTTGGCAGAGAACAAGACCAAGGCGACCGACGCGAGCGTCGACGATTTCCTGTCCAGGGTCGAACCCGAACAGCGGCGCATCGACGGACGCAGGGTGTGCGAGATGATGGCGCGCATCACCGGTGAGCCGCCGGTGATGTGGGGGCCGTCGATCATCGGCTTCGGCAGCACGCAGTATCGCTACGACAGTGGGCGAGAAGGCGTCATCGCGCGGATCGGTTTTTCGCCGCGCAAGGCGCAGCTGGTCTTCTACCTCGCCGTCGATGTGCCGGGCCGCGATGCTCTGCTGGCAAAACTCGGCAAATATTCGACCAGCAAGGCGTGCCTCTATATCCGGAAGCTCGCCGATGTGGACATGGCCGTGCTGGAAACGCTGATCGCCGGATCCTGGGCGTACGAGTCGGCGATCTAGCCCCGAGGCTCCCGCAACGCGCGCTCGCCCTCGGTCATGTAATCGCGGGTGATCGGCAGGGTGTGGCGGTTCTTGGCATATTGCAGCTGGTAATTGACCATGCCGCCATAGCGGAAGGCGCAGGACGCGCCGGCCAGATAGAATTGCCACATCCGGTAGAAGGGCTCGTCGTACAGCGCCACGATCGCGTCGCGCGCGGCGACGGTGCGATCATACCAGTGATCGAGCGTATAGGAATAATGCAGCCGCAGCACCTCGACATCGGTGAGGAAGAAGCGGAGCCCCTCATTGGCGCGGACGATTTCGGAGAGCGCGGGATTGTAGCCGCCGGGGAAGATATATTTCGCGGTCCAGTCGTCGGTGACGCCGGGTCCGCCGGCACGGCCGATGGTGTGGAGCAGCATCACGCCGTCGTCGCTCAGCAGATCGCGGCACTGGCGGAAGAAAGTGCGGTAATGCGCCGGGCCGACATGCTCGAACATGCCGACCGAGACGATCCGGTCGAACTTGCCGGTGACGTGGCGGTAGTCGATCAGCTCGAACTTTACCTTGTCGGCGACGCCCGCTTCCTCGGCGCGGCGGCGCGCGACCTTGAGCTGCTCCTCCGACAGCGTGACGCCGAGCACCTCGGCGCCGGTCCTGGCGTGGAGATAGAGCGCCATGCCGCCCCAGCCGCAGCCGATATCGAGCACCGTCATGCCGGGCTTCAGCGCGAGCTTGGCGGCGATATGCGCCTTCTTGTCGTCCTGCGCCTGCTCCAGGCCGTTCGCGGGATCGGTGAAATAGGCGCAGCTATATTGCCGGTCGGCATCGAGGAAGAGATCGTAGAGCCGGTCGCTGAGATCGTAATGATGCGCGACGTTCTTCTTCGATTTGCGCGCCATGTTGATGCGGTTGATGCGGTGCGTGATCGCCGTCACCGCGCGGCGACCGCGATTGGCGTAGAGCGCCCCGATGCCATGCTCCCACAGATCGTTCGCGGTCATCAGCCTGACCAGGCCCATGACATCCTCGCCGTCGACCGTCATCCGGCCCTGCATATAGGCCTCGCCCGCGCCGAGCCCGGGATTGCGCACGATGAAGTTTGCCGCGCCATTGTCGGCGAAGCGGATCGTGACATTGGGGAAGTCCGGATCGGGATCGGGCGTGCCGAATGTCCGGACATTGCCGTTGGCGTGGTGGACGGTGAGCTGGCCGCGCTTGACGCGGGCGGCGAGGAACAGGTCGATCAGGGCCATATTTTGCCCCCCTAACCGTCAAATGCCTGCATACCAATCGTAATCTACCTGATCCTCCCAATAGCCGCCCTTGCCCCGGCCGATTTCCGCCAGCGACTCGACCGCGTCGATGCGCATGACATATTTGGCGTGCTTGTAGCCGAGCTGCCGTTCGACCCGCAGGCGGAGCGGCGCGCCATGGTCGATTCCGAGCACCGCGCCGTTCATCGCCCAGGCGAGGATCGTCTGCGGGTGGAAGGCATCGATCAGATCGATCGATTCGTAATAATTGTGGCCGTGAAACAGATCGGCGCAGGTGAAGACGACATATCGGGCGCCTGGCCTGACCCCCGCCGCCTTCAGGATCGTGCCGAGCATCGGCCCGTGCCATTTACCGATCGCGCTCCAGCCCTCGACGCAATCGTGCCGGGTGATCTGGGTACGCGCCGGGATCGCGCGGATCTGGGCGAGCGACAGGCTGAGCGGCCTGGCGACGAGCCCGCCGACCTGAAGCTTCCAATGGGCGAAGCGCTCCGCCGCCATCGCGTTGTAATCGGGCGTGTTCGGGTTGCGCGTGCCGTTGCTGCGGAATACCGGCGACATCTGGTCGGGCCGGAATTCGGGGGCGAGCGCGTGGCGGTTGGTGAGCGCCCGCTGCAGGCCGAGATTCATCTTCTCGCCCGAGAACAGGATCTTCCGGAAGCCCGGATTCTCCGCGACCCGGTCGCAGCCGGCGAGCAGCGCGCTTGCACCGATCGCGCCGGTGGTGACGAGCGCACGGCGGGTGATGAGCCTGGTCATGCGTCTTCCTCCGGCACCGTCCAGCGCCCGGTGATCATCGACCTTACCTCGTTGAACGGTCCCGCCAGGATGACGAGGACGAGGTGGACGATGGTGAAGCCGACCAGCCCCGCCGCGGCGATGAAGTGGATCGAGCGGGCCGATTGCCGGCCGCCGAACAGATCGAGCAGCCAGGGCCAGGCCGCGTCCATCCCGGGCGACATGGTCAGGCCGGTGAAGATCATCAGCGGGATCAGGATGAAGATGACGAGGACATAGGACAATTTCTGGAAGATGTTGAACGCGCCCGGCCTGGCCGGATCGTGGAAGCGGAAGGCGAGATGCTCCGTGAGGTCGTGGAGCAGGCTGCGCGGTTTCAGCTCGTCCACCGCCACGCGCAGGTCGCGCTGGAAATGGCGGTTGATCAGGCTGGCGACCATGAAGGCGAGCAGGCCGAAGGCGAGCACGAACGCGAACAGCAGATGCCAGCGCCGCGCGATCGCGAGATTATAACCGGCGGGGATGGTGAGGTAGCTCGGCCAGTGTGGCGTATTCAGCCAGGGATGGTCGAAATTGGCGCCATAGGGGCCCCAATAGAGATGCGGGTGCGCGTTCAGGATGGTGAGGCCGCTGCCGATCATGATGAAGATCGTGACGGCATTGACCCAGTGCCAGATTCGCGTGGCGAGCCTGTGCCGGTAGAGTATCGTCGCCGGCGTCTCGATCTCGGTTGGTGGGGTCGGTTCGTCCATCGGCGCGCTCCTGCGGCTTGCATATCCGCTCCGCGCGCGTTGTAGAACCGGAATAGATGCGTGGGGGATAAAGCCGGATGCCGCAGGCCCATTTCTACGAGCCGCGGCACGGCCATGGCCTGCGGCACGATCCGCTCAACGCGATCGTCGCGCCGCGGCCGATCGGCTGGATCAGCAGCCTGAGCGCCGCGGGCGTCCGCAATCTGGCGCCCTACAGCTTCTTCAACCTGTTCAACTATCACCCGCCGATCATCGGCTTCTCCTCCACCGGCTGGAAGCATAGCGTCGCCAATGTCGAAGGGACCGGGGAGTTCGTCTGGAACCTCGCAACGCGCGATCTCGCCGAGGCGATGAACATGACCTCGGCGACGGTGCCCGACGATGTCGACGAATTCGCGCTCGCCGGGCTCGAGGCGCTGCCATCCCGGCTGGTGAAGCCCGACCGGGTCGCGGGCAGCCCGGTCACCTTCGAATGCCGGCATACCCAGACGCTTCGGCTCGAAACGGTCGAGGGCCGCGCGCTCGATCAATGGATGATCTTCGGCGAGGTCGTCGGCGTGCATATCGACCCGGCGATGCTGGAAAATGGCGTGTACCAGACGGCACGCTCGCATCCGATCATGCGCGGCGGCGGTGGCGGCGACTATTTCGAGATCACCGAGGACCGGCTGTTCAAGATGCGGCGCCCCGACTAGCGCACCATTTCCCGGACGCGGCAAATCTGCCAAGCAGGGGCATGCTTCCGTCCCTGATGATCATCGACGATTTCCTGCGCGATCCGCTGGCGTTCCGGGCCCGGGCGCTCGCGCTCGATTATGATCCGGCGTTCAAACAGGGCAATTATCCCGGCCTGCTTTCCAGCCAGCCACTGCCGATCGACGGCCTGGACGAGGCGGTCTCGAAACGCACCGGCGTCCGGCTGCAGGCCGCGGCGGGAACGACGCACCAGCATTGCCGCCTGACGCTGAAGGGCGACAAGGGCGCGAGCGGCGTCCATATCGATCCCTGCTTCTATTCGGGCATCCTCTATCTCTCGCTGCCCGAGCATTGCCGGGGCGGCACCGACTTCTTCAGCCACCGCCCGACCGGGCTCGAACGCGTCCCCCAGACCGAAGCCGGGCTGTTCGCGTCGGGCTATGCCGATATCAACCGGCTGATCGAGGAAGTGGTCAACCAGGACACGCTGAAGCCGTCGCGCTGGGAAAAGACGATGACGGTGCCGATGCGCTTCAACCGGCTGATCCTGTTCAGCCCCTGGATGTTCCACAATTCCGCCGCCGCGTTCGGGGATCGGCCGGCGAATGGGCGGCTGGTGCATCTGATGTTCTTTGCGGCGGCGCCGCCGGCGAGCGACACGGCCTGAGGGAGATATGGGACACTGTGATGTCCCATAATGTGTCGGGCGCTGCCCGACCGACTTCGGCGCGATCAGGAATAAGCGCGCCAGAAAAACACCGCCGTTGTCACCGCCGTCACCAGCAGGGTCCAGATCCGGATGGCGGCGGGTGGCAGCACCCGTCCGAGTCGTGCGCCGAAATAGCCGCCCAGGATCGCGCCGATCAGCATGGGCAGGCAGAAGATCCAGCGGACCATGCCGGCGAGGATGAAGATGAGCGCCGCGGCCGCATTGGCCATGGCGAGCATCAGGGTGCGCGGGGCGGCGAGGCGGTGCGGCTCGGACCCGGCGAGCAATCCCCAGGTCGCGGTCATCATCAACCCGACGCCGCCGCCGAAATAGCCGCCATAGATGCCGAGCAGGATCTGGGCGCCGATCAGCGTTCGCGGGCCGATGCTGAACCGCGCGCGCAACAGCCCCGACGCGCGCCGGCCGAAGGCGAGGGCGATCGTCGCGAGGAGCAACAGCCAGGGGATGACCAGATCGAAGACATGAGTCGGCGTGGCGACGAGCAACAGGCTGCCGGCAAGGCCGCCAGCAAAGGCGATCGCGGAGAGCTTCCGGACGCTGATGCCCGACATGGGCTCGAGCCCGTCGCGATAGGCCCATGCGCTCGCGATCGCGCCCGGCTGGAGCGCTACGTTGCTGGTCGCATTGGCGATCGGCGAGGGCAGTCCGAGCGCGATCAGGGTTGGCATGGTCGCGAAGGTGCCGCCGCCGGCGAGCGAATTCATCGCGCCGCCGACCAGCCCCGCGCCGGCCGCGAACGCCAGCCCGGACCAATCAGCCAAGTGCCGCCAGCTTCTCTTCGGCTTGCCGGTCGAGCTCGGCGCGGCTCTTCTTTTCGGACGCGGTCTTGAGCTGGCCGCACGCCGCATCGATGTCGCGGCCGCGCGGGGTCCGCACCGGCGCCGAGATGCCCGCCTCGAAGATGATATTCGAGAAGCTGCGGATGCGCTCGGGCGTCGAGCATTCGTAGGGCGCGCCGGGCCAGGGATTGAACGGGATCAGATTGACCTTGGCGGGCAGGCGATAGTGGCGGATCAGCCGGACCAGCTCGTGCGCGTCGGCGTCGCTGTCATTCTTGTCGCGTAGCATGACATATTCGAAGGTGATGCGCCGCGCATTGTTCGCGCCCGGATAATCGGCACAGGCCTGGAGCAGTTCCGGGATACCGTATTTGCGGTTGATCGGGACGATCTCGTCGCGGACTTCCTTGGTGACGGCGTGGAGCGAGACCGCGAGATTCACCCCGATCTCGGCGCCGGCGCGCGCCATCATCGGCACCACGCCCGAGGTCGACAGCGTGATGCGGCGCTTCGACAACGCCAGGCCGTCGCCGTCCATCACCAGCTTCAGCGCATCGCGGACTGCATCGAAATTATAGAGCGGCTCGCCCATGCCCATCATCACGATGTTGGTGAGCATCCGCCCCTCGGGCTGGCTCGGCCATTCACCAAGGCCGTCGCGCGCCAGCATGACCTGCCCGACGATCTCGCCCGCGGTGAGGTTGCGGACGAGGCGCATCGTGCCGGTGTGGCAGAAGCGGCAGTTGAGCGTGCAGCCGACCTGGCTCGACACGCAGAGCGTCCCCCGATCGGCATCGGGGATGAAGACCATCTCGTAATCCTGCCCGTCGGGCGAGCGCAGCAGCCATTTGCGGGTGCCGTCGGTCGAGACCTGCGCCTCGATCACTTGCGGACGGCCGATCACGAATCGCTCGGCGAACCAGGGGTGCTGGGTCTTCGAGATGTCGGTCATCACGGTGAAGTCGGTCGCCCCGCGATTATACATCCAGTGCCAGAGCTGCTTGGCGCGCAGCTTGGCCTGTTTCGGCTCCATGCCGGCTTCCTCGAGCACGGCACGAATGCCCTCCTTCGGAAGCCCGATCAGATCGATCCGGCCATCCTCGCGGAGCGTCGGCGCGCGCGGGACGGGCACGGGATCGATGTGCCCGGGAATGGGCATGGAATAGGTTGGGGTATCGAGCATGGCGGCGCACATAGGCCAATCGGGCGCATTTTTCCAGCGCCAGCGATTCAGGCACGCCGGCGATAGGTCAAATCGTAAGCCGGCGCGCCCCGGGTCCTGCCGCCATCGCGCGATACGACACCGCTCTGGCGGACGCTCCCGTCGGGTTGCGGCGCCACCGTCATGCGGTTGGCAATGGGTCCGGCGGCGGCCGACAGGACCATCGCGCCCTCCACGATTCCACCGGTAAGCATGGCCGCGTTGCCGCCTATCGACATAGAATTGCCGCTAGAGACCGTCGCGGATCAGCGGATGACGTAGGCGGAACAGGCATGACCGACGAGCGCGGCGGCCAGGACGGCTCCAGACAGCTCGGCTCCAGCATTGAGCGCGTTGCTCAGGGCGTCGATTTCCGCAGAGGAGTTGACGATCGCCTTGTAGATCTCTTGATCCATCCTCCCCGATCGCCGGTGCTCCCGCGCAAGAGCAAGGGCGCCGACATATTCGGGTTGTCGCACCAGCGTTGCGACAATCGATCCGCCTTCTGCGGTCCGTATGGATATTTTCGGCGCGATGGTCGCACCAAACTCCTCGACGATCGGCTGGCTGAACGCCAATGGCAGGAAGGCGACCAGCCGATGCGCTTCCCCCGGCGAAAAGCCGCGAGCGACCAACGCGGCGACGACCGCCGGCTCATCAGCCGCCATGTTTTCAGCCAATATCGAGGCCGCGACGATAATGCGTTCCGCTGCCATCGCCCGTCGCTTCCAGAAGGCGATGCGCATCGTTGCCGCCCTCTCTATTTGCGCGCGCAGCCCAGCGTCGCCGCATCGATCGCGGTCGCCGCGCCGCGCAGCGGATAGACGTCGGCGAAGGGCTGGCCGCCCTTGCCCAAAGTTTCCACGCTCATGCTCCGCCCGGAGCGGATCGCCGCGACCACCGCCGCGTCGGTCCGAGCATCGGGCGCCCAGGCATCCGCATTGCCCGCGACCAGCTCGAAGCGGCGCTCGCCGACCGACAAGGTCACCCGGGCGCGCGGATCGCGCTCGCGGCTGAGGCGGATATGGAGCTGGTTGCGCGCCGCCTGGCCGGGCCAGGTCGCAATGCTGGCAAAGGGCCGCCAGCCCGATGCGCCGCCCGCCCTCATCGGCTGCGCGATCGCGTAGCAGCGGCGGGGCGAGGCATCGGTAAAGGCCCCCCAATTGTCGAAGATGCCGAGCGAATCGCGCGCGGCGGCGGGGCCGGCGACCAGCAACAGCAGGAGAAGCCCGCGTTTCATGCCGGCGCGTAGCCGGTGCCGCGATGGACCAGCGTCTCCACGCCCCGTTCGATCATCACCACCGAGCCCTGCGTCAACCCCGGCGCGGCGGGCGCCCCCAATGCGGGAATGACCGGCGCGCCGGTCATCACGCCGCGCATCACGCGGCTGGAAATGCCGTGCATGATCACCAGCCGGTCGCCCGGATCCTCATCGGTGTCGGCGAGCCAGCCGGAAACGCGCTCGGCGATCTGGTGATAGAGTTCGCCATCGGGTGCGGGGCTCAGCATCGCATGGACGGGATCGAACACCGGCCCGACCTCGGCAATGACATCGGCATAATAGCGCCCGCCCCAGCTCCCCATGCCGATCTCGACCAGCCGCGGGTCGGTCCTCGCGTCATGCCAGTCGAGTTCGAGATGCTCGGCGATGACGGCGAGCGTCTGCAGCGCCCGCCCGGTCGGCGAGGCCCATAATGTCAGTTTCGGTTTTGCGCCGAGCGCCGCGCGCAAGGCCCGTCCCATTTCATCGGCCTGGGCGAATCCGGCCCGGGTCAGCGGCGTATGGGGATGGTCGCCCTGCAACCGTCCGGCGGCGTTGAACACCGTCTCGCCGTGGCGCGCGATGAAATCCCTACCCTGCCGCGCTGCCTTGGAAATCATGGCCCGCCTTTCAACCCCGTGTGGCGCAAAAGCAACGGTTTTCCTTGTTTATCTGAGGTTCATGCAACCTCGGATGCCCCCACCTATTTCCCCCTTCCCGGCTCGGTACCGCCGGGAATGTCCAATGGAGTCATTGTTATGCGTAAGCTTGTTCTCACCGCCGCCACCGCCGCTCTCGGCCTTGGTCTCGCCGCCCCCGCCTTCGCCCAGGATTCCGATCGCGATACCTTCACCGGACCGCGCGTGGGCGTGATCGCCGGCTATGACCGGTTGCAGCCGGGCAGCGGGCCCAATTCGAGCATCCGCAGCGATCACTCCGCGGACGGCCTCGTCTATGGCGGCGATGCCGGCTACGATGTGGCGCTCGGTGGTCTCGTGGTCGGCGCCGAAGGCGAAGTCACCGGATCGACGAGCAAGGTCACCAATGACCCCGTCAATGCCGCGGCGCTCGGTTACGGCCGGGTGAAGGCCGGGCGCGATCTCTATGTTGGCGGACGCGTCGGTTTCCGCGCAGGATCGAGCACGTTGATCTACGGCAAGGCCGGCTACACCAACCAGCGCCTCGATCTCACCGCGAGCAACGGCACGACCGAGACCGGCCAGCATTATAATCTCGACGGCTACCGCCTCGGCGCCGGTGTCGAGCACTCGCTCGGCGGCAAGGCCTATGCCAAGGTCGAGTATCGCTATTCGAACTATGGCAATGCCCGCCTCGAATATCCGAACGGCGCGAACACCGCCAATTTCGATGTCGACACTGATCGTCATCAGGTCGTCGCCGGGGTTGGCGTCCGCTTCTGAGCCACGGGCCTCTAATCGGGCCAAAACAAGGGGTCGGGGCGCTTGCCCCGGCCCCTTTTATCGTTAAGGAAAGGAGACGGCGAATTGCCCCCGGTGCGCATGCTCGGAGGGAAAGAAATGGGCGGCGGCCCGGGGGAATGAGATGAAGGCGACGATCGAACGCGCGACATTGTTGAAAGGCCTGAGCCACGTCCAGTCCGTGGTCGAGCGCCGCAACACGATCCCGATCCTGTCCAACGTGCTGATCGAGGCGACCGCCGATGGCGGGCTGAAGCTGATGGCGACCGACCTGGACCTGCAGATCAACGAGACCGTCGCCGCCGCGGTCGACCAGCCCGGCGCGACCACCGTATCCGCCCACACCCTGTTCGACATCGCGCGCAAGCTGCCCGAGGGCAGCCAGGTCAGCCTCGCCGCCGCCGACGGCAAGATGACGATCATGGCCGGCCGCGCCAAGTTCCAGCTCGGCACGTTGCCGCGCGACGATTTCCCGGTAATCGCAGAAGGCGAGCTGCCGGTCTCGTTCGAGCTGCCCGCCGAGACGCTGAAGCAGATCATCGACAAGACCCGGTTCGCGATCTCGACCGAGGAGACGCGTTACTATCTCAACGGCATCTTCTGGCACGTCTCGGACGATCCCCTGCCGGTGCTGAAGGCCGCCGCGACCGATGGCCACCGCCTCGCCCGGGTGACGATGCCGCGCCCCGACGGCGCCGAGGGCATGCCCGACGTGATCATCCCGCGCAAATGCGTGGCCGAGCTGCGCAAGCTGCTCGACGAGATCGACGGTTCGGTCGGCGTCTCGCTGTCCCCGACCAAGATCCGCTTCGACCTGGGCCAGGCGCTGCTGACCTCGAAGCTGATCGACGGCACGTTCCCCGATTACAGCCGCGTGATTCCGACGGGCAACGACAAGATCCTGCGGATCGATCCGCGCAGCTTCGAGGAGGGTGTCGACCGCGTCTCGACGATCGCGACCGAGAAGACCCGCGCGGTGAAGATGGCGCTCGACCGCGACAAGATCACCTTGTCGGTGACGAGCCCCGAAAACGGCACCGCTGCCGAAGAGGTGCCGGGCGATTATGCCGCGATGCCGTTCGAGATCGGCTTCAACAGCCGCTATCTGCTCGATATTCTCGGCCAGCTCGAGGGCGACACGATCGAGGTCCACCTCGCCGACGCCGCCGCGCCGACCTTGATCCGCGAGAACGACAAGTCCTCGGCGCTATATGTATTGATGCCGATGCGCGTGTGATGGGCGGACTGTCCCGGAAAGGACGGTCCGCGCTTCGTTTCCTCCCGATTGCCGGCCTGATCGCGATCGCGGCCGGCCTGATCGCGGCCTGGGCGGTGGGAAGCGCGCTGGTGCGCCCGACGCCGTCGACCGTAGCGCCGGCGACACGGCCGGCACTCGATTTTCATCTCGCATCGAAGGACGGCGTCACGTTGGGCGCCAGTTACTGGCCCGGCGCGCGCGCCGATGGCCCGGCCGTCCTCCTGCTCCATGGCAACGGCGCCGCGCGCGCGGCGATGGCGCCCACCGCCATGTGGCTCGCAGCGCAGGGCTTTGCCGTGCTGTCGATCGATTTCCGCGGCCATGGCGACTCCACGGCGCGAGAGCACAGTTTCGGCCATGCCGAATCGGCCGATGCGCATGTTGCCCTTCGCTGGCTGAGGCACCAGCAGCATGGCGGCAAAATTGCCGTTATCGGCGTGTCGCTGGGCGGCGCCGCGGCGCTGATCGGGCCCGAGGGGCCGGTTCCGGCCGACGCTTTGGTGCTCCAGGCAGTCTATCCCGACATACGGCATGCGATCCGCAACCGGATCGCCGCGGTCGCCGGTGCCTGGCCCGCTTTCCTGCTCGAGCCGCTGCTCAGCTATCAATCGCGGCCGCGCTTCGGCGTCTGGCCGGATGCCTTGTCGCCGATCGCGGCGTTGCCGGCCTATCGCGGACCGGTGCTGATCGTCGGCGGCGGCGCCGACCGCTACACGCCGCCGGACGAGACACGAGCGCTGTACGCGGCGGCGCGCGGACCAAAGCGGCTCTGGTGGGCGACCGGCATGGACCATGCGTCGGTCTCGGGCGTCGCGACGCCGGCCTATCGCGCCGCGCTCCTGGCCTTTCTGGTCCGGACGATCGGCGCACCGAAGCCATCTTGACGCTCGGGCGTTAGAGAGTTATTGACACTCTTGTCAGTAAGGACTCGATATGGCAAAGCTTCCTCCCTTCCCCGGCACCAACGGCCGCCGCGACTGGCGCACCGCGCTCGATGCGATCCGCAAGCTCCTCGCCAATGGCGATGATACCACGCAGGTGTTCCGCATCATGCGCGCGCTGAATGTCGGCAACACGGCGATGAACTATGGCAAGTTCATCGCCACGGCAGAGGGCGGCCGCATGGCCTATGAGCGGGTCGAGCTGGCGCAGCGTCTGGTCGACAAGGACTATGTCGCGCAGTTCGCGCCGGGCACCGTCGGCGCCGCCTATCGCCACTTCCTGGAGACGACCGGCTATTCGGCCGACGGGCTTGCCGAAGTCAGCAAGATCAACCGCGAGGAGGACATGCTCCATCCCTATGCCTGGTTCGGGCGGCGGATCCGCGACACCCACGATATCTGGCACGTGCTGACCGGCTACAAGGCGGACGAGAGCCTGGGCGAGGCGGCTTTGGTCGCGTTCAGTTTTGGCCAGGTCGGCGGGCTCGGCTGGGCGCTGATCGGCAGCGCGGCGGCGCTGAAGAGCCTTCGCGTCACCGGCAATACCTTGTTCGCCAAGGCCGTGTGGGAGGGATATCGCCACGGCCGCAAGGCAAAATGGATTGCGGGCGAGGATTATGAGCAGCTGCTGCACGAGCCGATCGACGCGGCGCGGGCGCGGCTCGGCATCCCGACGCCCGTCGCCTATCTGCACGCGCAGCGCGCGCTGGGCGCCGAAATGGCCTCCTATCTGAGCGCGCCCAAGGAGAAGGCGGGCGACGCCGCGGCGGAGCGGCTCGCCGCCTGAGCGGCGCTGGCCCCCCTCGCTAGCGGGGCAGGAACTGGGCTAAGGCGCTGGCGATGCTGTCGCGCCTGGTCCTCACCGATTTCCGCAACCATGAAGATGCCGCGATCGAGCCGGGGCCGGGCTTCGTCGTGCTGACCGGCGAGAATGGCGCGGGCAAGACCAATATCCTCGAAGCGGTATCGCTGCTCGCGCCCGGGCGCGGGCTGAGGCGCGCGCCGCTCGGCGAGATGGCGCGGCAGGGCGGAAGCGGCGGTTTCGGCGTCGCGGCGGCGATCTCGGCTGAGGTCGACATCGCGACCGGCACTCAGGCCTCGGCGCCGGAGCGGCGCATCGTCCGCATCCAGAGTGCGCCCGTCGCGGCCACCGCGCTGGCCGAATGGCTGACGATATTGTGGCTGACCCCGGCGATGGACCGCCTGTTCGTCGATCCGGCAAGCGAGCGGCGGCGCTTTCTTGACCGCCTCACGCTGGCACTGAAGCCCGGCCATGCGATTCATTCCAATCGCTATGAGGCGGCGATGCGGGCGCGGAACCGCCTGCTTGCCGAGGCGAATGAGGGCACGCGCCCGGCCGATCCCGAGTGGCTGACCGCGCTGGAGACGCAGATGGCCGAGCATGGCGCCGCGATCGACGACGCGCGCCGTGAAGCTGTCGCGGCCCTGGGCGAGCGTCTCGCGGCACAGGTCGAGGGGCCGTTCGCGCGGGCGGGGCTGACCCTCGACGGCTGGACGGGATCGGGCGTCGCACTGGCCGGCGACCTGGCGCGTGGTCGCGGTCGCGACATGGCAGCCGGGCGCACCCTCGCCGGACCGCACCGCACCGACCTAGCGGTCACGCATCTGGGCAAAAGGCAGGCAGCCGCATTGTGCTCGACCGGCGAGCAGAAGGCGCTGCTGCTCGGCATCGTGCTCGCCCATGCCGATCTCGTCGCCGAGCGAGTCGGGCGGGCGCCGGTTCTGCTCCTCGACGAGGTCGCGGCGCATCTCGATCCCACCCGCCGCGCGGCCCTGTTCGATCGGCTGGCGGGCAAGGGGCAGGTATGGATGACGGGCACCGAAGCCAGCCTGTTCGACGGGATCGGCGTGGCGGGAAGCTGGCTGACGGTCGCCGATGGGCGCGTCGCCCGTCAGACCTGATCCAGCAGCCCCTTTTGCAGCGCGCCGGCGAACGCGTCGCCGGCCGCGCCTCCCCACAAGGTATGCGTGCCGTTGGTGAGAAGCGCCCGCTTGTCCGCCTCGGTCAGAATCCGGATCACCGGCTTGCCGCCGGGCGCAGGGGGCGCCCTGGTCGGGTCGACGTCCATCGGGGCGCCGCGGGCGCGGGCGCGGATACGGCCGCGCCGATCGACCAGCAGGGTGCAGGGCAGCGATGCGCCGCGGCCATCCGCGTTCACCGACAGCTTCTCCATGACCCTTTTCCCGCCATGCGGCTCGACGAGCAACGGCAAGCCGTCCACGCCCGACTGCTGGAGCCGCGCCAGTGCTCGGGTGAAATCGAGCCCCTGAATGCTGCCGGTCAGGACGCTGACGATATCGAAATCGGCCCCGGCATAGCGGCGGCGCAGCGCAGCGAAATCGCGCGCCTCGACCAGGCACGGCGTGCACCATTCCGCCCAGAGCGTGACGATCCGCGTTTTGCCGGTGAGCGAATCGAGCCGGACAACATCCTTGCCGTCGGACAGTTTGATCGCGGGAAGCGCCATATCCGCCGCCTCGAAACGGTTTGCGATGATGTTGTTCTTCATTGCCGTGGCGGCGAACAATCGTTGCGGGGCGGGGCCGGCGATGGTCGCGAGCGTTGCGCCTGGAATGGCCATGGTGGCCCCGGCGCCGGCCAGAAACGCCCGTCGGTCGATCGGCACGGCAATCCCCTATATTGTCCGTCGCCAATGTGGAACGCTGAACCTCGCCTGTCGAGGCGGCTCATAGCGCGTTCAAGCGCCGGGCGGCAGGACCACGCCATGGCGGGGGCCATGGAGAAGACGATGAAGAAGATAATGACCCCGATGATCGGAACCGCCATTGCGGCGATCGCGCTGGTGGCGGGCACCGCCCCGGCTGCCGCCCAGAGCCGCCTCGACTGGGGCGGCGGACGTGCCGGCGATCGCGATTATGGCCTGGTCGGTGCCGGCGTGCCCTTCCTCTACCCCGAATTGCGCGCGACCAATCGCGGCCGTGCGTTCGTGATGCGCAATTTCGATTACAACCATGACGGCCGGGTCAGCCCGCCCGAGGCAAGGGCCGCCAATCATGCCTTTGCGCAGGTGGCCGGGCCGCGCCGCGACCGGTTCGACTGGGAATCGCGCGACCGCAGCGTCTTGGTCGAGGTCGATCGCGGCGGCTGGGACCACCGCGCCATGCGCGGCTATGGTTTCCGCCAGACGGCGCGCGGCGCAACGCTCCGGCTCGAGGAGGATGTGCTGTTCAAGACCGACAGCGACGTGCTCCGTCCCGGCGCGATCGAGAAATTGCGGCCGCTCGCCGGCTATCTGCGCTCGGAGCCGGGCGTGCGGGTTTCGATCGACGGCTATACGGATTCGCGCGGGACCGATGCGCACAACCAGGACCTGTCGGAGCGCCGTGCGGCCAGCGTGCGTAACGCGTTCGATTCGATGGGCGTGGTCCGCGCCCGCTTCTCCGTCGTCGGGCACGGCGAACGCGATCCGATCGCGACCAACGCCACGCCTGCCGGCATGCGCCAGAACAGGCGGGTCGAGGTGACCCTGCTCGGCCAGCGCGCCGACCGGTTCGCGCGCGACAATTAACGCCCGAAACCGGGTGTGAAGGGACGGTCGTCCGCCGCGTGCGGGCGGCCGTCCCGACGCGGCATTTTGCTTCCGTTTCCAGCCCTCCGTCCCTATATGCTGGGCATGGCAGAAGATCCCAACACGAACGACTATGGCGCCGATTCAATCAAGGTGCTGAAGGGCCTCGACGCGGTCCGCAAACGCCCCGGCATGTATATCGGCGATACCGACGATGGATCGGGCCTCCACCACATGGTGTTCGAGGTCTCCGACAATGCGATCGACGTAGCCTTGGCCGGGCTTTGCGACCGGATCGACATCACCCTGAACCCCGACGGATCGGTCTCGGTAACCGACAATGGTCGCGGCATCCCGACCGGCATCCATACCGAGGACGGCGTGTCCGCCGCCGAGGTCATCATGACCCAGCTTCACGCGGGCGGCAAATTCGAGACCACGTCCGACGACAATGCGTACAAGGTCTCCGGCGGCCTGCATGGCGTCGGAGTATC
>NZ_JAQGLC010000160.1 GCF_028293085.1 Sphingomonas bacterium
GGCCAGACGACCTTGGCGGTCTCGGCCCTCACTTGGTTGATGAACTCCAACGGTCCTGTCTTCGCCACGTTTGCTGACTCGCTTTTCAAAACGCACGAGATCGAGGCATGGAGCCGCTGCCCGGTCCCAAGGAACCGGCGCCGTCCAATCCTCGATTTCGGATTGACCGCGCAGATAACCCCGACGCGCCCGGAAAGCAAGAGATGCGGGCATGTCCTTCGCGGCCGGGCGTTCGCCCGTCGGGCCGGGCCCGGAGGGCCGATGCCGCCGTATCGGGGCTAATCCAGGTTAATCATCCGGATTAAGGGTAGTCAGCCGCGCAATCGCGAGGGATAGTGGCTTTACCGGACACCTAACGCGGGACGGTTGGCTTAATGGGTGAAACGCTGCGATCCTTTTTCGGCGCGGGCTACGCGCCGCGCGGTTCCGTCCTGCTGTGGCAACCCCAGCTGATCTGGATGCACGTGTTCGCCGACGCGCTGATCGCGGTTTCCTGTCTTGCCATCCCGCTCGCGCTGATCACGCTGCTGCGCAAGCGCGACGATATCCGGTACCGCGGGACGATATCGCTGTTCGCGGCCTTCATCCTGGCGTGCGGCGCGGCGCATGTGATGTCGATCTGGACGGTCTGGCACGGCAATTACGGTGCCGAGGCGGTCGTGAAGATGACCGCGGCGATCGCCTCGGCGGCGACGGCGCTCGCGCTCTGGATCCTCGTTCCCAGGGCGGCGGCGTTTCCCTCCACCGCGTCCCTCGCTGTGGATAACGCCAGGCTGGCGAGCACCATCCTGGCGCGCGACGCGGCGCTTGACGAGATGCGCGCGCACCTCGCCCAGCGCGAGCACGCCCAACGCGCGTTGTTGCAGGCGCAGAAGCTGGAGGCGCTGGGCCAGCTCACCGGGGGGATCGCGCATGATTTCAACAATCTGCTGCAGGCGATCACCGGCAATCTGGAGCTGATCGAGATCCAGCCCGACAATGCCGCCGGGATCGCGCGGTGGAGCCGCAACGCCCGCCAGGCGGTCGAGCGCGGCAAGAAGCTCACCGGCCAGCTGCTCGCTTTCTCGCGCGTCCAGAAGCTGGAGATCGCGTCCTTCGCGCTCGCTCCCTTGTTCGAGCGCGCGCGCGACATGATCAGCCGGTCGGCCGGGCCGCTGGTTCGGGTCGACATGGCGATCCCGGACGAGGGTCTGGCGGTGATCGCCGATCGGACCCAGCTCGAGCTCGCCATCCTGAACCTCGCGATCAACGCGCGGGATGCGATGCCCGCAGGCGGCGCCATTCGTATCCGCAGCACCGCCGCGTCCGGCAAGGCGCATCCCGATCTCGCCGCCGGCGATTATGTGATGATCGAGGTCGACGACGAGGGATCGGGCATGAGCCCCGAGGTCGCGGCGCGCGCGTTCGAGCCCTTCTTCACCACCAAGGGCGCCGGCAAGGGCACCGGGCTCGGCCTGAGCATGGTGTTCGGCGTGGTCTCCCAGGCGGGCGGTGCGGTCGAGATCGACACGGCCGAAGGGCGCGGCACGACGGTGCGCCTCTTCCTGCGCCGCGCCTTCGGCGTGGCGCCGACGCGCTGTGCGACGGCGACACCCGCCGAGCCCGCGAAAGAGGCGGTGCTGACCGGCATGAACGTGCTGGTGATCGATGACGATCCGGATGTGCTGCAGACGGTCGCCGCGACGCTGGAGGCGCTGGGCGCATCGACCTTCACCGCCGACGGCGGCGGCGCGGGCCTGACGGCAGCGGAACGCGACGGGATCGACCTGATCGTGGTAGATTTCGCGATGCCCGATCACACCGGCGCCGAAGTCGCCGCCCGATCGCGCGCGGCCTTCCCCGATCGGCCGGTACTGATCATGACCGGCTTTTCGGAAACCGCGCGGCTGAAGGTGGTGGCGGACCCGGGCGTGGGGCTGTTGCGCAAACCCTTCGCCACCGACGCGCTGCTGCGCGCGATCGGCGAGTTGCTGCCTCAGGAGGACTAAGGTCGGATCTGAAGGAAGTGGCAGGGGAGCTCGGACTCGAACCGAGGGCCTTCGGTTTTGGAGACCGACGCTCTAACCAACTGAGCTACACCCCTGTGCGGTTGCGGGCTTTAGCGTGGCGTTCGGCGAGGAGCAAGCGCTCAGGCGGCCGCCGCCTTGTCCCATCCGCGATTGGCGATCGCGCGCGCCTCGTCGACCGGCAGCGGACGGCCGAAATAATAGCCCTGGACCTTGGTGCAGCCGAGATCCTGGACCATCAGATGCTCCTGCTCGGTTTCCACGCCCTCGGCGGTGGTGGCCATGCCCAGGCTCTGCGCCAGCGCGACGACGGCGCGGATGATCGCGATCGCCTCCGGCACGCCCTTCGATGCGCCCTGCACGAAGCTGCGGTCGATCTTGATCGACGAGAAACGCGTGCGGCTGAGATAACCGAGCGAGGAATAGCCCGTGCCGAAATCGTCCAGGCTGAGCCGTACGCCGAGATCGAGGATGCGCTCGAGCACCTTGGTCGCGCCGGTGCCCTCGCTCATGAACACGCTTTCGGTCACTTCGAGCTCGAGCCGGTCGGCCGGCAGGCCGCTGTTCGCCAGCGCCGAGGCGACGACCGAGACGAAGGACGGATTGTGCAGCTGGTCGGGCGAGACATTGACCGCGACGCGCACCGGCGAGCCCCAGCGCGCCGCCTCGTCGCACGCGGTGCGCAGCACCCATTCGCCGATCGGCGCGATCAGCCGCGCATCCTCGGCCAGCGGGATGAATTTCACGGGCGAGATGTTGCCGAGCTCGGGATGAGTCCAGCGCAGCAACGCTTCGAAGCCGGTGAGCGCGCCGGTGCCGGCGTCGACCACGGGCTGGTAATTGAGGTGCATCTCGTTGTTCTGCACTGCCTTGCGCAGCGCCATTTCGAGCACGCGGCGCTCCTCCGCTTCGACGTGAAGCTGCGGTTCGTAGATGCGGAACACGCCGCCGCCGGCATCCTTGGCGCGGTACAACGCCAGGTCGGCCGAGCGGATCAGCATTTCCGCGGTGCGCCCGTCGCGCGGGCCCGTGGCCACGCCGACGCTCGCGCCGGTGTAGAGCGTGTGCTGATCCATCTCATAGGGCCGCGACAGCGCCTCGATGATCTTCTGCGCCAGGCCCTCGATCTTCGCGGAGTCGGTCGCGTCGCGGATCACCACGGCGAATTCGTCGCCGCCGAGCCGGCCGATCACCTCATTGTCGGTCATCAGCTGGCCGAGCCGTTCGGAGACGCGGCCGAGCAGCCGGTCGCCGATCGGGTGGCCGAGCGTGTCGTTGACGGCCTTGAAGCGATCGAGATCGATCATCATGAAGGCGCAGCGGCTGCCCCATTTGTCCGCCTCGGCCATCGCATGGGCGAGCGCCTCGTTGATCAGCAGGCGGTTGGGCAGGCCGGTCAGCGTGTCGTACCGCGCCATCTTGTTGATCTTGTCGGCCGATTTGCGCGCCTCGGTCACGTCCGAGCCGACGCCGCGAAAGCCGACGAACACGCCGCGATCGTCGAGCCGGGGATTGGCGGCGATCTCCCACCAATGCTCTTCGCCATTGACCTCGACCGGGAGGAGCAGGTCGCGGAAGCTCTCGCGGCCCTTGAGCTTCTCGGCGAGGGTGCGCAGGCCGGCGGAGAAATTGCCCGCCTCCCAGGTTGGGCCGGCGAGCACCTGGAGGAACGGCATGCCGTTGACCGAAAGCGGATCGAGGCCGACCGAATGCGCGAAGCGCGGCGAGGCGCGGACGATGCGGCGATTGAAATCGGTCTCCCACAGCCAGTCGGCGCTGTGCTCGGCGAACTCGCGCAGCAACAGGCTCACCGTCTCGTCACGCTCGGCCAGCGCGATCTCGCTCGCGCGGATCACGACCAGCGCCTTGCCGCGGTCGAAACAGACCAACATCAGCAGCGCGGTGAACACGATCGCGGTCGAGGCCAGCAGCGGCCCGCCCACGAAATACAGCATCACCGCGATGGCGCTGCCCAGGATGCCGAGAAAGCTCAACGTCGCGAGCGGCAGCGCCGCCATCGCGACCGCCGAGGCGGTCATCAGCAGCGCGATGACGATCCACAGGCCGAAGGCGATGGTCGGTTCGGTCCGGACTCCGAAAGCGAGCGGCGGCACCGACCACACCGCGGCGAGCGCGATCCCCTCGAGCACCGTGTCGCGCACGTCGCGCAAGGTCGCGGTCTGCGCGGTGCGCTGACTCGCGGCAAGGCGGCGGAAGGTGACAGTGGCGGCGACCGCGGCGACGACCGCGCCCCAGCTCGACAGCGCCCAGAGCGGCGCGACCGGCTGAAGCACCAGCGCGACCAGCATCGCGCCGACGACATTGGCCGCGAGCAGGAAAAGAGCGAGCTGGCTGCCCGCGTTCAGCTGCGCGGCGCGAATCGGCGCCCAGTCGGTCGTATCGGCGGGATCGTACATGCCAAGAAGGGCACGCACGTCGATGCGCGGATGGGCGAATTGGGAGGCTGGGCGAGTGCTCACACCTCGGGCAATAAACCATCGGTGGTTAGCGGATGGTTAGGCGATGAGCCGATTCGGCCATATTATTTTCGGAAGATCGGTGCCTGACCGTGGTTCTCCCTTTCTCCCTCTCCCCTTGTGGGAGGGGGAAGGGTGAGGGGACACTCGTTGGTGTTTCGAACCTCACTCCCCCTCATCCAACACGCCGCCGGATCGCGCTTCCCCGTTATGGGGCCCGCCTCTCCCTGTTATCGCGCGATAACAGGGAAGCGCGGCTCCAACAGGACGGCGCGTTACGCCGCGATGTCGTAGGGCTTGATCTCGCCGTTGAGGTAGAGGTTGCGCGCCTTGGCCCGGCTGAGCTTGCCCGAGCTGGTGCGCGGCAGCGTGCGTGGCGGGATCAGTTCGATCACGCAGTTCATGCCGGTCACCGAGCGGACGCGTTCGCGGATCTCTTCGCGCAACCGCACGCGCTCGGCATCGTCGGAGCTGCGGCACTGGACGAGCACGGCGGGGGTTTCCTCGCCGCCCGGGGTGGTGATCGCGAAGGCGGCGATGTCGCCGGCCTTGAATCCGGGCAGCTGCTCGACCGCCCATTCGATATCCTGCGGCCAGTGATTGCGGCCGTTGATGATGATCATGTCCTTCGTCCGGCCGACGATATAGACATAGCCGTCGGACAAATAGCCCATGTCGCCGGTGTCGAGCCAGCCATCGACGAGGCAGGCGTCGGTCGAATCCTGGTCGCGAAAGTATCCGACCATCACCGACGGGCCGGAGCACCACAATTTGCCGATCGCGCGCTCGGGCAGCGGCGTGCCGTCTTCCTCGCGGATCTCGACCTTCATGTCGCGCACCGGCTTGCCGCAATTGACGAGCGCGCGATACCGCTGCGGCCGATCCTGCCCGGCGGCGACGCCCGAAAGCTGGGTTTCCTCGACCAGCTCGACCCGGATGCCCTGGCCCGGCGGCATGATCGACACGGCCAAAGTCGCCTCGGCCAGGCCGTAGCTCGGCAGGAAGGCATTGGCCTTGAAGCCCGCATCGGCGAACGCGTCGACGAAGCTCTGCATCACGTCGGGTCGGATCATGTCCGCGCCGTTGCCGGCGACGCGCCAGCGCGACAGGTCGAACCGCTCGCTCGCCTTGGTCTGGCTCGACATGCGCCGTGCGCAGATATCGTAGCCGAAGGTCGGCGAATAGGAGAGGGTGGTGCCCTGGTTGCGGCTGATCATGTCGAGCCAGGCGAGCGGGCGCCGCGCGAAATCCTCGGTCTTCAGATAGTCGGTCGAAACCTGGTTCGCGACCGGCGACAGGAAGCAGCCGACCAGCCCCATGTCATGATACCAGGGCAGCCAGGAGACGCAGCGGTCGCTCGGCTGCAGCTCCATGCCGTGGCTGTGCGCCGCGAGATTGTTGAGCAAGGCATGATGCGTGATCGCCACGCCGTGCGGGAATCGGGTCGATCCGCTCGAATATTGCAGATAGGCGATGTCGCTGCCGCGGGCGGTGGGCAGCGTGGCGTCGGGCGCCTCGCGCTCGATCAGCTCGGCCCAGTCGACGCCCTCGATGGAGACCAGACGAGCGGCCTCGCCGGCCATCTGGGCCAGCTCGGGCGGATAGATCAGCATCGTGGGGTCACAGCTCGAAAGCTGGACGCGGAGCTGCTCGATATAGGAATCGCGCCCGCCGAACGAGGTCGGCAGCGGCAGCGGCACCGGCCAGGCGCCGGCATAGACCACGCCGAAGAACAGCGTGGCGAATTCGGGGCTCGTCTCGGCGACCAGCGCGATGCGGTCCTCGGGCTTCACACCGGCCGCGATCAGGCGGCGGGCCATCGTCAGCGCGTCCTCGCGCAGCTCGGCGAACGGATAAGGGCGCACGAGCGCGCCGCGCGCGTCGTGGAAATTGAGCCCGCGAACGCCGCTGGCGGCATAATCGAGCGCTTCCCCAAGCGTCTCGAAATCCGCGAAGCGCCGTGCGAGCCGGTCTTCGGTAGGGGTCGCGGTCACCGTGGCACGCTCTGCCAACAGCACCCCGGAACCCGGAACATCACTTACCATTATTCTTTGCGCCCTTGATGGCGGCCTTTCCCCAAAAGCCGCTCGTTCGGAAGCTCGCATCTCTGCCGCTGCCAAGCGTTCAAAATCCGTTCCGACTGTGGCACAATGATGGCGTGATGCCTTCCAGGACCAGCCGGGACCGGCGCCCGCCACCCCCGCTCGACGCCGCGGCGCTCGAACGGCTGGCGCTGCGCTACGTCGAACGCTTTGCGACGACCCGGGCGCGATTGACGACGTATCTCGTCCGCAAGATCCGCGAACGGGGCTGGGAAGGCGATGCCGCCGACCCCCAGGCGCTGTCCGAGAAACTGGCCGAGCTCGGCTATATCGACGATCGCGCTTTTGGCGAGGCCCGCGCGTCCGCCATGGCCCGGCGTGGGCTGGGCAAGCGCCGGGTGACCGGCGTGTTCCGCCAGGTCGGCATCGGTGAGGAGGATGCCGAGGCGCTGGCCCCCGCGATCGAGGCGCGGACGCTCGATGCGGCGCTGACCTTCGCGCGCAAACGGCGGATCGGCCCCTTCGCCACCGTCGCGCCCGATCGGCCCCAGCGCGAGAAGCAGATCGCGGCGATGATCCGCGGCGGGCATGATTTCACGCTGTCGCGCCGGATCGCGTCGATGGCGCCGGGCGAGGACACCGGTCAACTGGAGTGAATCCGGTGGAATCGTCGTTTTTGTCCTAAGCGCGATCCGTGCTAGCATGCGCGCGGGGGATTAGTTTGGTTATGCGTAACGATCCGCAACCGGCGTTCGGGGGCCGGACCTGGGACGAAGCCACGCTCGACGCGCCGCCGCTCGCCGATGGCGCGCCGGTGTCGGGTGCGCTCAAATGGTTCGACGTGACCCGTGGCTTCGGCTTCATCGTCGCTGACGATTCCGCGTTCGGGGATGTCCTCATTCATTTCTCGGTGCTCCAGCCGCATGGCCGGCGCAGCCTGCCCGAGGGCGCGCGGGTGGACTGCCTCGCCGTGCTGCGCGAGCGAGGCTTCCAGGCGACCGAGATCGTGTCGATCGACCTGAGCAATGCGGTCGAGCCGCCCATGCGGGCGCGGCCGGGCGAGGAACGCGTCGATCCCTCGGGGCTGATCGAGAATGCCGGGCCGTTCGAGCCGGTGACGGTGAAATGGTTCAATCGGCTGAAGGGCTACGGATTCCTCGTGCGCGATGCCGATTCGGCGGATATATTCGTGCATATGGAAACGCTGCGGCGTGCCGGCATCGCCGAGGTCGAACCCGACCAGCGCCTGCGGGCGCGGATCGTCGAGGGCCGCAAGGGCCCGCTCGCGGTGATGGTCGAAGAGGAAGGCTGATTCCCGCATGAGTTTCACGAAGATCGCGGCGGCGCTGGCGCTGTGTGTCATCGCGCCCGCCGGCGCCTATTACGCTTACACCTCGGGCAGCCATGACGGTGCTGCGACGGAAAACGTCGCGAAGACGGTCGTGGTGACGATCGCCAGCTCGAACGGCGCCCACAAATTCACGGTCGAGACCGCGAAGACCGAAAGCGAGCAGCAGCGCGGGCTGATGTTCCGCACCCATATCGATGCGGACGCCGGCATGCTGTTCGCACCCTATCCCCCCGATGGCGGCCCGCCCAAGGAAGCCAGCTTCTGGATGAAGAATACGCCGAGCCCGCTCGACATCATCTTCATCCGCAAGGACGGCACGATCGCGACGATCGCCGAGAACACCCTGCCTTTGTCCGAAACGCCGATCCCCTCGGGCGAGCCGGTCGCGGCGGTGCTCGAGATTAATGGCGGGCGCTCGGCCGAGCTCGGCATCGCCGAGGGCGACAAGGTGACCTGGCCGGGCCACGGCGCCAACTGATCCTCACGCGCTGGAGTCGGGCGTCATGTTGTTATCCGCATTGTTGATGGCGATGTCGGCGGCGCTGCCGCAGGCGGCGACTGCCGGGGCCGCCGCCGACGTCACGATCGAGGCACCGGGTCCACTGGGGCCGTTGCAGGGCGCGATGCTGAATCCGCCGGTGACGGGCGGACCTGCGCCGATGATACTGATCATCCCCGGTTCCGGCCCTACCAACC
>NZ_JAQGLC010000355.1 GCF_028293085.1 Sphingomonas bacterium
CTACGATCAGTCCGAACTCGTCACCGGCGCCGCTAATGCGGTACGAGACGCCATCTTGCTAGGCGCGTTGCTCGCCGGGATCGTGCTGTTCGTGTTCCTGCGAAGCTGGCGGCTGATGGTCATAACCGCGTCGATGCTTCCCGCCGTCCTCGCCGCGACCTGCCTCATCCTCTACGTCATGGGCATGAGCTTCAACATGATGACGCTCGGCGGCATGGCGGCGGCGGTCGGCCTGGTCGTCGACGATGCGGTGGTGATGCTCGAGCATATCGTGCGCCGCATGCAGGAAGGGACCGCCAAGACCCCGCCGACCCTGCTCGAGGCGGCGGCGGAAATGGCCCGGCCGCTGTTCGGATCGACCGCGGCGACGATCATCGTCTTCCTGCCGCTCGCCTTCATCTCGGGCGTAACCGGCGGCTTCTTCCAGGCGCTGGCGATAACCATGGTCGCGGCGCTGGCCGTGTCGCTCCTCTACGCCCGCTACGTCATTCCGCTGATCGCCGCGCACTGGCTGCGCGATTCGGATGCCGCGGCGGCCGAGCGGGCGGGCGGCTTCGTTGCCCGGCTCAACCGCGGCTATTCGGTCGCCGGCGACCGGGCGTTCGCGCGGCCGGGCCTGTTCGCGGCCGTGCTCGGGGTCGGCATGGCGCTGCTCGGCTGGGTGGCCTGGAGCCATGTCCCGTCGGGCTTCATGCCCGCGATGGACGAGGGCGGTTTCGTGCTCGACTACAAGGCGCAATCGGGCGCGGCGCTCGGCGATACCGATCGGCTGCTCCGTCAGGTCGAGAAGATCATCACCGACACGCCCGAGGTCGCGAGCTATTCGAGGCGTACCGGGCTGCAGCTCGGCGGTGGCCTGACCGAGGCCGACGAAGGCGATTATTTCGTGCGCCTGAAGGGCGGATCGCGCCGGCCGATCGAGGAGGTGATGACCGATATCCGCCTTCGCATCGAGCAGCAGGTGCCCGGGCTCGAGGTCGAGCTGATCCAGCTGATGGAGGATCTGATCGGCGATCTGACCGCGGTGCCGCAGCCGATCGAGGTGAAATTGTTCGGCGACGATCCGGCGGTGCTGGCGGATTCGGCGAAGAAGGTCGGTGGGGCACTGGGCAAGACCAATGGCGTGGTCGAGATCGTCGACGGCCTGCGCGTCGCGGGTGACGCCGTCAGCGTGCGCGTCGATCCGGGCGCGGCGGCGCAGCAGGGGCTCGATCCCGATTCGGTGGCGAGCCAGGTCGAGGCCCTGGTCGGCGGCACCGCGGCGACGAAAATACGCAGCGGCGAGCAACTCGTTGACGTGCGGGTGCGCGCGCCCTCGATCCTGCGCAGCCGGGCGAGCGACATCGCCAACCTGCCGCTGGTCGCGCCCGACGGGCACGGCGTCCGGCTGGGATCGATCGCCCAAGTCAGGATCGATCCGGGCCAGCAGCAGCTGACCCGCGAGGATCTGGCGCCGTTCATCGCGGTCACCGCCCGGCTCGAAGGCCGCGATCTCGGATCGGCGATGAAGGAGATCCGCACGACCGTGGCGGGGCTCGGCTTGCCGGCCTCGGTCCGCGTCGATTATGGCGGCCTCTATGCCGAGCAGCAGAAAAGCTTCGCGGACCTTACCCTGGTGTTCGGCGCAGCCCTGCTGCTCACCGCACTGTTGCTGACCTTGCTGTTCGAGCGGATCAGCTGGACGCTGGCGGCGCTCGCGACGGTCCTCCTGTCCGCCGCGGCGGTGCTGGGGGGCCTGTGGATCACGGGGATCGAGCTCAACATCTCGGCGCTGATGGGGCTGACCATGGTGGTCGGCATGGTGACCGAGCTGGTGATCTTCTTCCTGGCGGAGATCGACCGCGAGGTGCCGTTGACGATCGACGCGCTGCGCGAGGCAGGGGCAAAGCGATTGCGGCCGATCCTGATGTCGGCGCTGATCGCGGTGCTGACGCTGGCGCCGCTTGCGCTGGGGGTCAGCCGCGGTGCCGGGCTGCAACAGCCGCTCGCGACAGCGATCATCTTCGGGCTGATCGCTGCGGTGCCCCTGGTGCTGCTGTTCCTGCCGGCGATGACGTTTGCGATCGCGGGGCGGGCGAAGGAGCAAGCATAACATTACTCCCCTCCCGCAAGCGGGAGGGGGCAGGTCAGCCTCTGAGCGCCGCGGAGATCGCCTTCAGCCCGCCCTCCAACTCCTCGGCGGTCGGCCAGCCATAGCCGAGCCGGAAATAGGTGTCGGGCAGTTCGAACCAGTGGCCCGGGCCGACATAGCAGCCATGTTCCTCCAGCAGGCGCTTGTAGAAAGCGTCGGTGCCGCCCGGCGGTTCGGTGCGCATCCGCGGAAAGCAGACCACGCCGCCGCTCGGCGCGACCCAGTCGAGCAATGGCTCGCCCGCCATCCATTCGGTGATCAGCGCCAGGCGCCGCCGCATCTCGGTCAGGACGGGCTGGAGCAATTCGTCGCGGCGCGACAGGATCTGTTCGCCGACCCATTCGTCGATCACGCTGCCGCAGATGTTGATCTGCTCCTTGGCCGCGAGGAAGCGCTCCTGCAGCGCCGGGTCCTTGCTGATGATCCACCCGATCCGGATGCCGGGCGCGCCATAGGCCTTGGACAGGGACGCGACGCTAATGACATGGTCGCCAAGCGAGGCGGCGAGCGGCAGCGTGCCGTTGAGCGACAGGTCGCGATAGGTCTCGTCGACCAGCAGGATGCAGCCGCGATCCCGGGCCAGGCCGACCAGCTCGCGCAGCTCGGACTCGGTCAGCATCGTACCGGTCGGGTTGTGCGGGCAGGTGACGCTGATGATCCGGGTCTGCGGCGTGACCGCCGCGGCGATCTCCGCGGGATCGATCCGGAAGCCGGTCTCGAAGCCCAGCTCGACATGCGTGACCTTGCAGCCGATCGCGCGGGGCGTCTCGAGATTGGTCGCGTAATTGGGCCGGACCACGACGAGATGGTCGTCCGCGCCGAGGAGCGCCGTCGCGATGATGAACAAGGCGCCCGCCGCGCCGACGGTGACGAGCACATCGTCCGTTTCGACTCCGCCGCTGGTCTCAGCGATCAACCGGCGCAGCTCGGCGCCGCCGCGATGCTCGCCATAGAGCAGGGTAAGGTCGGGAACGGTGAGGCCCAGCCCGTGGACGGTGCGATCGGCGACCGAGCTCTCGGACAGGTTATAGCGGATCCGGCCATAGCCATATTCCTCGGGCGACTCGACCTCGATCGGCATCCGGACGTAGCGCATAGGTTCCTCCTCGATTGGGGCTGAACCTGCACGCGCGGCGGGCGTAGCGCCATCCCCCGGTGGAGGGGGTCAGTGCAGGCTGCGCTGTGCCGCGAACAGCTCGGCGAGCGAACCGATGCCGAGCTTGCGGAAGATTGCCTTGCGGTGATCCTTCACCGTGTGGCGGCTGATCCCGAGCCGTAGCGCGATCGCCTCGGACGAGCAGCCGAGCAGCAACAAGTCGGCGACCTGGCGTTCCCGCGCCGACAGCAATTCGACCGGGGCGGGGCTGGCACGGAACCGGCCATGGCAATCGAACGCCGCCGTGATCGGCGCCTCCAGCGCGCCGAGCAGCCGCAGGGTACGCGGCGAGACCGGATGTGCCGCGCGCTGGCGGTAAAAGCCGCATTCGACCACGCCGCCGCAAGCCGGAAAATAGAGACCGACTTCCTCCAGCCGCTCGGGCCAGCCGATCGTGCGGAAGCCGAGCTCCTCCTCCGGTGCCCGAACGAGATGCGCGGCGCATGTCCCGGCGAGGCGATCGGGCCGGACGCGGAAATCCCGCGCGCGGAGCGCACCGCGCGCAGGGTTGCCGGTCAGGATCGGATTGATCCGATGCGTGACGCCGACATAATTCGCGATGCCCTGCCGGCCGCCGACGCTGTCGAAATTGTCGAACAGGGCGACAGGGCTATCGCCGCGGCGATGCAGGATCATCGCGGCGAGATCGAAGCCGATCAGGTCGCCGACCAGATGCGCCGTGATCGCCTCGAAATCGGGCTGGCCGATCGCGCCGATGATCCCCGCTATGGTCAATTCCCGGATCGCCATCGCCGTCTCCGATTCAAAGGTGCAGTCAGCTCGCGCGGGATCAGTCGTGCTTCAGATTCTTCACACGGTCCGGATGCGACGAGGGCTCCCAGACATCGGATGCGGTCGCGACCAGTTCCTTGCGCGTCGCCCAGGGCCGTCCGCCCGGTACGCTCGTCTGGCCGAGCACGGCTGCCCGCGCATAAGCGAGCATTCGCTCCTGCACGCGCTTCTTCTCGGAATCGGGCCAGGTCTCGTAGGGATGCGGCCCGCGGACGACGACCAGCTCTTTCGGGCCCCTCAGCCGGCTGTAGGAATCCATCGATCCCTCCAGCCCCGCCGCATAGTCCCACAGGCCGCGCGCAAGGAAGGCGCCGGGCCATTTGTGGATCCCGGCGAGCACCGCCGAGCTGGGGAAGAAGACGATGTTCTGCTGGATCTCGGTGCCGACGGTGAACAGCCCGCGATCGTCGCCAAGGCCGCGCTCATTATCCTCCTCGGTCATTTGCGCGGGGACATAGCCCATGCCGCTCGAGAATTCGGAGAGGAGGATCGCGCCCCGGATCGTCCTGTCGCCGACCGCCGGGGTGCAAGCGATTTCGGCAAGGTCGTAGCTGCAATTCTTGTCGAAATTCATCGTCATCGCCCAGCCGCTCGCCATCGTCCCGCGCGAGCTGCCGAGGAACAGGGTCGGCGTGCCCGCATCGGGCGCGCCGCCATGGATCGAGGCGGCGGCATCATGACCCAGGACGAGCTCGCCGGCCGGGGTCAGCGCGCGCAACCCGTCACCAGTGCGGAGGCTGGCCGCAATCGACAGCAGATCGCGGCCTTGTTGCAGTGTGTTGGTGTCGGCGATGCCGGTCGACAGCCCCACGCCGCGCCGGTCGAAGATCAGCACGTCGAATCCGGCCTGGTGCAATATGTCGGCCGTCGCCCGCCAGGTCCGCTGCCCGACTGCGCCCGAGGTCGCGTTGGGATAGTCGTTGAGCTTGGCGTTGCCGTTGTCCTTGATCCGGTAAAGCGAGTCGCGCGGATCGTCGATCGCGGCGATGCGCTGGCCGCCGCCGCCGCTCATATAGACGACCGCGCGCACCACGCCGCCCTTGCCGTCGGCGATGCCGGCGCCGCGGATATACCAGCCGCGCAGCTTGACCGGCGTGTCCTGCTTCAGATGGAGCCGCTCATAGGGATCGGCCGGCTCGGTGAACTCCACCGTCCAGGTTTGGGCATCGTCCCGGGCGATCGATTCGTCATAGGGCGCCTGGGCGAAGAAGCCCGGGCGGCGCACCGTCTTCAGGTCGATATCCGCGCCCGGCGCGACCTTGCCGAGCAGGTACAGCGCACGAGGATCAGTGATGCGCGCCTCGCGGTTCGGCGGATGGCGCTCGTCGACCTGCTCCTGCACCCGCTTCGCGCATTTCTCCTGCGCCATGCAGGCGCGGTAGCGCGCGCGCAGTTTGGCGTCGGTGAACTCGTCGACATAGAAATCGCCGTGATAATGCGCCGGCGGCTGCGCGGCCGCGGTCGAGAAGGCGACGCAGGTGGCAGGGCCGAGCGCGGTCGGCAGTCTGTAGCCGGGCATCACCATGTCACGGTCATAGCCGACGCGCGCCTTGCAATCGGGCGCCTCGAGGCGCGCGTGGACTCGCCTGGCGTCCTTGGCGATGGCGGTCATCGGCGTCGCCGCCAGCGAGATGGCCAGTCCGACCCTCAGAAAATTGCGCATGATCGCTCCCCTTATCGGGTGAGGCTATCGGATATTGCCGTCACCAAGCTGTCACGAGGATCAATCCTCCCGCCCAAGCTCCATCGCGCTGAGAAAGGTCGAAAGCGCCACGTTGCGCCCGCACAGCACCAGCGCGACCTTCTTGCCGCGCCACGCCTCGGCGGTCTTGATCAGCCCCGCGACGGCGACCCCGGCCGAGCCCTCGATCATCCAGCGCTCGCCCTCGGCGATCCGCCGCATGCCGCGCGCGATCTCGATCTCGCTGACCGTCATCGTCTCGTCGATCACCGTCTGGCAGATCGGGAAGGTCACCGAACCGGGCTCGATCGCGCCGGTCGATCCGTCGGAGAGCGTGTCGTACTCGGGCGTCTCGATGATGTGGCCGGCCTTGAGCGAATCGAGCATGCAGGTGGACGCTTCGGGCCACACGCCCACGATCTGCGTGTTCGGGCTCAGCGTCTTCATCGCCGTGCCGACGCCGCCGATCAGCCCGCCGCCGCCGACGCAGATGAACACTGCGTCGAGATCGGGCGCCTGGTCGAACAGCTCGATCCCCAATGTGCCCTGGCCGGCGACGGTATCGAGATCATTATAGGGCGCGACATAGGGAATGCCCTCGCGCTCGGACTGGCAGCGCGCCTCGATCTCGGCCTGGAGTGACGGGCCCTGGATCACGACCAGACGCGCGCCGAGCGCCTCGATCGCGCGCTTCTTCGCGGCCGGCGCGCTCTCGGGGAGATAGACGGTGACGGGCACGCCCGCGAGCTTGCCCGCCCGCGCCACGCCTTGGCCGTGATTGCCGGTCGAGGCGGTGATCACCCCATTATGCGCCGCGTCGCCCAGCGCCCGGATCTTGTTGGCGGAACCGCGCACCTTGAACGATCCGGTCGGCATCAGATGCTCGGTCTTGAGCATCACCTCGCAGCCCAGCGCGGCCGACAGAGCGGTGCTGCGCTCCAGCGTCGAGACCGGCACCTGCGGGCGGATGCCGACATGCGCCTCCATGATTCGATCGAACAGGCTGGTCATCGGGTTCTCCTTGCACGGCGCGGATATTTGGATAATAAGTCCAATCTGGACTTGATAGTCAGGAACGATGGAATGCGCAAGCTTGCGGAAAAAGACACGGCCAATCTGGTGGCGGCGTCGCCGTTGCGTCCGCATTTCGCGGTGGCGCGCGGCATTGCGGCGCTGTTCACGCCGTTTGTCGAAGTGGCGGTGCACGATCTCGTCAGCGACAGCGTGGCCTGCGTCGCCAACCCCTTTTCGCCGCGCAAGATCGGCGATCCGTCGGACCTGCGCGACAGCCGATTCGCCGACGATGTCGATGTGCTGGGGCCGTATGAGAAGGTGAATTACGATGGCCGCCTGATCAAATCGATCTCGATCGTGCTGCGCGACGAATGCCTGAAGCCGATCGGGCTGATGTGCATCAACGCCGACGTGACCGAGTTCGACGCGGTGCGCCGGGTGCTGCACGGCTTTCTTGGCGCGGCCGAATCGACCGACGCGGCGATCGCCCTGTTCAAGGATGACTGGCATGAGCGGATCAATCGCTTCATCGCCGCCTGGACCGCCGAGCAGGCGACCACTGTCGACCGGCTTGACCGCGCCGGCCGCCGCGCGCTGATCGGGGCGCTGTTCGCCAGCGGCGGGTTCGAAGGCAAGCGCGCGCCCGAATATGTCGCCGCGATCCTCGGCGTCAGCCGCGCGACCATGTATGGCGAGCTCGCCCGGCTGCGGGGTGCCGCATGAGGGTCGTCGACCTTCCTGAAATCCTCGCCGCGACCGACGAGGACGAGATCATGGCCGCGATCGAGGATGGTTTCCGCCGCTTCAGCGCGGGCGAGGCGGAGGTGATGGCGGTCGGCCATCTGTCCTTCGCCGATCCGATCGGAGACTGCCATTCCAAGGGCGGCTGGCTTCGCGGCGACGACATCTTCGCGGTGAAGCTGGCGACGGGCTTCTATCGCAACGATCTGCTCGGCTTGCCGACGAGCAACGGGTTCAGCGCGGTGGCGAGCGCGAAGACCGGGGAGATATTGGCGATCCTGCACGACCGCGGGCAGCTGACCGATCTGCGTACCGCGCTGGCCGGGGTGATTGCGGCGCGGCTGATCGCGCGGCCGGGCGCGCAGGTGCTCGGCGTGGTCGGCGCGGGCATCCAGGCGATCATGCAGGCGAAAAGGATCGCGGCGGCGCTCGGGATCGAGGAAATTCTGGTCTGGGCGCGCGATCCGGCCAGGGCGGCGGCGATCGGCGGCGAGGTGGTGACGCTGGCCGATCTGGCGGCGCGAGCCGACCTGATCGTGACGACCACGCCATCGACCGAAGCACTGATCACCGCCGATATGGTGCGGCCGGGCCTGCGGATCGTTGGGGTCGGCTGCGACGCTCCGGGCAAGAGCGAGATCGCGCCGGCGGTGATGGCGCGGGCGCGGATCATCGTCGATTCGCGCGTGCAGTGCATCAACCACGGCGACACCGCCAATGCGATCGCGGCGGGCCTGATCGACGGAACGGGGCTGATCGAACTGGGCGAGTTGATCGCCGCGCCGATCGCCTTTGCCGAGGACGATATCGTCGTGGCCGACCTGACCGGGGTTGCGATCCAGGACGTGCAGATCGCCAAGGCGGTGTGGGCGCGGCTCGCGGCCTGATCGCGTGACAGCCTCGTGACAGCCGGCGCACCATAGCCACAGGATGCCCGCTTCACGACAGGCCGGCGGACAGGGGAGACTCATGATGCGGAAGCGATTTGTCGCGGGGACGGTCGGGTTGGTCCTGGCGCTGGCCGCCATGCCTGCGCTTGCCCAGAAGGATGGCAAGCTCGACGCGTCGATCGATACAGAATCGAAGGACGTGCAGACTCGTCTCGAGGCGCTGCAGCAGGATCAATATGCCACGCAGCAACTGCTCTACGCGGTCCTGTTCAACCAGACCTATGGCGAGCAGGTGACGATGCGTCAGGTGCTGTATCCGAACCATGATGGCGACATCACGCCGGCCTATGTCTTCACCGCGCGCGGGCAGGCCTCAGGCAAGCGACAGCCCGGCCTCGTCATCGTCCATGGCAGCTATCACGGCAATCTCGATCCCAACATGTTCGGCCTGATCAATGCCGCGGCGATGAAGGGCTATGTCGTGATCTTCCCCGAATATCGCGGCAGCCGCGGCTATGGGAAGGCGCTGTACGACGCGATCGATTTCGGCGGCAAGGAGGTGGACGATGTCGCCGCCGCTGCCGAATATCTGGTCCATCGCTATCCCGAGGTCGATCCGAAGCGGATGGCGATCTACGGTCGCAGCAAGGGCGGAATGATCACGCTGCTGGCGATCGAGCGCTTCCCCAGGCTGTTCGCCGCGGCGGTGGATAATGTCGGCCTGACCGACATGGTCGCCTATATGGCGTACAAGCCAGCCTTTCGCGGCGATGATCTGGCGAAGCAGCCACGCTTCGGCGGCAAGACGCCCGCGCAGGATCTCGCGCCCTATATCGACGTGTCGCCGATCAACCATGTCGACCAGATCGAGACGCCGCTGCTCATCCAGTCGACCACCGGCGACCGCACCGCGCCGGTGGCGCTCCACGCCGGCCGCCTGATCGACGTGATGAAGGCGCGCGGCAAGGTCTTCGAATCGAAGATCTACGATCTGGCGCCCGGCGGGCATCTCTTCGCCCAGGCCGATACCGACCAGGCGCACGAGGCGCAGGACGCGACCTTCTCATTCCTGGACAAGTATCTCGGACGCTAGCACCGTCCGCTCAGGCGGGTAACGATCTCCGGCAGCAACCCGCCGCCCGCGAGCATCGCCACCTCGCTCATCGTTTCGATCGCTGCGTGCGCCGCGATCGGCTCGATCGAGCCGTCGGCCCGGCGCACTCGTACGCCGACAGGCCCGCGTGGCCGGAGCGTCGCGGCGTCGGCATCGATCGCGATCCGATCGCCTGACCGCAATCCCCGCAACGCCAGCGCCGTTGCGCGCGGCACCTCGATCGGCAGGATGGCGAGGTTGATCAGATTGCTGCGGTGAATCCGCTCGAAGCTTGAGGCGATCACCGCGCGCACCCCGAGCAGCCAGGCGCCCTTGGCCGCCCAGTCGCGCGACGAGCCCATGCCGTAACGGTCCCCCGCGACGATCACGAGCGGCTCGTCGCCATAAGCCTGGGCCGCCTCCCACAGGGGCAGGCGCGCGCCGCTGGGCGCGTGGGTCGTCCAGCCGGCGGGCAGGTCCTCGCCGATCAGGTTGCGCACCGCCTTGTTGGTGAAGAGCCCGCGGACCATCACCTCCCAATTGCCGCGCCGCGACGCATAGACATTGAGGTCGCGCTGGTCGGCGCCGTGCTCGATCAGCCAGCGCGCCGCGTCGCTGTCGCGCGGGATCGCGCCGGCGGGCGAGATATGGTCGGTGGTGATGTCGTCGCCGAGCACCAGCAGTGGATGCGCGAGCATTGGCCTCGGCACTCGCCGCGCTTCTGCCGAAGCGAAGGGCGGAGGGCGGAGATAGGTCGAGTCCGGATCCCAGGCGAACAGCGCATCGGATGGCGCGTCGAGGTCGCGCCAGGCGAGGCTCGCCTCGGCCGCATCGAAGGCGCGCTGGACATCGGCCGGGTCGGCCGCGCGCGCCAGCACCGCGTCGATCTCGGCGCCCGAGGGCCAGAGGTCGGCAAGGCGTACCGGCATGCCGACGGCATCATGGCCGATCGGATCGCGCGCGATATCGCGCATCGCGTCGCCCGCGAGTGCGAAGGCGACGACGAGTGGCGGGGAGGCGAGGAAGCTTGCCTCGACCTGCGGATGGACCCGACCCGGAAAGTTGCGGTTGCCCGACAGGATCGCGACCGGCGTCACGCCGCGCACCACTGCTTCGGCCATCGCCGGCACCAGCGGCCCCGAATTGCCGATGCAGGTGGTGCAGCCGACCCCGACCACGGAAAAGCCCAGCGCTGCGAGATCGTCCATCAATCCAGCGCGCCGGAGCAATCCTGCGGCGGAAGGCGATCCCGGCGCGAGCGAGGTCTTGACCCAGGGCTTGCTGGTCAGCCCGGCCCGGCGCGCTTTCCGCGCCAGCAAACCCGCCGCGATCAACAGCCGCGGGTCGCTCGTGTTGGTGCAACTGGTGATCGCCGCGATCGCGACCGCGCCGTGCGGGATCGCGTCGTCGGTCACACGGGGAGCCGGGATGGCGGCGGCGATACGGTCCAGCGACAACAAATCCTGCGGCCGCGACGGTCCCGCGACCGAGGGGGCGATCGAGTCCAGATCGATCTCGACCACCAGATCATAGCCCGGCTCGGCGGCGGGATCGAACCAGAGCTGCTGGTCCTGCGCATAATCGCGTACTCGCTCGATCGCATCGGGTTCGCGCCCGGTCGCGCGCAGATAGGCGAGCGTGCGGTCGTCGATCGGGAAATAACCGGTGGTCGCGCCATATTCGGGCGCCATGTTCGCGACCACCGCGCGCTCGCCCGCCGACAATGCCGCGACGCCGGGGCCGAAGAATTCGACGAAGCGGCTGGCCAGGTCGATCTGGCGCAGTCGGTGGGTGACGGTCAGCGCAAGATCGGTCGCGAGCACGCCCTCACGCAATTGCCCGATCAACCTCACCCCGACGACACGCGGCACCCGCAGCATCACCGGGGCGCCGAGCATCGCCGCCTCGGCCTCCAGTCCGCCGACGCCCCAGGCGAGCACGCCGATGCCGTTGACCATCGGCGTGTGGCTGTCGGTGCCGATCAGCGTGTCGGGAATCAGCCAACGCTCGCCGTCCCGCTCCTCGATCGCCACCACCGTGGCGAGCCGCTCCATGTTGAGCGTGTGCATGATGCCGGTGCCGGGCGGGTGGACGGTCAGGTTGGCCATCGCCTGGCTCGCCCATTTCATCAGGCGGAAGCGTTCGCCGTTGCGGCTGGCCTCGCGCGCCAGGTTCAGCCGCATCGCATCGGGCGTGCCGAAATGGTCGACCGCGATGGAATGATCGGTCGAGACGTGGACCGGGATCACCGGATCGAGCGCGCGCGGATCGCCGCCCGCCGCCGCCACCGCCTCCCGCGCCGCGGCGAGATCGACCAATGCCGGCACGCAGGTCGTGTCGTGCATCATGATCCGCGACGGGTAGAAAGGGATTTCCGCCTCGCTGCCGCCGTCGCGCAGCCAGGCGTCGAGCGTCGCCATCGCGGCGCGATCCTGCGCGCTGCGGCGCAGCAGATTCTCGATCAGGATGCGGTGGACCCAGGGCAGGCTGGCGATCGCCGGGCCGATCGCGGCGGGCAGGTCGAGCGTGCGGAGCGGGGCCTCGACGGTGATGCTCACTCGGCTTCAGCCCTCGCATCCGAGCCGAGCCATTCGAACCACACCATCACAAAGGCGATGAAGGTCAGCACCGCGAGGAAGATCAGCCCGGCGATCGCGCTGCCGGTGGCTTCCTTGATCACCCCGATCAGATAGGGCCCGGCGAACCCGCCGAGATTGCCGATCGAGTTGATCGCCGCGATCGCGATGGCGGCGGAACTGCGCGACAGGAACATGCCCGGCAGCGCCCAGAAGGGCGCCTTGAACGCGTAGAGCCCGGTCAGCGCGACCGTGATCAGGCCGACCGCGACGGCGGTATTGGTCGCCAGCCCGATCGCGCCCAGCGCCAGCGAGGCGGCGAGCAACGGGACGGCGGTGTGCAGGTAGCGCTCGCGCTTCACGTCCGAATGGCGCGACCAGAGCACCATGCCGATCGTTGCGACGACATAGGGCGTGGTCGCGATCAGCCCGACCTCGAAGGTCGACGCCTCGGTCGACAGGCTTTTCACGATCTGCGGCAGCCAATAGCCGACGCCAAGGCTGCCGCATTGATAGGCGAAATAGATGATCGCGAGGTACAGCACCTTGGGATGGGTGATCGCGGCGAGCGTGCCCAAGGTGCGCCGGCCGGCGGCGGGGGCATGCTCGGCCACCATCTCGGCCGCCAGCCATGCGCGTTCGGATTCGGTCAGCCATGTGGCCTGGTCGGGTCGGTCGGTCAGCAGCTTATAGGTGGCGATGCCGCCGAGGATCGCGGGGATCCCCTCGATCAGCAGCATCCAGCGCCAGCCGCTCAAGCCCAGGCCGCTGACATGCTCCATGATCAGGGTGCTGATCGGCCCACCCAGGATATAGGAGACCGGGATTGCCGCGGTGAACAAGGCGATCACCGTCGCCTGTTCCTTCGATCGGAACCAGAGCGTCAGATAGAGGATGATGCCGGGAAAGAAGCCGGCCTCCGCCACGCCGAGCAGGAAGCGCAGCACATAGAGCTGCAGCGCGGTCTGCACGAAGGCAGTAAGGATCGAGACGACGCCCCAGCTGAGCAGGATGCGCGCGATCCATTTGCGCGGGCCGAAGCGCAGCAGCGCGACGTTGCTCGGCACCTCGAACAGGAAATAGCCGAGGAAGAATATGCCGGCGGCGAAACCAAAGGCCTGGCTCGACAGCGCCAGTTCGGCATTCATCTGCAGCGCGGCATAGCCGATATTGGCGCGGTCGATGTACGAGATGACGTAAAGCGCGAAGCAGAAGGGGATGATGCGCCAGAACACTTTGCGCGGCACCGTCCGCTCCAGAATCTCGTTCTCGCTGGCGATCGCACTCTGCATGGCCGTCCCCGATTGGTCCGGCGCCTGACTACATTATGTCAATGCAAAGTGCAATCAATCGGTGAGACGATGGACCGCGCGTTCCTTCACCGCGAGCGCATGGCCGATATGGCCGCGCAGGAACTCGGCGGCGATCAATATGTCGCCCCGCTCGAGCAGGTCGAGCAAGGCCAGATGCTCGCGGCACTGCTGGTCGAGTCGGCTGCGATCCCCGGTGACGCGAAACTCGATCAGCCGGCGCAGGCGGTTGATCCGCTTCAGCGAATCGAGAAAGAAGGGATTGCCCGACCAGGCGACGATCGTCTCGTGAAAGCCCGAATTGAGTTCGAACAGGCGCGCGCGGGGTAGGGCCTCGATCGTGCCGGAGAGCAGGCCCTGCTGCTCCGCGCGCAACCGGACGAGATCCTCCGGCACCACCGCATAGCCGGGCTGGAGCAGCGCCTGGGTCTCGATCATGCCGCGAAAGCGATAGGCCTGTTCGTAGGATTCGGCGGTGTGCAGCGTGGTGCTGAATTGCCAGCCATGGCCGGGCAGGCGCTCGACCCAGCCTTCGTCGGCGATCTGCGCAAGAGTGCGTTGCAGCCGGGCGCGGGTCACGCCGAAATGGCGCATCAGCTCATTCTCGCTGACCTTGGCCGGCAGCGTCTCGTCGAGTCGCTGGTCGACGATCGCGTTGTAGAGGCCGTCCTCGTCGTCCTCACCACCATCGGCCAACGGCACGGCGTCGGGCGTCGCCGTGCCGACGAAGAAGCCGCGATTCGGCACCGATCGTACCGCGCCGCTCTGTTCGAGCGCGCGGAGCGCCGCGGTCACCGGCGCGCGCGACACCTTGAACAGGTCGGCGAGTTCCTGCGCGACGAGATGCGCGCCTTCGGGCAGCGCCCGCGTGCGGATATGCTCCACGATGCGCCGTGCGACGCGATCCGCCAGCCTGTCGCTCATTCCTGCCTCATCGTGAAATCGACTATAGACTTTTGCATTTCCAAAATGCAAATGACGGCGCGAGCGGCGGCAACACGGAGCGGAAAGGCTGTGGCGGGCGACGGCATCGACGGGCGTATAGCATCGGCTGAGCCGGTCGCCACGGATAACGGCATTGCCCGGCGGACCTTGCTGGGCTCGGCGATGCTGGCCGCGACCGCGATCGGCGCGGGGCCTTTGATGGCGAAGGGACGAATGATGGACGATCCGGCGGGCGATCATCTGGTCTATATCGGTTGTCGCACGACGCGCGAACGCAACGCGCATGGCGACGGCATCACGGTCGCGCGGATCGGCCGGGATGGGGCATGGACCAAGGTCGAGGCGCTCGACGGCATCGCCAATCCCGCCTTCCTGGCCTTCGACCACCAGCGCCGCTTCCTGTTCACCGTGCACGGCGACGCCAGCGAAGTCAGCGCCTTCGCGATTCACCCGAAGGACGGCACGCTGCGCTTCCTCGGCAAGCAGAGCTACCAGGGCCGGAACCCGGTGCATCTGTGCGTCGATCCCTCGAACCGCTTCCTGCTCGTCGCCAATCACCTGACCGTCGATCCCTATGTCTCGAACGTCGCGGTGCTGCCGATCGGCGATGACGGGATGCTCGGCGGGGTGACCGATCTGGTGCCGCTGAAAGGTCCGATCGGTCCGCACCGCGTCGAGCAGCCCTTCGCCAAGCCGCATCAGGTCTGCTTCGATCCCGCCGGCGGTTTCGTCGCGGTGCCCGACAAGGGGCTCGACCGGGTCTTCACCTTCCGGCTCGCCGCGACCGGCAAGCTGCATCCTGCAGCCCCGCCGATGCTGTCTCGGGAAGGTGCGGGCCCACGGCATATCGCCTTCCATCCCCGCCTGCCCTTCGCCTGGGTGGTCGACGAGCTCGATTCGAACATCGTCGCGGCACGGGTCGATCTGGCGAACGGCGCGCTGACCCCGTTCCAGATCGTCTCGGCGCTGCCCGACAATTTCACCGCCAACAGCCGCGCTGCGGAGATTGCGGTATCGCCCGATGGACGATTCGTCTTCGCCTCCAACCGCGGCAGCGACACGATCGGGGCCTTTTCGATCGATCCGAAGACCGGCCGGCTCGGCGCGGGCAGCTGGCAGGAGACCGGCGGCAAGACCCCGCGCTTCTTCGCGGTCGCGCCGGGCGGCAGGGCGCTGTTCGTCGCCAATGAGGAAAGCGACAGCATCACCCGCCTCGCGCTCGATCCGGCGACCGGCCGGATGGGGCCGCCGGTCCAGGTCATGGCGACCGGCAGCCCCACCTGCCTGCTCTTCGCGCCCGCCCCCGTCTCAAGGAAGAATTGATGCGCCTGCTTGTCCTCCCCGGCGACGGGATCGGCCCGGAGATCACCGCGGCGACGTTGGCCGTGCTCAACGCGGCGGCTGCGGCCGAGGGGGTGGCGCTCGATATCGATCAGCAGGATATCGGCCTGAAAAGCCTCGCCGAGCACGGCACGACCTTGCCCGAGGCGGTGCTCGCCGCGATCCCCGAAGCGGACGGGGTGATCCTCGGTCCGGTCTCGCATTATGATTATCCCGCCGGCCAGCCCAATCCGTCGGCGGCGCTCCGCACCCGCTTCGCGCTCTATGCCAATGTCCGGCCCTGCCGCTCGCGCGAAGGGCTGACGATCCTGCGCAAGCCGATGGACCTCGTCATCGTCCGCGAGAACACTGAAGGCTTCTATGCCGATCGCAGCATGTTCATGGGCCCGGGCGAGTTCATGCCCGACGAGAACAGCGCCTTCTCGATCCGCAAGATCACCGCGCTTGCCTGCGCCCGCGTCGCCCGCGCAGCCTTCGCCATCGCCATGACACGCAACCGGCGGGTGACCGCGGTGCACAAGGCGAATGTACTCAAGCTCAGCGATGGCCTGTTCCTGCGCGAGATACGCAAGGTCGCGGCGGACTTCCCCGAGGTGACGCTGGACGAGGTGATCGTCGACGCCGCCGCCGCGCTGCTGGTGCGCAGCCCGGACCGGTTCGACGTGATCGTCACGACCAATATGTTCGGCGATATCCTTTCGGACGAGGCGTCGGAACTGAGCGGCAGCCTCGGGCTGGGCGGCTCGATCAACCAGGGTGACACGATCTGCGTCGCCCAGGCGCAGCATGGCTCGGCGCCCGATATCCAGGGGCAGGGGATTGCCAACCCGACCTCGCTGATCCTGTCGGCGGCGATGCTGTTCGACTGGCAGGCGCGCCGCACCGGCGACGCCGCGATCGGCGCCTGCGGCCGGCGGATCGAGGCCGCGGTCGAGGCGGTGCTGGCCGATCCGGCGACACGGACGCGCGATGTCGGCGGGCCGCTCGGCACCGAGGCGTTCGCTGCCGCCGTGATCGGGGCGCTGGCGGCATGATCGTCTCGATCAATCCGGCGACGGGTGCCGAAACGGCGCAGTTCGCGGTCGACACCCCGGCCCAGGTCGATGCGACGCTGGCCCGCGCCGCGCAGGCGCAACGCCGCTGGCGCACGGCGGCCGTCGAGGAGCGCACAACATTGCTCCGCGCGATCGCAGCGACCTTGCGCGCCCGCAAGCCGATGCTCGCCCGCCTCATCACCGGGGAGATGGGCAAGCCGATCGGCGAGGCCGAGGGCGAAGTCGAGAAATGCGCGTTCAACTGCGATTTCTATGCCGATGCCGCGCCGGCGATGATCGCCGACATGGCGGTACCGGGTGTCGCCAATACCGAGCTGATGTTCGATCCGCTCGGTGTCGTGCTGGCGATCATGCCGTGGAACTATCCTTTGTGGCAGGTCTTCCGCTTCGTCGCCCCGGCGCTCGCCGCTGGCAATGGCGTGATCCTGAAGCATGCCGCCAATGTCACCGGCTGTGCCCGCGCGATTGCGGAGGTGATCGCCGAGGCTGGCTGCCCGGCGGGGCTGTTCGGGCTGGTCGTGGTCGAGCCGGACCAGATCGAGGCCATCATCGCCGATCCGCGTATCGCCGCCGTCACGCTCACCGGATCGACTCAGGTCGGGATGATCGTCGCGAGCCAGGCGGGGCGGGCGCTGAAGAAGCAGGTGCTCGAGCTTGGCGGTTCCGATCCGTTCATCATATTGGCCGATGCCGATCTCGATCATGCCGCGCGCATGGCGGTAGTGGCGCGCTTCACCAATGCCGGGCAGAGCTGCGTCAACGCCAAGCGCTTCATCGTCGAAGCGGCAGTGATGGACGGCTTCGTCGAGCGCTTCGTCGATCATGCCACGCGCCTGAAGCTGGGCGACCCGCTGGATCGCGCGACCACCCTCGGCCCGCTCGCGCGCGACAATCTGCGCGCCGCGATCGACGATCAGGTCCGGCGCAGCGTCGCGGCCGGCGCGCGATTGCTGACCGGCGGGGCGATGCCCAACGGGCCGGGCTTCTTCTATCCGCCGACCCTGCTCGGCGAGGTGACCCCCGGCATGGCCGCGTTTGACGAGGAGACTTTCGGGCCCGCCGCAGCAATCGTCCGCGCCGCCGATGCCGAGGACGCGATCGAGCTCGCCAACCGCACCGCCTTCGGGCTCGGCGCATCGCTCTGGACCGCCGATCTCGATCGCGCGCGCGGCCTGGTGCGGCGGATCGATGCGGGCGCCGTGTTCGTCAACGCGGTGGTCGCGTCCGATCCGCGCGTACCGTTCGGCGGGATCAAGCAATCGGGCTATGGCCGCGAGCTCGGCGCTCACGGCTTGAGGGAGTTCACCAACATGAAGACCGTGCGCATCGACGCCGCGCCGGCGCTGGCCACACCATGACCGGCGCGATCCTCCGCCCCGCCGACCTGCCGGTGAAGGACCGCGGCGGCGGCATCCGCACCACCCCGCTGGTGACGGCAAAGGTTGGATCCCGGTCGATGCTCAACGGCATCACCACGCTCGATCCCGGCGCCGCGGTGCCGCTCCACACACATAATTGCGAGGAGAGCGTGGTCGTGCTGTCGGGCCATGCCCGCGCTTTTATCGACGGGGTCGAAACCGATCTGGTTGCGCGCGACACGACCTGGATTCCGGCCGAGGTGCCGCATTTCTTCCGCAACATCTCCGATACCGAGCCGATGTCGATTCTGTGGACCTATGCCTCGATCGATGCGACGCGGACGATCGTGGCGACCGGCATCACCACCCGGATCGACGAGGAGCGCGGCCAATGATCCAGGAGATTGCGCGGCTGGTGGTGAAGCCCGGCGACGAGGCCGCGTTCGAGGCCGGCGCGGCGCAGGCGGCGGCGTTGTTCAAGGGCGCGGCGGGCTGCCACGCGATGCGGCTGCATCGCTCGCACGAGGTGCCGGGACGTTACTGGCTGGTGATCGCCTGGGATTCGGTCGAGGCGCATCTCGCCTTTCGCGAGACCGGGGATTTTGGCGAGTGGCGCCGGCTGGTCGGCAATTATTTCGCCGAACCGCCCCAGGTCGAGCACGGCATCCCGACCGGGGCCGGTTTCGATCCAGTCCGGGAAACGTAACGAACAGGCGTCACTCCGCCGGGATGGCGAAGGAGAAACGGACGCCCGCGACCAGCGCATTGCCGAGGCCGGGCGCCCATCCCGGGTTGATCACATATTGCATGTCGGGCTGCACCGTGACGCCGGGCAGCACCTTGCGGGCATAGGTCAGTTCGATCGCCGTCTCGGCACTGTCGGCCGTGCCGGGCGCAAACAGGTTGCGCCGCGCCGGATCGCCGAGCCGGGCATGCGCGACCGCGAGCCCGATCTGGCTTGGGCCATCGTGCCACAGCGCGCCACCGCCGAGATACAGCCCGATCGGATTGACGCGATCGCTCGCCGCGCCGACCCGCACCCAGCCATGGAGCGATCCCGTTCCATGCTTCGCGATTTCGCCCTCCAGAAGGGCATAAGCGCCCTGGCTTACGCCGCGTTTCGCGCCGGGGTCGAGCGGATCGAACCGGGTCGTATAATGCCAGGCGCCAAGCTGCACCTCGACACGCCCCATCTTGCGCTCCACCTCGGCGACCAGCAAGGCGCCCCGCACGCCGGGCAGGCGCAGCACGGTGCGTCGTGGATTGGACGCGCTGCCCGCCACCGCATCGAACACCCCCAGACGTCCGGTCCAGCCATTGGCTTTGTATCGCACCATCGCCGCGGTGGCCGGGGCGGGGAAGATCGACGGGCCGTTGACGCCCGATTGCGAGAAATCGGGGCCGATGCCGAACGAGCTGTTGAGGAAGATCTTGCCGACCGACTGGATATCGAATTCGGTGTTGAGGTCGATCAGCCCGGCCTTGGCGAACAGAGTGTGAGCCACCGGCACGCCGATCCATGCTTCGTACGGCCGGATCGCGCTATTGGCCTGGACGTTGCTGACGGTCTGCGCGTCGCCGACAAAGCGGCCGGAGAAATCGGGCCGTTGCACCGCAAGGACATCGACGAACAGCTCCGCGCCGTCGATGCCGAACACGCTGCCGTCGACCGAGGCGGTCACATCGCCGCGGCCCAGCCACACCGTGCCGCGCCTGATGCCGCCGTCGACGTTGGAAAGCACATCGGTGACATAGGTCGCGCCGAACTCGACCGGCTTGCGGTCCTCGGCCCGGGCGACAGCCGGTGCGGCAAGCAGCAACGCTGCCAGAGATACCGCACCGCCCCGCTTCATCCGGTAAGGCCGCGCAGTTCGCCAATCTGGTCGACGACCCGGTCCGCCTCGAAGCTCGCGACGGGATAGGCGCAATAATCGGCGGCATACCAGGCGCTGGGGCGATGATTGCCCGACGCGCCGAGCCCGCCGAACGGCATCGATCCCGCCGCACCCGTGGTCGGGCGGTTGCGGTTGACCACGCCCGCGCGGATGCGCCGCTGGAATTGCCCCCACAGCGCATCGTCGTCGCTGATCAGTCCGGCGGACAGACCGAACCGGGTGTCGTTCGCGGCGGCGATCGCGGCCTCGAAATCGGCGACGCGGCGGACCTGGAGGAGCGGCCCGAAAATCTCGTCGTCAGGCGCGTCGATCCCGGTCACGTCGAGGATCGCCGGCCCGACAAAGGCGGTCGTCAGGCCCGGCCTTGCCTCGAACGGGCGGATGGCGATCGCGCCGAGCTTCATCAGTCCCTCGGCCTGCAGCGACACCCGCGCTGCCGCCGCCGGGGAGATCAGCGGCCCCATAAAAGGTTCGGGGCTGTCGTTCCACGCGCCGACGGTCAGCCGGTCGGAAAGCGCGGCGACCGCGTCTACGATCGCGTCGCCAGCGGCGCCCTCGGGCACGATCAGCCGGCGCGCGCAGGAACAGCGCTGGCCGCTGGTGATGAAGGCCGACGCGATGACGATCGAGGCGATCGCCTCGGGTGCGCCGTCCCAGGCGATCAGCGGGTTGTTGCCGCCGAGCTCGAGCGCGAGGATCACCTTGGGCCGATCGGCAAAGGCGCGGGTGAAATACGCCCCGGCGCCGGCCGATCCGGTGAAGAGCAGCCCGTCGATATCCTCGGCGATCAGCGCCGCGCCGGTATCCCGGCCGCCCTGGACGACCGCGAACACGCCTTCGGGCACGCCGGCCTTGCGCATCGCCGCGCCGATCAGCTCGCCGGTCAGCGGCGTTTCCTCGGACGGCTTGAACACCACCGTGTTCCCCGCGAGCAATGCCGGCACGATATGCCCGTTGGGCAGATGCCCCGGGAAATTATACGGCCCCAGCACCGCCATCACGCCGTGCGGCCGGTGGCGCAGCACCGCGCGGCCGAACGGCGCGGCCTGCTCGCGGCCGCCGGTGCGCTCGGCATGAGCGGCGATCGACAGGTCGACCTTGCCGATCATCGAGGCGACCTCTGTCCGGGTCTCCCACAAGGGCTTGCCGGTCTCGCGAGAGATCGCGGTCGCGATGGCGTCGGCGTCTGCCTGCAGCGCGTCGCGGTAGCGGCGGACCAGCGCGACCCGCTCCTCGATCGTCGTCGCCGACCAATCGGCGAAGGCGGCACGCGCCGTGGAAATGGCCGCGGCGCATTCTTCCGCCGATGCCGCCGCGCCCGTCCAGACGATCTCGCCGGTGGCCGGATCGCGCGATTCGAAGATACTGGTCATGTCAGGCCGCCATTTCCGTGAGCATCGCGTTGCAGGTCTCGTCCATCCGTTCGAGGACGATCCCAGCTTCAGCATGCGACAGGTTGAGCGGCGGTAATAGCCGGATGCAATTCTCGCCGCCACCGGCGACTAGCAGCAGATGCTCGCGTGCAGCCTTCATGAAGGCGCGATTCTCGACCACCATCTTCACGCCGATCAGCAGGCCCTTGCCGCGCACCTCCGCGATCGTTTCGGGATAGCGCGCCTGCAGCCGCGCCAGCCCGTCGCGCAGATGCGCACTCACCTCGCGGACATGCGCCAGCATGTCGGGCGTCGCGATTTCGTCGAACGCGGCGATCGCCACTGCCATCGCCAGCGGGTTGCCGCCAAAGGTCGTCCCGTGCACGCCCGGCACCATGCCGCTCGCCGCGTCGCGCGTCGCGAGGCACGCACCGACCGGGAAGCCGCCGCCCAAGGCCTTGGCCACCGCCATGATGTCGGGCTCGACGCCCTTGTGCCATTGATGCGCGAAGAGGCGGCCGGTGCGGCCCATGCCGCTCTGCACCTCGTCATGGATCAGCAGCACGCCGCTCGCGCTGCACGCCTGGCGCAGGCCCCGCAGCAGCTCTTCGGACATCTCGCGCGCGCCGCCCTCGCCCTGGACCGGTTCGATGATCACGGCGGCTGTCGTCGGTGCCGCGATCGCCGCGGCAATGGCCGGCCAGTCGTCGAGGCCGAGTTGAAGATAGCCGGGCAGCGCCGGGCCGAAGCCGTCGAGATAGCCGGCATTCCCCGACGCGTTGATCGCGGCATAGGTGCGGCCGTGGAAGGATCCCTTGAAGCCGATGATCACATCGCGATCGGGATTGCCCCGCGCGCTGTGATGGCGGCGCGCCATCTTCAGCGCGGCCTCGATCGCCTCGGTGCCCGAATTGGTGAAGAAAGCGAGATCGGCGAAGCTCGCGCCGGTCAGCCGGTCCGCCAGCTCTTCCTGGCCGGGAATGCGGAACATGTTGGAGATATGCCAGAGCTTGCCGGCCTGTTCGGTCAGCGCGGCGACGAGCTTCGGGTGGCAATGCCCCAGCGCATCGGTCGCGATCCCGCCGACGCAGTCGAGATAGCGATCGCCATTGTCGGCGATCAGCCAGCTTCCCTCGCCATGGGTGAAGGTGACGGGTGCGCGGTTATAGACGTTCAGAAGATGACCGGTCATTGCTCGCTCCAGATGCTTGAGACGCATCGATCAATAGCGAATATGGGCAGGGTCGGCGCAGGTTTCCCGAGGAGAATCAACGAAACTTCGTCACCTGTTGATGACGATCTGGAATGAATGATGCCTCGACTCATGGGTGCGGCCCGCGCACGAGAGCACTGTGAAGCGCGCGCCGGGTGGCGGCTGGTGCATCGGCCCAGGGGAAATGGCCGGCATGCGGGATCAGGATCGTGACCGCCTTTGGATAGGCGGCGCGCAGGGCGGGTTCGTAGCCGCGGATCCAGTCTTCGTCGCCGGCCAGGATGATCACGGGGAACAAGGGCCGAGCGGTCGCGCTGACGTCATAATGCCGGGCATAATCGTCCGACAACGGTGCGACGTCCTGATGGAATGCCGCATCCGGCATGGCCTTCAGGAACGCGATGCCCCGGTCGCGGTGATGGAAGCTGCCCAGGAATTTCAGCCTCATCGCTGCCAGTCGATCGCCGCGCGCGCGGGCGGCGTCATAAGCGGCCAGTTGCTTGATATCGAGGCGCTTGCGCCAGCTGTCGAACGGCGCCGGCGTCGGGTGCAGATCGGGCCCGACCGAATCCATCAGGATCAGGCGCTCGACATGATCGGGATGGGCGGCGGCAAAAGCCTGTGCGATCGCGCCGCCGAACGAGTGGCCGATCACGGCGATCCGCTCGGCACCCAGCGCGCGGCGGAGCGCCTCGACGTCGGCGACGCTCCCCGCAACCGTCAGGCGACTGCCGTCGCCGATCGCGGCGCGGGATTCGCCCGTGCCGCGCTGCTCGAGCAGGATCGCACGCCGGCCGTCCGCCGCCACCGCCTCGGCGATATCGCCCATGTAGCTGGCGTCGAGCCCCGGGCCGCCGGGCAGGATGACGACGGTCGGGCCATGGCCGCAGCTCCGATAGGCCAGCGTGCCGCCCTCCGCGGGAAAGTGGCGCAGCGCGCACCGCGCCGATGCGGGCGCTGCCGCGAGCAGTCCAAGCAGAGCCATACACAGGAGGGCGGGCCAGCTCACCGCTTTGCCGGCGATACCGGGAAATAATGGTCGAGATATTCGGTGACCTTGGCGAGTGCCTGCCTGTTCACCGCGTCGTCGGGCCCGCCGCCCGGCACCCTGGCGAAGCCGTGCGAGACGCCGGGATACATGACCAACTCGCTCGGCACGCCGGCGGCGCGCAGGGCGTCGTGGAGGCGCTGTGCCTGTTTCGGCGAGACGGTGACATCGGCCAGGCCATGCTGGATCAGGAAGGGCGGGTCGTGCGCGTCGATATAGGCGAGCGGACTCGCCGAACGCGCCAGCCCGGCCGGGCATTGATGGACGGGACAGCCGAGATAGGCGTCTTCGCTCTTGTTGATCCCCGAACTGTCGTCCTTGCCGAGATCGGCCGCGTGCGATTCCAGATCGATGATGCCGTACCAGTCGATCACGCCCTGGACGCAGGCCGATGGCTGCGGCGTCCTCCCCGCGGGCGGGGTGAGGTCAGTTGCACCGCAGCCGGTGCCGATCAACGTCGCGATCTGGCTGCCGGCCGAGGAGCCCCAGGCGACGAAGCGGCTCGTATCGATATTGTAGGCGGTGGCGTGGCCGCGGAGCCACTGAATCGCCATCTCGACATCCATCACCGGCCCGGGGAAGCGGGCCTCGCTGCTGAACCGATAATTGACGCTCGCGACGACATAGCCGCGCGCCGCATAGGAGGCGAGCACGGCCGGGAAATCGGGGAAGGTGCCGCCGTCCCGCGCCGTACGATGAATCCAGGCGCCGCCATGGACGAAGACGATCACCGGCCTGGGCGCACCGCCGTCGGGCGGCAGATAGAGATCGAGCGTCAGTGGCCGGAAGCCGGAGAGCTCGGCGAAGGTGACGTCGCGCAGGCTGTGCACGCCGCCGGGATATTCCACCGGCGGGGTTGGCAGATAGCGGGACGGGGCGTCGTCCTTGTCCGGGGGGATATTCTCCTGCGCGAGCGCCGCGGTCGGGATCGAAAGGCTGGCGACCAGCAGGGCGGCGATGACGGTGCGGCGGATCATGACTGGGTTCCCGGAACAGGCGGGGCGATCATCGTCGCCTCATTGGCGGGGGCATCGGCAAGGTCGCCGGCTATTGAATCCGCGGCGGCCTTTCGGCCGCCGCGGGGACTGTTGCGGTGTTGCCGCGCCCGTCAGAAGATCTTCATCGACAGCGAGAATTTCACCGACGCCGGCACACCATAGGAGATGAAATTGCTGCTGGTGGACGCGAAATAGCGTTTGTCGGTGATGTTCTGTGCATAAACGCGCGCCGTCATTTCCCTTCCGGCGAGGCTGAAGGTGTAGGATCCGCCCAGATCGAACAGGGTATAGCCCGGCAGGAACAGGCTGTTCGACGGATTGATCGCGCGTGACCCCGTGTGGAAGGCGGCGGCCGTGATCGCCAGGCCGGGAAGGACCGGCGTCAGGCGATATTCGCCCGAGATCGACCACTGCGTCTTGGCGGTATTCTCGACCTGCTTGCCGATCAGCGTCGGGTCGGCGGTCTTGCCTTGCTTGGCGTCGAGGAACAGCGCCGAGGCATAGAGCGAGAAGTCACGTGTCACGTCGCCGGACAGGCTCAACTCCACCCCCTTGTAGACCGATCGTCCGTCCTGGACGTACAGGTTGGCCGTGTTGACATAGGCCAGGCCGCGATCGATGTTGAAATAGGCGCCGGTGAAGAGCAGGCCCTTTTTCGGCTCGATCTTGAAGCCACCTTCATATTGCTTCGACTTGGTCGCAGGGAAGTTCTGGCCGAAATTGAGCGCGGTCTGGGGCGGCCCGACCGTGGTCTCGAGTCCTTCGATATAGGTGCCATAGGCGCTCGCCCACGGTACCGGCTTGATGACCAGCCCGCCCGAGAGCGACACCGGATTGTCGGAGAAGGTCTTGACCGGTGCGACGACAAGCGACGTGCCGCTGGGCAAAGCCTGCGCCGTTTCCTTGTAATAGGATTTGCGGACGCCGATGAGGATGCTGATGAGATCGCCGTTCGGGCCACCGAACTTGGCGCGATCGAAGGCGTAGAGACCGGCGTCGCTGATCATCGTGTCGCGCCGGGGATCATAGGTCGACGGACCGCCGAACTGGATGTCGGCGAGCGCGATCGGATCATATCCGTTTTGCCGGCAATAGGCGCTGGCCGGGGGGACGGGGACTGCGACCGTGGGCACAGGGACGGGCAGGCCAAGCGCGGCGCAGGCGGCGCGCGGTGCTCCGGCTCCGGTCCCCACCACGGCAACCGCCACGGGGGAATATTGGCGGCGCAGATTCTTCGATGCGCCGATCAGGAGTTCGTGGACGATCGGCCCGGTTGCGAACGTGCCGGCGATCTCGCCGCGGAGGTTGCGGTTCCGGTAGAGCTGCCCGTCGGCGGCGGTGGCGTTGAGGTTGCCGTACCCCGTGACGGGATCGAAGTTCTGCAACGTGCTGAATCGCCGATTGCGCGTCTCATAGGAAAGGCCACCTTCGGCCGAGATCGTCCAGGCCGGCGTGATCTTGTAGGCGATGCGGCCGAGCAGGTTGGTCTCATCCGCCCGGTTGAGGAAGCCGCGGCTGCCGGCGTTGGTGCTGAGCGCCGGAATCTTCGGCACGACAGACATGAGCGTGCCGGTGATTGGCCCCTGCCAGACGGTCGGCTCGGTTACCTCCTTGTAGATGTGCTCGACATCGACATTGATCTGCAGACCCTCCAGCGGATCGAGTTGGAACGCGCCCGACTGGAAGCTGCGATAGCCCCTTGTCCGGTCGATGCCGTTGTCGACGCCGCCATAGACGAAATTGGCGCGCACCCCGAGGATACCGGCCGTTGCGCTGGCATCGATATGTCCTTGGACCTGGCCGTGATCATTGCCGGTCACGTCGACAACCAGCAAGGGTTCCTTGGTTGGACGCTTGGTGATCAGGTTGACGATGCCCGATGGCGAGGTGAAGCCGTAATAGAGCGCCGACGCGCCCTTCAACGCCTCGACGCGCACCTTGTCCTCGAGCGGCTGATCGATGTTGTTCACGATCGGAAGCGAGCCGTTGAGGCGATAATTGCCCCGGTTCTCGACCGGTATGCCGCGGATCGAGAGGTTGTTGTAAACCGACGGGTTGGTCTGCGAGCTGGTGACGCCCGGCGTGTTGCGCAGCGCGTCGAACAGGTTGAGTGCCTGTTGCGACTTCAGCAGCTGCTCGGGGATCACGCTGATCGTCAATGGCGTGTCGATGATCTTTGCGCCGCGAAAGCTGCCGACCTGCACCGCTTCGGTGCCTGTGCGGTCGGCCGTCACCACGATATCTTCGAGCTTTGGCCCGCCGTCATCCTCGGCCGTGGTCTGCGCCGGGGCGGGAGGCGCGGTCTGCGCGGCCGCAATGCCCGGTGCCAACGTCACTGCGCCGATCGCGGCGGCGCTGGACAGAAGCATTTTCCTCAGTTCGATCGTCGACATTTCTGGTCTCCCTTTATGCTTCAGCATGATCCCGAACCGTCTTGTTTTTTTGTTCGGGATCTTCATCGGTCGTTATTGCCTGCCTCCCGCAGGCTGGGATCTGTGCCGCAATGGATATGCGAGATTGGAATGGATGACCGGGCGCGCCGGCTGCTGCCGCCGATCGGCGCGCTGCAGAGCTTCCTCGCCGCGGCGCGGCATGAAAGCTTCTCCCGGGCGGCCGACGAGGTCGGGCTGACGCAGAGCGCGGTCAGCCGCCAGATCGCGGTGCTGGAGGATTGGCTGCAGATGGATCTGTTCGACCGGATCGGCCGCAGCGTGACCCTGAACGCCGCTGGCCGCGCTTACGCCGAGGCGATCGCGCCCGCGCTCGCCGCGATCCGCGTCGCCACTGCGCGCGTGATCGCGCGGCCCGACGAGAATGCGCTGAGCATCGCGACCCTGCCGAGTTTCGGCATGCGCTGGCTCGCGCCGCGGCTGGGCCGGCTGACCCGCGATATGCCCGAGCTGGTGATCAACGTCGCCGCCCGCATCCACGAATTCGATGTGGACGCCGAAGGCTTCGACGCGGCGATCCATTTCGGCGCGCCGGACTGGCACGGCGTGGAGCATGATGCGCTGTTCCGGGAACAATCGATCGTGGTGATCGCGCCCGCCCTGCTCGCCGAGCGGCCGGTGCGAACCCCGGCCGAACTGCTGCATATGCCGCTGCTCGCCCAGGCCGAACGGCGTGGTGCGTGGCAGCAATGGTTCGCCGCAAACGGCGTCGATGCGCGGATCGACGGCCCGGTGTTCGAGCATTTCCTGATGGCCGCGCAGGCGGCGGTCGGCGGCGCGGGCGTCGCGCTGCTGCCGCGCTTCATGATCGAGCCCGAGCTGGAGTCCGGCACGCTGGTCCGCCTGTTCGATCAGGCGCTGGAGGGCGAGGGGATCTACTATCTCGTCTATCCGGCGGATCGGCTGCATCGCCCCGCCTTTGCCCGCTTCCGCGCCTGGATGCTGGCGGAGGCCGCCGCCTCGGCCTGAAGCCGTGCAAGGCGCACGGGGCGCACGGGGCGTCATGCCGCGACGTCCAGCACGCCGGGCGACCAGCGCAGCTCCGCGCCGCGATCGGTGCCGAGCGCACGCACCGCGTCATCGCCGAGGGCGATCTCGCCATCGCTAGTCAGGCCCGAGGTCATCACGACCCGGAACCGATCGAGCTCTTCGGTGCAGACCAGCTGCGAGGAGGCGACCGGCGCCGCATTGGGCGACAGCGCGGCGACGGTGCCGCGACGCGAACGCGCGACGGTGGCGATATGGTCACGGTCGCAATGCATTTGCGGGCCGACATCGAACACGTCGACATAGCCTTCGTACCGAAAGCCTTCGCTCTTCAGCAGCATCATCGCCGGCAGCGAGTTGCGGTGCGGCTTGCCGATCACGTCGCGCGCGGCCTCGGGCAGCAGCTCGATATAGATGGGGTGCTTGGGCAGCAGATCGGCGATGAAATCCGCGCCGCGCGTCGCGCTCAACCGGTCGGCGGTCGCGAAATCCATGCTGAAGAAGCGCGCGCCGACCGCATTCCAGAACGGGTTCTCGCCCGCCTCGTCCTGCCAGCCACGCATCTCGCCGATCAGCAGCGGCGCGAACAGGTCCGGGCGGATCGCGACCAGCATGTAGCGCGCACGGGCAAGCAACCGGCCTGCCCCGGTGCCCTTCAGCGCGGGGTGTATGGCGAGCGTGCCGACCTCGGTGGTGCCGGTATAGTCGTTCGCGACGGCCAGCATCTCGACATTGCAGCTGACATCGACCGCCTGGCTGCGCTGCACAAGACGCAGCCTTTTATAGGAGAAGAAGCCATAGGGCGCGCCGACCTGCGCATAGAGCGCCGAGGTGCCGAGCACCGCGCCATTCTCGTCCTCCAGCACCAGCAGGTATTGCGCGTCCGCCCGATCGGCGCGGCCCGCGAAACTTGCGACCGAGCGCTCGATCTTCTCGCCCAGCGACGTGCGGTCGGCCGGCAGGGTGGTCATGCCCGGCCCGAGACTCTCGGCCAGCGCGACGACACCGTCCAGGTCGCGCGTCTCGACGGGGCGAACCGCGCGGATCATACCGTCTCCGCGATCTTGGCGGTGGCGGCCTGCGCGACGCGCTTGCGGCCGCGGAAGCGGCGCGAATACCAGAGCCACAGCCCGCTCGCCGACAGCCCGGTCAGTGACAGCGCCGACAGCTCGAACAGCAATTGCGTCAGCGTGCCGCCGAACATGCCGGTATGGACGGTGTAGAGCCAGTCGATGATCTCGCTGCCGGCGGGCAGCGCCCCCGCGACATAGTGGCCGAGATCGGCACCGGTATAGGCGTTGTAATAGATCTGCTTGGTGCCGTCTGCGCGGACCGTCAGGTCGCTGTCGAGGAATACGGCGACAACGCGGCCGCCGCTGGAGAAGCGCAGCTGGCGCAGTGGCGTCGCGCCATATTCCGCCTGCGCGCGGGCGACCAGCCGGTCGACCGGCAGCATTTCGGCACCGGGCATCTTGGCAACCTTGGGCGTCGGCTTCGCGGTCACTTGCCCGAACAGCCGCAGCACCGATCGGAATTCGTCCTTCCACACCATCATCGTGCCGGTCGTCGCCGAGACGAGCAGCAGGATAGCAGCGGCCGCGCCCCAGGCGCGGTGGAGCGTGCGCCAACGCCGGTCGACATTGCCGCGCCACAGCACGCGGAAACCGTTCTTGATGCGCTTGATCCCGGGCCACCACACGATCGGGCCGGTGATCGCCATGAACAGCAGCGCCAGCCCCTCGATCCCGACGATCGTCTCGCCCGTATCGCCGGCGAGCAGCGTGTAGTGGATCTGGAACAGCAGCTCGGTCGGCCAGGATAGCAAAGTGCCGTCGCGCACGATCGTGCCCCGGAAGGGATCGACCGACATCATCCGCAGCGCCTTGGTGTCGGGATCGGTCAGCTTGACCAACGCCGCGCCGTCGGACCAGCGGGAGAATTCCACCCGGGTGATCGTCTCGTTCGGATGCGCGGCGCGCGCCACGTCGATGATCCGCTGGACGGGCACGCGCGTCGGCGCTTCCGCGACGACGGTCGCAGGATGGATGACGCGCTCGATATCGTCGCGGAACACGATGACCGATCCTGTCAGCCCCTGGATCAGGAGCAGGATCCCCACCGAAAGGCCGGTCCAGCGGTGCAGCTTGAGGAGGAGCGGGCGAAGCTTCTTCACCGCGCGGCCCCATAGGTCTTGATCAGGCGGTAGAGGAATTCGCGCGCATCATAGAGCGAGGTGACGCGCACCCGCTCGTCCAGGCCGTGCACGCCGTTGCCGTCAGGATCGACGAACACGCCCGAAACGCCATAGGTCGGGATGCCGGCGGCCATCAGGAAGCGGCCGTCGGTGGCGCCGGTGCTGAGGATGGGTACCACCGGCACGCCCGGCCACATCTCGGCCGCGATCTTCTCGATCGGTTTCATGATCGCGGGCGTCAGCGGCGGTGCGGGGCTTTGCGGCCCGGGTGCTTCGGCCAGCTTCAGTTCGACCTTGGGATCGGCGATCTGCTCGGCCAGCTGGAGCTGGATATCGGGAATTTTCTCGCCCGGCATGATCCGGCAATTGACGTTCGCCTGGGCATGCTGGGGCTGGGCGTTGGAGGCATGGCCGCCCTCGATCAGGGTCGCGATGCAGGTCGTGCGGATAAAGGCGTTCCAATAGGGCGACTGCCCCGCGATCCGCGCATAGGTCGCAGCCTCCGCGGTACCGGCGCCCACCGCGATCATGTCGTCGCGGGTCTGGCCCGAAAAGGACGGGGCCGACTGAGTGAAGAAGCTCTTGCTGCCCTCGGTCACGTCGACCGGGAATTTATAGTGGCTGATCCGCGACAGCGCGTCGCCGAGGCGGACGATCGCATTGTCGTCGGTCGGACGGGCGCTATGGCCGCCCGGCGCGGTCGTGGTCAGGGTGAAATCCTGATAGATTTTCTCGCCGGTCTGGACGCCGAAGGAGATCGGCTTGCCGGCCGCGTCGAGCGTGCCCTTGCCCCCTTCGTTGATCGCGAAGCCGGCCTTGAGCGTGTCGGGCTCGTGCGCCAGCAGATATTGCACGCCGTCGAAATGGGCGTCGGTTTCCTCGCCGCAGGTCAGCGCGAGCTTGATCGCGCGGCGCGGCTTGAAGCCTTCCTCGCGGTAGCGGACCAGCGCATCGACATAGGAAGCGGCCATCGCCTTGTCGTCGATCGCGCCGCGCGCGTAGAAATAGCCATTCTCCTCGACCAGCTTGAACGGGTCGCGTTTCCAGTCGGACCGCTTCGCCTCGACCACGTCGATATGCGCGAGCAGCAGGACGGCCGGAGCCCTGGCGTCGCTGCCGATGATCTCGCCGACCAGGCTGCCCTGTTTCGCGAACTGCGGCGGGACGACGATGCGGAACTGGTCGGGCGCGTAGCCCGCCGCTACCAGCCGCGCCTTCATCCGCTCGGCGGCGAGCGTGCAGCTGCCGTTCGACAGCGACGTGTCGGTCTCGATCAGCTCCTGGTAGAGCGCGCGGAATCGCGCCTGGCTCGCGTCCGCCGGCGCGGCTTGCGCGGGCGCGGCGGCGAGCATGGCGGCGAGCGCAAGCGCCGGCGACAGGCGGCGATCAATGCGCAATGAGTTCGGCAATGCTGTTCTCCGTTTCGGTGCGGATGCCGGCCTTGCGCTTGCTCCAGTCCTGCCATTCGGCATTGTCGCGCAGCGTCACGCGGACCTTGTCGAGCACCTGCTGGCGCTTCCCGAAAGCGGCGAAGTCGCGGTAGCGCTGGATGAACAGCGAATCCCATGGCAGGCCCACGGAATAGCGGTTCATGTAGATCTGATAGCCGGAGAGCGCGCCTTCCCGGATCCAGCCGTCGAACTGCGGCAGGACATAGCCCCTCACATAATCGCGATACTCGCCGGCATCGCGATATTCGTAGGGGATGACGTAGAAGACCTCGCCGTCATTCAACGGTCGCTCGCTCTTCGACCAGCTGAGATCGACCGATTCGGTCATCACCGGATCCGCCAACGCGAGCCCCGCCGCGTCGAGCCCGCCCGGCATGCCGCGCTCGAGCACGTTCCATTGCGCCACGGCCGGATAGGCCGGGAAATGGAGGATGACCATCGCGTCCCAGACGGCGGGCTGGCGATACCAGCTGTAATAGATCTCGAAGCCCTCGAGCTTGCCCTGCGCCCGCATCGCACGCAGGCGCGCGGCCATGGTGCCGGTCAGGTATTTGCGAAAAGGCGTCCGGTGATCGACGCTGGTGCGATAAGTGATGACCAGGCCCTTGGGCCCGTCCTGCAGCTCTGCCTGGGCATAGGCCGAAGTCGCGGCGCTGACCGTGACGAGCGCCGTGGCGGCCCCCAGCGCCATGCGTGCCACACAGTGTTCGATCCGCGATGCCATGCCCGAACTTTCCCCTGTGGCCGTTTATCGAAACGGCGACGCGCGCCCTGTTTCGGGCGTCATGGGGGAAAGGTATGCGGCTATCCTGTCACGGTGCTGTCACGTTTCTGTCAACGGGATCGCGTGATATTTTGGCAGCACTCAGCTTCGTGACGGGGCGAAGGGCAGGCGTATCTCGACGCGCAAACCATGGCCTGCGGCGCGGTCGGTCAGCGCCACCGAAGCACCGATCGCCTCGGCCAGCGCCTGGACGATCGCCAGCCCGAGTCCACTGCCCGGATGTCTCTGGTCGCGGTCGAGTCGGCGGAATCGCGTGAAGACCAGCGGCCGGTCCTCCGGCGGAATGCCGGGGCCGTTGTCCTCGACGACGACCAGCGCGCCGTCCGCTTCGGCGGCGACCGATACCGTCACCTCGCCGCCCGCCGGCGTGTAACGGATCGCATTGTCGACAAGGTTGCCGATCAGCTCGCCGGCGAGATCGCTGATCGTCATGATCTTCAGCGCCGGCACTGCCGCGTCGAACTGCAGCTCGATCGAGGATTTCAGCGCGCGCGGGGCCTGTTCCTCCGCCGCGCTCCGCGCGACCGCCACGATATCGGTCGACCGCGCCCGCGACATCGCCGCCTCGCGCGATCCTTCTGCGCGCGCCAGCGCCAGCAACTGGGTGAGCAGCCGTTGCAGCCGTGTCGTCGCCGCGTCGATATCGGCTGCGGACTGCCGGGCCGGGCCGGGGGGCAGCACCACCGACGTCTTGAGCAGGTCGATATGGGTGCGCAGGATCGTCAGCGGCGTGCGCATCTGGTGCGACGCGTCGGCGGTGAAACGCCTGATGCCCTGTACCGCATTGTCGAGCCGCGCGAGCAGGCTGTTGACGGCGGCGATCAGGCTGCGCAGCTCGTTCGGCACATGATCGAGCGGCAGCGGATCGAAATCGGCCTTGCGCCGCCCCTCCATGTGCCGCCGGATCGCCTCCAATGGACGCAGCCCCCAATGCACCGCGATCGGCAGCAGCAGCACCAGCAACGCGAGCAGCAGCAGCTCCAGGATCGCCAGCGCGCCGAGCATCCGGTCGCGCAGCGCCTGGCGCGCCTCGAGCGTCTCGGCGACCTCGACGATCACCAGCGATTTCACCCGCGGCACCTGACGCGCCATTGCCGCGATGCGGATCGGGAATTCGCGGAAGTGCGCATATTCGTAGACGATTGCCCCGTCATCGGCGGGCGGGTGCTTGACGTGCGGCAGGTCGGGATAGCCGGTGATCAGGTCGTTGTCGGCGCGGACGCTGTAATAGACATTGTCGCGCGCATCATTCTCCAGCATCCCCAGCGCCGAGGGCGGGATATCGAGGGTGACCTCGTTATCCTCCAGCGCCAGCGTCTCGGCGATCGCGCGCGCGGAGGCGCCGAGGATGCGATCGTTCACCCCCTCGACGATATTGTTGATCGTCAGCGCTCCGCCCAGCCCGAGCAGCAGTGCCAGCGCCGACATCGGCAGGCCGAGGCCGAGCAACATGCGCCGCGTGAGCGAGGTCGCGCGGACAAGCGCCATCGCGGTCAGTCCTCTTCCATGAGGTAGCCGAGCCCCCGCAGCGTGCGGATCGTCGGCCCGTTCGGCTCGAGCTTCTTGCGCAGGCGGGCGATATAGACCTCGATCGCATTGGGCGCGACCGCCTCGTCATAGCCGAACACCTCGGCGGCCAGCCGGTCCTTCGACACGACCTGGCCAACGCGCGAGATCAGCCGTTCGAGCAGCACCCATTCGCGCCGCCTGAGCTCCAGATCGCGGCCGTCGATCGCGGCCGTGTGGTGCGACCGGTCGAACTCCAGCCGCCCGACCCTGATCACCGGCGAGGGATCGACCTTGGGTCGGCGCAGCAGCGCGCGCAGTCGGGCGGTCAGCTCCTTGGGTTCGAAGGGCTTGAGCAGATAATCGTCGGCGCCGAGATCCAGCCCGAGCACCCGGTCCTCGATCGCGTCGCGCGCGGTCAGCATCAGCACCGGCGCGCGGCACTGGCGCGCCCGCAGCGTTTTGAGCACGTCGAAGCCCGACATGTCGGGCAGGCCGACATCGAGCGTGATGATCGCATAGGGTTCGTCGGCCGCCATCATCAGCCCGGAGGCGCCGTCATAGGCAGGATCGACCGAATAGCCTTCGGCCGTCAATGTCGCGGTCAGGCCGCGCGACAGCGCCGCATCGTCCTCGATGAGCAAAACTCGAGCCAAGGTGAAATTCCGTGTGACAGCCGGATGAAAGGTTGGCCGTGTTCCTGTAACAAACAACCAGAAAAGCAGGTGAGGGCGCAAGTGTGTTAAGTTTGCGGTGGCCAAAGCGACTGATGGCGAGGGCGGCGCTGCTGCTCCTCGGCTGGACGCTGTTGTCCGCCGCTGCGGCCGCGCCGCTCCCCCGCGGCTATCCGCGCTCCTACCGCCAGATCATGGCCAATGCGGCCTCCGAGCGGGCGCTTTTGGTCTATTCCACGATCAACGGCGGCGACGTGGCAGACCTGCTCAAGGAATTCCGGGCCGCTTATCCCGGCGTCCGCCTCGAATATCGCGAACTTTCCTCGACCGCGCTCTACCGCACTTTCGTCGACGAGGTCCGCGCCGGCAAGCCGACCGCCGATCTGCTGTGGAGCGCGGCGATGGATCTGCAGACCAAGCTGGTCAATGACGGCTACGCCCAGGCCTATGCTTCGCCCGAAAAGCCCTATCTGCCCGAATGGGCGGTGTGGAAAAACCAGGCTTATGGCGTGACGGCCGAGCCGATCGTCTTCGCCTATAACCGCAAGATCGTGCCGCCCGCCGACGTGCCGCATACCCATGCCGACCTCATCCGCCTGCTTCGCGCCAAGCGCGCTTTCTACACCGGCCGGATGGCGACCTATGATCCGGTGCGGTCGAGCGTCGGCTATCTCTATATGAGCCAGGATCTGCAGCTCAACCGTGACACCAGCGCGCTGATGAAGATGCTGGGCGTCACCAAGGTCTCGCTGTTCGATTCGTCGTCGAACGTGCTCGATGCGCTGTCGTCGGGAAAGCAGCTGATCGGCTATAATGTGATCGGCTCCTACGCCCTGGAACGCCAGGCGCATGATCCGTCGATCGGGGTGGTGATGCCGACCGACTATACCCTCGTCACCTCGCGCGTCGCGCTGATCGCGAGCGAGGCGCGCCATCCCAACGCAGCCAAATTGTTCCTCGATTTCTTGCTGTCGCGGCGCGGCCAGTTCCTGCTGTCGCGGCGCTACATCACCCCTGCGCGCGCCGATGTGCCGTCGCATGCCGGCGCGCGGGCCCCCGCGCCGATCGCCCGGGCGATCCGGGTCGGCCCCGCGCTCATCGCCAATCTCGATCAGATCAAGCGCCGGCATTTCGCCAATGAATGGGCCGCCGCGCTCGCCACGACCAATTTTTGAGGACCGCTCCATGATCCTGTCAGATTCCGTTTCCCGCCGTCGTTTCGGCGTCCTTGCACTTGGCGGCGTCGCGGCGCCGCTCGTGTCGGGCGCGCTCGTCGGACGCGCGGATGCCCGTCGGACGGGACCGGCGGTCGGCCCGGTCGCACCGCGCGGCTCGGCGCATGACGGCCTGCCGCGCGCGCTTCCCGAAGCGAAGGGCGTCTCGTCCGAGGCAGTGCTGGCCTTTCTCGATGACGTTGCGGCGGCGGGCCTCGAGCTCCACAGCTTCATGCTCGCGCGCGGCGGTTCGGTCGTCGCGGAGGGCTGGTGGTGGCCCTATCAGCCGCAGCGGATCCACATGACTCATTCGCTGACCAAGAGCGTGATGGTCTGCGGTGTTGCGCTCGCGCTGGACGAGAAGCGTTTCGGGCTGGACGACAAGGTGGTGTCCTTTTTCCCCGAGCATGTCCCCGCCGACGCGAGCGACAATCTCAAGGCGATGACGGTGCGCAACCTGCTGACCATGCAGTGCGGCCATGATCACGAGACCTCGGGCTCGGTCTGGCGCCCGATCAAGACCAGCTGGATCGCCGAGTTCATGAAGATCCCCGTGCCGATCACGCCCGGCACCAAGATGGTCTATACCAGCGCCGCCAGCTACATGCTCTCCGCGATCGTGACGAAGACGACGGGCATGAAGCTCGCCGATTATATCCGCCCGCGCCTGCTCGATCCGATGGGCATCACCGATTTCCACTGGGACGTGAGCCCCGAGGGCGTGACGCCGGGCGGCAACGGCCTGAGCTGGACGACCGCGGATTCGCTGAAGCTCGGCCTGCTCCACGCGCAAAAGGGCCTGTGGAAGGGCAAGCGCCTGCTCTCGGCCGAATGGGTGGCGGACGCGACCCGCCATCACACCGAGGATGCCGATGGCGGCTATGGCTATCAATGGTGGATGGGGCCGGGCAAAGCCTATCTCGGGCTCGGCCTGTTCACCCAGATGTCGATCGTCTTTCCCGAACATGATGCGGTGCTCGCGCTCTTCTCGGCGATCGACGGCAGCAGGAAGCTCAAGCCCTTGATCTGGAAACATTTCCCCGCGGCCTTCGTCGACGCAACGCCCGCGACTCCCGCCAGTGCAGCGTTGCGCAAACGCACCGACTCGCTGCGGTTGCTGCCGACCCTGGCCAAGACCCGTTCAACCAGGGCCGCGAGCATTGCGGGCCGCAGCTTCACGCTTGCCGCCAACGACCAGGCGGCGATGGCGGTCAAGTTCGACCTGGCCGGCGACCGTATCCGCTATCAGCTGACCGACGATCGCGGCACCCATGCGATCACCGCCGGCCTCGGCGAATGGCTGGAACAGGACACCACCATGACCGGGGCGCGGCTGCATCACGAATATGAGCCGGACACGATGCGCGTCGTCGCCGGCGCGCGCTGGATCGACGACGACACGCTGGAGATGACCTGGCAGTTCGTCGAAGCGGCGTTCCGCGATACGGTGATCTGCCGCTTCGCCGACGGCAAGGTGACGGTCGATCGCAGCGTGAATCTCAATTCGGGCGAGCTGAAGCTGCCGACGTTGAGCGGCACCACCTGACCGATTCTCCCCCTCGCGCCCGCCGGCCAAAGCAATGCTATGACGGGCGCGATCGAGGGGGATGAGATGCTGTTCGAAACGAATGTGCGCGATACGCAGGAACAGGCCGAGATCCGCCGCGCGGTGCGGCGGCTGTGCGCTGATTATCCCGGCGACTATTGGCGCGCGCTCGATCGCGAGCGCGCCTATCCGACAGACTTCGTCGCCGCGCTTACCGCGGCGGGCTTCCTCGCCGCGCTGATCCCGGAGGAATTTGGCGGCTCCGGCCTGACCCTCGCCGAGGCGGGGGTGATCATGGAGGAGATCCAGGCCTCGGGCTGCAACGGCTCGGCCTGCCACGCGCAAATGTATGTGATGAGCACGCTGCTGCGCCATGGCAGCGCGGCGCAGAAGGCGGAGCTCCTCCCGAAAATCGCCTCGGGCGAACTCCGCCTCCAGGCCTTCGGCGTGACCGAACCCGGTTCCGGCACCGACACGCTCGCGCTGCGCACGACGGCGGTGCGCGAGGGCGACCGCTATATCGTCGACGGCCAGAAGATCTGGACCTCGCGCGCGGAGCATTCGGATCTGATGCTCCTGCTCGCCCGCACCACGCCGCGCGATCAGGTCGCGAAACGGACCGAGGGCCTGTCGGTGTTCCTAGTCGACATGCGCGAGGCGGTCGGCAACGGCATGGACATCCGCCCGATCCGCACGATGATGAACCACGCCACCACCGAGATCTTCTTCGACCGGCTCTCGATCCCCGCCTCCAGCCTCGTCGGCGAGGAAGGCCAGGGCTTCCGGTACATCCTCTCCGGCATGAATGCAGAACGCATCCTGATCGGCGCCGAATGCGTCGGCGATGCGAAATGGTTCATCGCCAGGGCGGCCGCCTATGCCGGCGAGCGCGAGGTGTTCGGCCGGCCGATCGGGCAGAACCAGGGCGTCCAGTTCCCGATCGCCCGCGCCTACGCCCAGATGCGCGCGGCCGAGCTGATGGTGCACGAGGCCGCGGCGCTCTACCGGGCCGGCGGCAATCCCGGTCCCGAGGCGAACATGGCCAAGCTGCTCGCCGCCGAGGCGAGCTGGGCCGCGGCCGAGGCCTGTGTGCAGACGCTCGGCGGCTTCGCCTTCGCCGAGGAATATGATGTCGAGCGCAAGTTCCGCGAGACCCGGCTTTACCAGGTCGCCCCGATCTCGACCAACCTGATCCTGTCCTATCTCGCCGAACATGTGCTGGGCATGCCGCGTTCCTATTGAGCGTGCGCGTCGGTATTTTCCCCCGTGAAAACGCCTTTCGCCGCTGACGCTACGGATTGCTGCATCGCCGCGACTCGGCGGATTTCCGGGCGGGTGTTCCGGATATGGAGCACAAAAGGGCGTGGAACACCGTGTTCCAACTTTGGGATCACGTGGATTCCGACATTGTTCCTTATAGTTGCAAGCTCGACGGGGACCCCGGGGGAAACGAGATGCTGATCCAGGAAGTGCCGATCGCCCATATGCGCGTCGGTCTGCGCGCCGAATTCGAGCTCATCGAGAAGGCGCGGCACATCCATGCCCAGCGCCGCTTGCGAGACGAAGTGCTCGGCAACGAGCTGTTCGGCGATCCCGGCTGGGATCTGATGCTCGATCTCTATATCGCCCAGGCGAGCGGCAAGCGCGTCTCGGTGACGAGCGCGGCGATTGGGTCGGGCAAGCCGATGTCGACCGGCCTGCGCTGGGTGAAGCTGCTGATCGAGCGCGCCCTCGTGATCCGCGAGGCCGATCCCTATGACGGCCGCCGTTCCTATCTCCGCCTGACGTCCACCGCCTTCGAGGCGATGGAGGATTTCCTCGCCCGCTGCTGAGCGTGTTCCACGCGGTTTCCGGTGGAACACCGCCGCCGCGTCGATGGAACACCGATTAGGGTCTTGGCATTACAGCCGGCAATCGCCACGGATGGAATCATCATGACTCCATCCCTGTTCCGCGTCGATCCCCGCGACAGCGTCGCGACCGCCCTGCACGATCTCGAGGCCGGCACCACTGCCGCGGTCGGCGATATCGAGCTCCTGGTGAAACAGCCCATAGCCTTTGGCCACAAGATCGCCCTGCGCGCGATCGCGGCGGGCGAGCCCGTGCTTAAATTCGGCTTCCCGATCGGCCGCGCCACCGCCGACATTGCGCCCGGCGAGCATGTCCACACCCATAATGTCGCGACCGCGCTCGCCACCAGCGGCGATTATGTATGGACGCCCGGCGTGGATCCCGCCGCCACCGCCGGCCAGGCCGAGGGCTTCGCCGGCTATCGCCGCGCCGATGGCCGGGTCGGCACCCGCAACGAGATCTGGGTGATCCCGACCGTCGGCTGCGTCGCCCGCACCGCGCAGAAGATTGCCGAGGCCGCCGGCCGCCGTCATGCCGGCCGGATCGACGGCGTCCATGCGCTGGTCCACCCGTTCGGCTGCTCGCAGCTCGGCGACGATCTCGACGGCACGCGCTCGGTGCTGGCGGCGCTCGCCTCGCATCCCAATGCCGGCGGCGTGCTGCTGGTCGGGCTGGGCTGCGAATCCAACCAGCTCGATCGGCTGATGCGCGAGATCGATCCGGCGCTGCACGGCCGCATCCGAACCCTCGCCGCCCAGGTCGCGGGCGACGAGATCGAGGAAGGCCTGGCCCTGGTCGACGGCCTGGTCGAGGTGGTGGCGCAGGCCGAGCGCACCCAGGTGCCGCTCTCGGATCTGGTGCTCGGCGTGAAATGCGGCGGGTCGGACGGTTTCTCCGGCCTCACCGCCAATCCCCTGGTCGGCCGCATGAGCGACGCGGTGACCGGCGCGGGCGGCACCGCGATCCTGACCGAGATCCCCGAGATCTTCGGCGCCGAACAATTGCTGATGGAGCGCGCCGCCGACGAGCAGGTGTTCGATGGCATCGCGGGCCTGGTCAACGATTTCAAACGCTATTTCACCGATCATGGCGAGCCCGTCTCCGAGAACCCGTCGCCCGGCAACATCGCCGGCGGCATCACCACGCTGGAGGAGAAATCGCTCGGTGCGGTGCAGAAAGCGGGGCACGCGACCGTCACCGACGTGCGCCATTATGGCGAGCGCGTCCGCCGCACCGGCCTTACCCTGCTCGAGGCGCCGGGCAACGACGCCGTCTCCTCGACCGCGCTGACCGCGGCGGGAGCGACGGTGATCCTGTTCACCACCGGCCGCGGCACCCCGCTCGGCTTCCCCGCGCCGACGATCAAGATCGCCTCCAACACCCCGCTTGCCGCTCGCAAGCCCGGCTGGATCGATTTCGACGCCGGCCGCGTGCTGACCGAAGGGCAGAGCCCGGTGGCCGACGCCCTGCTCGACACGATCCGCGCCATCGCCTCGGGCCGCGAGACGGCGGCGGAGCGCAACGGCGAACGCGAGATCGCGATCTGGAAACGCGGCGTCACGCTGTAGACCTGCCGCCATCACCCCGGACTTGTTCCGGGTGGACTGGATGCCTCAACAAATCCGGCATGACGGGGGAAGGGACGCGCATCGACTTATGCCCGCTCCCAGGGCTAAGGCCGGCGCACGCCATCAGGGTGGCGAAGCAAGGGGATGAAAATGCTGAACGGTGCAGTGCTGGTAACGGGCGGGGCGGGCTATATCGGCAGCCATGCGGTGCTCGCGCTGCTCGATGCGGGGCACCGCGTCGTGGTGGTCGACAATCTCGTTACCGGCTTCGCCTGGGCGGTCGATCCGCGCGCTATCCTCGTCGAGGCGAATATCGAGGACGATGCGAAGGTCCGCGCCGCGATCCGCGATCATGATGTCCGCGCGATCATGCATTTTGCCGGCTCCGTGGTGGTGCCGGAATCGGTCAGCGACCCGCTCAAATATTACCGCAACAACACCGTCGCCAGCCGCGCGCTGCTCGAAAGCGCGGTCGCCTGCGGCGTGCCGCATTTCATCTTCTCCTCGACCGCCGCGACCTATGGCACGCCGGAGAAAATCCCGGTGTCGGAAGGCGATCCGACGGTGCCGATCAATCCCTATGGTATGTCGAAGCTGATGACCGAGGCGATGCTGCGCGATGTCGCCGCGGCGCACCCGATCAACTATGCGGCCTTGCGTTATTTCAACGTCGCCGGCGCCGATCCCAGGGGCCGCAGCGGCCAGTCCACCGCGGGCGCGACTCACCTGATCAAGGTCGCGGTCGAGGCGGCGACCGGCAGACGCTCCTCGGTCGCGGTGTTCGGCACCGATTTCGACACGCCCGACGGCACCGGCGTGCGCGATTATATCCATGTCAGCGATCTCGCCGCCGCGCATGTCGCAGCCCTCGACCTGCTCGTCGCGGAGCCGACCCGCAGCCATATCCTCAACGCCGGCTATGGCCGCGGTTTCTCGGTCCAGCAGGTGCTCGACGCGGTCGACCGGGTCACCAACATGAAGATCGAGCGCGTGATCGAGGGCCGCCGCCCGGGCGATCCCGCCGCGCTGATCGCCGACAACCGCGCGATCCTCGCGGCGCTCGACTGGACACCGAAGCTCGACGATCTCGACACGATCGTGACTGACGCCCTGGCCTGGGAACGCGCGCTGCAGCAGCGCGGCTGACGGCACCGCGCTCAGGCGGCAACGTTGGAGCGTGTACCAAAATTATGGGCCCCTCCATAGCCGCTGTTGGGAATCCACGAGGGGACGGCGGCGGGATCGGCGCGCCTTGTTGGATAATTTTGTCACACCTGGTGGGGCGGTTGCGGCAAGCCGGCCTTGCCCTGCGCGCACCTGTAACAGGCACGGCGCGATGATACAGGTGTTACACTTCGGACCGTATCAAGGTGACAGGAGTCATCGGCCGGAACTAGGTTAAATTACTGATTTTCCATAATTTATTTAACTGGCGCGTTAGTTGCTCCCTATGAGAGGCGTATGTTCGCGTCCGGGCCTGATGTGCCCGGGCCATGGCAGGGAGGATTGCGGATATCTGGTCACAAGGGGTTTCTCCCATCCTCCCCGTCGACCGGCGGGAAGTCACGCCCGCCTCTGCGGAGGCGCCGCCGCCCGGCGCAACGCCGGGGTGGACGTCGGACCTCGCCTTCCTTGATCGATCTGCTCCAGGATATGGCATCGCCCGGGGTGAATCCGTCCTTGCCCCTGAGCCGTGGTAGGCCGCACGTCCATCGCGCGCCGGCCCGCGCCTGCGGCGAGCCGCACGCCAGCGCCGGGGGCGCCGCGTGTCGCTTTGTCCCGGCCGCTCGCGGACGGGAGCCCCGCCTATCTGCCGACGTTGGGGGGCCAACGATTCGCAAGCTATGACGACACCCTGGGCGTCGGCACCGCGCCGACCCTGACGCGCCGCTATGGGGATATGCCCGGCGCCGCCCCGGCACCGCCGCGCGCTGCGGCGCAGCCGGCCGCGGCACCCGAACCCCAACCAAAGCCTCCGGGGGAGACACCGAAACCGGCCGCACCACCCGCCGCCAACGTGCCTGCCAGGGGCGCGCCGGACAAAAAAGCCGACAAGGGCAAGTCCAAGGCCAAAAGCGACGACAAGGATTCGAAAAAGAAGAAAGCCGCCGGCGGCGCGTCCGGGCCAGACGGAAAAGAAGCGGGCGGCGGGAAGCCGGGCGCGAAGGGCGGACGGTCCGGCGGGCGCGGGGCCCGCGGCGATGCGGAGACGCCGGCGAAAAAGGAAGCGCCGGCCGAACAGGCTGTCCTGTCGCCGGTAACCGGCGGCCATCGTCTGGATCGACCCGCTTTCCGCGTTCGGGCGCCGACCGGCAGTTTCACGGCGGCACGCGAACTCGATGTGCGGCCAGTCGCGGCTGCCGGCGCCGGTCCGACGACGGCGAAGCCGGCGGGGCCGATGCTCGACTATCGATCGCTGTACGGATCGGCCGTCGATGAGAGCTATGGCCTGTACCGGCGGATGATGCAGGAGGCCGAGCACATCATCGGCGCTGCGGACCGTCGCGATCGGGATCTTGCCGCCCTGCATCAGGGGCAGTTAGACGCGTCGCTCCGCTCGCTCGATCAGGCGCTTGCGGAAAGCCGCGCGGCACTGGTGACCGACAGCGAGCAGCTCCATTTGCGGCTCGATGACGCTGCGGACCTCATGCGGCGGCGCATCAGGTCCGCAGCGTCGGCGGCTATCGGGAAGCTGGAGGCCCGGCTGGGGCTTTTCACCGGCAAGCTCAATCCGCTTCGCGAGCAGCGGGACGGGATTCTGGCCACGGCCAAGTCGGGACCCGAAGAGCTCCAGACGGCGGGCAACGCGGCGATCAAGTCGCTGGACGCCTTCGTCCACAATGCCGACGGCAGTGTCCCCCAAAAATATGGCGTCATGAATTCCGTCGTCCGTGAAGCGCAGGTCACCTATTCGCCCGGCTATGCCCAGGTCGACAAGAAGATGATCGAGACCAGGAACAAGGAATTCAACAAATATCTCACTGAGTCGTTCGCCTGCCTGCCGTGCGATTTCGAGCGCGCTTTCCAGTCGCTGGAAGGACAAGCCTCCGCCATGCGGGACAAGGGCCCCAAGGCGGTGTTCGCGGCGCAGGATGGCGCGCTCAAGTCCGTCGACGCCGCGGTCGTCTCGCTCGGCGACGCGATCGACGCGAATCGCGAGGCGACCGACCGGATATTGATCAGCCAGCACCAGCATACGCGCGAGAGCCTGATCGATACGGCGCAGGCCAATGCGCAGCATGAAGGCGAGGCGATGGCTGAGACCGCCGAGCGCCAAAGCGAGTCCCTGGCCAATATGGCCGCCGGCCAGCCGCGCGCCGTCGAGCAGGTGCATGATCTGATCGAGACGCAGGCGATCGGTCCGCCCGCGCAGTTCGCGCAGGCGGTGGCGCGCGCGACCGCGCGGTTGAAATCGAATCTCGCGGGGATCGGCGCCAAACAGCCCAGGGCGACGGTCGAAGCAGCGGCGCGGGTCGGCGCGAACCAGGTGAGCAGCGCGCGTCAGTTCGAGGCCCGGCAGCAGGCGATCGTCCATGGCGTGGGGCTGAGCCTGGGTCAGGTGGTGGACCAGGCCGTTGCCCAGGTCGACAAGCAGATCGCCGATGCCATCACGGGGATGGACCATGTCCCGGCCGATGTGCGGAAATCCTGCGATTCCCATCTGGCACCAGCCGGGCCCGCGCTCGACAAGGCAGCGCAGGATCTGGCCGACGCAGTCGGGGCGGTCGGCGCGCGGGTACATCAGATCCTGAACGGCGGCGACGCGATGGCGAGGCAGGATGCCGCGGTGAAGGAGCGCAAGGCCAAGACTCCGGCGGCCCCGAAGGCCGCCGAAACGCCGAAAGGCAAGGACAAGGGCAAGCCCAAGGAAGCGGCCGAACCGGCGCCCGAACCGGCATCGTGCGGCGCCTGCAAGGGCAGTGGCGAGAAGGCCGACCCGAAGAACGACGCGGGCAAGGACCCGCTGCCCAAGCCCGACGGCGCCAAGAGTGACGGCGGTGGCGCGAAGAACGACGCCAAGGGCCCGGCCGAGGGCGACGAGAGCACGCCCAATGGGTTCAAGGCATTGTGCGAGAAGATCAAGACCGATCCCACCGCCGCGCCACAGGTCTCCGGTTTCCTGAAACGGGCGGAGAAGACCGTGCCCGCGGACCTCATCGCGCGGACCGGCGAGATCAATGCCGCGCTGTCGACGACCTTTGCGCCCGACATTGGCGGGCTGATGCGGAATCTGCGCGGCCTCACCGCGCTGCAGGGCCAGGCCATCTGCTTCCAATACTGGAAGCTGCATCCCTCGCAGAGCCTCGAGGACAAGATCACCGAAAAGTTCGACAAGCAAAGCGTCCTATCGATGGGCAGCACCGATCACGCCAATCGCGACGCTGCCCTCAACGCGCTGCATGGCCATGCGACGGAAGGGGCGATGGGCGAGCTGATCGCCGCCTTCAACTATTCCAACGAAGATCAGCGCATTCGCGACGTGCTGCTCAATCTCACGCCGAAGCAGCTCGAGGAATTGAACAAGCAGCATGGCAAGGAGCTGGATGACCTCGCCACCCAGCTCGACGGCGACGACCGGAAAATCTTCGATGAGCTGCGCGCGGGGAAAACCGCGCTCGCCAAGGCGCATGGGCTGCTCGAAGGGGTCGACAGCATCAACCGGAGCGAGGTGGACGACAAGCGCGGCGACGCGGTCGCCCAGAAGTTCACCGATGCCAGCACCGATTTCAAGGATGCGCTGGATGGCGACAAGGAGGCCAAACAGGCCGACATCTTCCACTTCGAGGCGCCGACCGAGGCGGTGAAGACGCGCAACGCGCAGCATTGGGCCGAGCAGCAGGCGGCCTTTGCCCAGCTGGAGCCGGTCAAGGCGGTGGTCGGCAAGGGGCTCGATCCCAAGGAGGCCATGCTGGCCTACGCGACCCGCAAGATCGCGCATCGGCCAACCGGGATTCACGAAAAGAACGACCGGCGGACCATCACCTACGACACGGTCAACGAATATCATAAGGAATGGATCAGGCAGATCCTCGAAAAGGGCGCGGACAGCGTCGAGGCCAAGGGCGCCCGCGTGCTGGTCGAGGAGCGTCGCGCCAAGCCGGACCTGAAGGGCCTCGATTCGGCGACCCATAGCGGCGCCGGCGATGCCCGCGAGGGCGGCGGGTACGACGCCAAGGAGCGCGCGGCCGGCAAGGAAGAGGCGAAGGCGGAGCGCACGAAGATCTTCGAGGCCTCCGAAAAGGCGCGGGCGAAGATCGAGCATACCGAGCCGACCGACGTGAAGACCGCCCAGGAGCGGCTGAAGAAATCCTTCTCGCGCAAGCTTTCCGACGACGAGGCGGGCCAGCGGGTCGCTGCGGGTATGATCGAGAGCGATGCGGGCGATCCGGCCGCGATCATGGATTATGCCATCAAGCACGAGAAGAAAGATCTCGCGCTGATGCAGTTGAAGCGGATGGACCGCCGCGAGATCGCGGAGTTCGTCAAGGATTACAACAAGGACGGGAAGAACCTCTTCAAGAAGCTCGGCGTCTTCGAGCATTTCGGCAAGAGCGGCACGGTGTTCGATGGCGACGATGCCAACGAACTCACCATCGCCTTCATGGGCGTGCCGCAGAACGACAAGGAACGCGGCGAAGTCGCCCTCAAGGTGATGACTCAGACGATCGATCAGTCGGGTGCGCTCGGCCGGGGGCTCGCCGGCGAAGAGTATCAGGCGCTGCTCGACAATGCCCGGCGGCTGAAGGAGGAGATGGGGGTCACCGACGCCGCGATCGATTCCCATGGCTATATCCGGGGCACCGATCGCGACGGGAACCCGATCGTCACGAAATTCGACGAGAAGGGCAATCTCGTTCCCGGCAAGGGCGGCAACATCACCGCGTTCGAATCGGCGGTCGCGATGGCGCGGGTCACCTCGACCAGCTACACCCAGGCGACTGATCGGATCGCCAGCTTCATCACCACCGCGCTGATGGTCATCGCCGCCGTTCTCACCACCATCCTCACCGGCGGCGCCGCGGCCTCGATCTGGATCCCCGTCCTGGTCACGGCGGGCGCGGGGCTGGTCGGCATGGCGTTGACGGCGTCGATCAAGGGCGGGCGCTACACCCGCGACGAGATGGTGCGCGATCTCGCGATGACGATCGTGCAGGCCGCCACCGCCGGCATCGGCGCGGCGGTCGGCGCGGGCCTGCGTGGCGGTGCCGGGGCGGTCAGGACGCTCGCGACGACGATGCGCGTGTCGGAACAGGCCCTGGCGGAGGCCGCCAGCAAGACGGTGATGTTGCGCGGCCTGACCCTGGTCGAGGAGATGGCGATCGGCGCGGGCTCCAGCGCCCTGTCGGGCGGCGTCGGCGCCGCGGTCGATCCCGCCGCGCGCCACGGCGACGATTACGGCATGGGCATCTTCCACGGCATCCTGCGCGGGGCACTTGGCGGGGCGGTGGGCGCGGGCGTCACCCGCGGCGTGACCAGCGGGTTGGGCAGCCTGGCGCGCGGGGTTGGCGCGCGCAGCGGTGCCTCGATGGTGCTGGCGCGGGGCGGCTCGCTCGAGCTCGCGGCGCGGGTCGCGCAGATGCGCTCCAAGGCGCTCAGCACCAGCTTCCTGACCGAGGTCGGCACGCGCGCGCTGGCATCGGGGCTTAGCGGCGCCGCCACCCGCGTCACCGATATCGGATATAACCGGGTGGCCCTGAACCAGAAGATGACCGCCGGGCAGATGTTCGAGGAGATCGGCTGGGCGTTCGTGCAGAACGCCGTGCAGGGCTTTGCCGAAGGTACTGCCGACCGCGGCATGCGCAGCATGAGCGCGACCCGTGCCGACGAGCACGCCTTCACCACCCTGGAGCAGCATCACGAATTCCGTGAAGCGGCGATGGAGGCGGTGATCGAGCAGGGGCGCAAGCGCGGCCTTCTTCCGCCCGCCGAGGCGGCGCCGCGGCCGGCGCCGCAGCTCGAGGGCGCACCCGCCGCCCGGCTCCCCGCCGGCACGGAGGAGGAAGCGCCGCGCAGGATCGCGGCGGTCGACGAAAAGGGCGCGATCCTGCCCGCGCCCCACCATGAGGAGGAAGCCGCCCGGCTGGCCCGGATGGTCGATCCGGAAGGTGAAGGCCCGCTGGTCGCGCGCACCGCCGACGAGGACGCGGCGCCGGGCAAGATCAAGATCGCGGCGAACGACAATCCCGGCGCACCCGTCCATGTCCGGGTTTCGCTCGCCGATACGGAGATGGTGTCCGCGGCGCACCTTCCGGCGGATTCGATCCTGGTCCATCCCGATTCGCACAGCCGGGTTGCGGCCAACGACAATTTCGGGCGGATGATCAATGCCGATCCCAGTCGCGAGGTGGCGGTCTATCGCAACCCGGTCACCGGCGAATTCATCGTGGTGGTCGGGGCGGAGCGAAGCGTCGCCTCGATCCGGCTGGGCGGGGAGCTGGAGCGCGGCAACGGCAAGGGCACGCTGCCGGTGTCGCGTGACGGCGTGCCGGAACCGGGCGGCCATTGGGTGCTCAGCCACCACTATCATCCGAACCGCAAGGGCGAGGCCGGGACCAGGCTGTTGCGTCGGCTGCCGTCGGGAGTCGATGGCGATTTCGCCGTCATCTACCGCGAGGCGATCTCGCACGGTTATGACGAGCACAGCTCGCGCATCTATTTCGTCGACAATGGCAAGGTCAGCCATACCGATTTCGGCTTCGACGCGAACAACCCCAAGGCGCGCTTCTGGGTCGAATATCCCAACCCGCTGACCGGCACGCGCACCCGCGAGGAATTCGCGACGATCGGCGAATATCACACCTTCCTGAACGGGGTGCAGGGCGATCCGGCCAAGGCCGCGGCGGGCGGTTCAGGGCGCGCGCGGACCGCCGACAACGACAATGAGGCGCCGGTGCCGCCGAGCGGGGCCGATCCGGCCCGGCGTGTCGGGGGCGAGCAGGCGGCGATCGACGACAGGCTGACGCCGCACAATATGGCGGACGCCGCTTTTGCGGGCGCCCGCATGGAACGGGTCGCGGATTTCGAGGCTCAGCTGAGCGGCCACAAGCAAATCGGCGACATCGAGCCGACGCTGGGCCGCGCCGCCGCGCTCAACGATGCGATGGAATCGGTCAAGCGCATGGGCCTGGTCGACCGGCCCGACGCGACCATCCGCCTGACCGCTTTGCTCAACGATCCGTCGGTGCCCGACAAGATCAAGCCGCTGATCGCGCGCGCCGCGCTGGAGGCGACGCGCGAGGCGATGCTCCGCGACGGTCGGCTGTCGCACGGCGACGAACTGCTGATGCTCTTCCGCGGGGCCTCCAGCGAACGGCTCGAGGATTACAAGCGCACCGGGATCGATCCCACCCTGGCCACCAATCGCGAGGAGGATGTCGGCCCCGGCCTCTATATGAGCCAGGATCTCGAATCGGCGAAACGCTATGGTGGCGCCGACAGCACCGTCCTTCCGTTCATCGTCCGGCGCAGCGAGCTCGGCAACGTCTTCGACATCAGCCCCGGCAGCCCGTTACGGGCGCGGTGGGAGGATTTCGTCATGCAGAACTGGTCGCAGTTCGGCTTCCACCCAACGACCGCCGGCGCACGCGGCAAGCAGGGGCCGGCGGATTTCAATCAGTTCGGGGCCCTGTGGTTCGAGCGCGCCAACCGCGTCATCCTGTTCGACGCCTTCCGTGAGAGCATTGCGGCGGACAAGACCCTCAGCCCGTCGACCCGCCAGGCCGCCTCCGACCCGGATATCGTCCTGACCGATCTCGGCGGCCCGATGACCTGGGGTAATGATCGCGGTTTCGTCACCGATCAGGCGGCGATGAAGACGCGCCATGTCGCCGATCTGATGAACGATCAGCTCGGCTTCCCGCGCGCCGGCACCCCGACCGAGGATGACATGCTCCGCGGCACAGGCCCCGCGCGCACTGCGGACGGCGGCGGGGACGGCGAGCCGCCCGCCGCCAGGCCGCGCACCCGCAAGCCCAGGGTCAAACCCGTGGCCGACGAGACCGAGGCTCCCGCCATCGCCGCACCCGCGACGCCGAAGCGGGGCGGCCGATCCAAAAAGGCGGTCGCGATTCCCGACGAGGAGGCGGCGGGCGGTACGGCCAAGCCGGCGGTCGAGCCCGGCGAGGCGGAAGCGCCGGTCGCGAAGACGCCCAAGCAGAGCAAGCGCGAACTCGATCCGGTCGAAGGCGCGCGCCGCAACCGCGAACTGGCCGAGGCGCGCGAGGATGCCGTCCGCTTGATGGATGAAGCCCGGGAGGCGAAACGGCTGCGCTCCCAGGAAGATCCGCTCAAGGCGAAAGCGATGGCCGAGCGCCCCGACAAGCCGGCCGAGGTCGACAAGGTCGTGGCGGCGATCAGGCCGCTGGAGACCCTCGAGGACCGCATCGGCGCGCTGGCCGAGCATCTGGCGAACCCCGATATCGAGATCAGCCCGGAGGCACGGCGCTATCTCGATTGGCTGGCCGGCCTCTGGCACCTGCAGGCGAAGCTGGAATGGGCGAAGGAAATGACGCTCGCCGGCGGCAAGCCGGTCTTCAAGCGCGATCAGGACGCCAAGGAAGGCGAAGTGATCGCCGTGCGCTTCGCCCAGGACGAGGCGCGCCGGGCCAATCTCGGGCTGAAGGAGCACATGCGAAAGGTCGGCCCCAACTACAAGGACATCAAGAAGAAGGCGACCTATGACAAGATCATGGGCGAGGCGGCGTTCGAGCGCCTGCAGCAGGCCGCGCAAGCGAGGGTGCCTCCCGAGACTTTGGGCCTCAATCCGGATCACCTGGTCTCGCTCGACGAGATCGCGAACATGCCCGAACTCTCGCCGATCTTCGATCTCTACGCCAAGGCGTCGTCGGGGATGCGCGAGGACATGAAGCGCGATCTGACCGATCTCGGCGACATCAAGGACAATCTGCTCGCGATGTGGGACCAGCCCAACCAGGGCATGAAGAGCAACAAGAGCTGGCACGACATCAGCTTCGAACGCGCCGCCGACTTCCAATATTCGGCGCCCGATGTCATCCGCATGCGGATCGCGGAAGACAAGATGCGGGCGGAGATCAAGATCCAGATCGCCAGGCTCATCGCCAAATATCGCAAGAAGCTGGCGCAGGCCGGCCGGCTGCCGATCGATCAGATACCCGCGCCCGAATTCGGCGAGGACGAGCCCTGAGCGACGCCCTGGCGGGGGCGCGGGAGCGCCCGCGCCTATTCGTTCCCCAGCAACCCGCCCAATATCCCCCCGACCACCGCACCCGCGGCACCACCGCCGACCAGCCGCCCCACGCCCGCGCCGACGCCGACATCGACCGCCTCGCGCGACGGCAGATGCCGCGCAATCTCCTCGGCCAGGTTGAGCACCGGCATCGACTGAAGCCAGATCCGCCCCGGCCCGGTCAGGGTCGCCAGGAACAGCCCCTCGCCCCCGAACAGCATGTTGCGGAATCCCCGCACCATCTGGATGTCGGTCGAGACGCTCGGCTCCTGCATGCCGATATGCCCGGCATGGACCCGCAGCCGCTCGCCCGGGCCGAGCGTTTTCTCGATCACCTCGCCCGAGAGGTCGAGCCACACCGTGCCCGGCCCGGTCACGCGCTGCAGGATGAAGCCCTCGCCCGCGAAGAAGCCCGCGCCGAGTCGCTGCTGGAACGCGATCTCCAGGCTCACCGATCGCTCGGCGCAGAGAAAGGTCTCCTTGCGGCAGATGATCGACTGGCCCGACGCGAGCTGCATCGGGATGATCTGCCCCGGAAAGCGCGGCGCAAAGGCGACCTCGCCGCGCGCGTTCGCCGAATATTCGGTGATGAAGAAACTGCCCCCGCCCATCGCCCGCTTCAGCCCGGAAAACAGGCCGCCGCCGGTATGCGTGTCCATGTCGATCGCATCGGTCATCCACGCCATGGCGTGCGTCTGGCTGACGATCACCTCGCCCGGATCGAGCGCGATCGAGAGGGTCTGCATGACGGTGCCGGAAATGTCGTATTTCATGGGTGCGCCTCCGGAAGATGGGGTGAGGCGCGAAATATCAGGGTTGGGGGTGGGGTGGTAGATGCGATGGAGG
>NZ_JAQGLC010000177.1 GCF_028293085.1 Sphingomonas bacterium
GCCCGACAGCTCGCTCGTCACCGCGCCCTCGAGATAGGACGTGATCTGCATGTCCTCGCCGCGGCCGATCGCACCGATCTCCTCGACGCCGGCGACTTCCTCCGCAAAGCGGATGCAGCGGGTGCACTGGATGCACCGCGTCATCACCGACTTCACGATCGGGCCCATATATTTCTCGGTCACGGCACGCTTGTTCTCGTCATAGCGAGAATGGCCGCGGCCATAGGCCAGGCTCTGGTCCTGCAGATCGCACTCGCCGCCCTGATCGCAGATCGGGCAATCGAGCGGGTGATTGATCAGCAGGAATTCCATCACGCCCTCGCGGGCGTTCTTCACCATCGGGGTGTTGGTGAAGACCTCCTGATTGTCCGCCGCCGGCAGCGCGCACGATGCCTGGGGCTTGGGCGGCCCGGGCTTCACCTCGACCAGGCACATCCGGCAATTGCCCGCGATCGACAGGCGCTCGTGATAGCAGAAGCGCGGGATCTCCTTGCCGGCAAGCTCGCACGCCTGCAGCACGGTGGCGCCCTGCGGCACCTCGATCTCAATTCCGTCGACCTTTAGCTTTGGCATGCTGTTCGTACTTGCTAGCTGAGTTGGCCGGCCGAACGGCCGACGACGATGGCGTGATAGAGCGGCTCGGCGATCATCAGGCGAAGCTGATCGACGTTCATGCGCAGCGGCTTGCCCTGCGCGACGCAGCCCGCCAGCACCGGCGCGATCGCGATCCGCGCCTGCTTTTCTTCCGCGCTGCCGGCGGCCGACTGGACCAGCTTTGCCGACGCCTCCGGCGCGGCCTTGACGACACAGGTCCCGAATTCCTGCATGCCGAGCGCGACGGCGTCGTAATCGCGGATCGGCGCCTTGCCGGCGATCGCACCGACATACCAGGGCGCGGCGGAGCCGCCTTGCGTCATGTTCACCCTGCCATGATCGAGCGCGTCGACGATCGCGGCGGCGGCCAGGTGAGCCCGGCCATTGTACAGCCCCTGCGACCCGCGGCCGATGCCGAGGACGAACTTCTCACTGCTGCAGGCGAGGTACGTCGGTGCCAGGGTCCCGGTGACTCGGCCCTCGTCCGGCGATCCGGGCAGGGTCGCAAGCAGGGCCGCCACGGACTTGGGGTCCTGCTCGACCGTGCATTCGGCGGTCGCGCGAACTTCCACCGCGCGATCCGACTGACTGTCGGCGCTTGCCGCGCCCGCGATCAGCAGCCCGGCGGCCATCGCCGCCAAAATAGGAGCCTTCATTCTGCCGCCTCCATCATTGGGGCGAGATCGCCCCCCCGTTCCTTGATCCGCCGTTCCAGCTCGGGCCGGAAATGACGGATCAACCCCTGGATCGGCCATGCCGCCGCGTCGCCGAGCGCGCAGATGGTGTGGCCTTCGATCTGCTTGGTGACCTGCTGCAGCGTGTCGATCTCGCTGACATCGGCGTCGCCGGTGCGCAGCCGCTCCATCACGCGCCACATCCAGCCAGTACCCTCGCGGCACGGCGTGCACTGGCCGCAGCTTTCATGCTTGTAGAAATAGGAGATGCGGCTGATCGCGCGGACGATGTCGGTGGACTTGTCCATGACGATCACGGCGGCGGTGCCGAGGCCCGAGCCGAGCGCCTTCAGCCCGTCGAAATCCATCGGGCAGTCCATGATCTGCGCCGCCGGCACGAGCGGCACCGAGGAGCCGCCGGGGATCACCGCGAGGAGATTGTCCCAGCCGCCGCGGATGCCGCCGCAATGCTTCTCGATCAGCTCGCGGAAGGGGATGCTCATCGCCTCTTCGACCACGCAGGGCTTGTTCACATGGCCCGAGATCTGGAACAATTTGGTGCCGCGATTGCCCTCGGCCCCGAAGGAGGAGAACCATTCCGCGCCGCGCCGCAGGATGGTCGGCGCGACCGCGATCGATTCGACGTTGTTGACCGTGGTCGGCATGCCGTACAGGCCCGCGCCCGCCGGGAAAGGCGGCTTGAGCCGGGGCTGGCCCTTCTTGCCCTCGAGGCTTTCGAGCATCGCGGTTTCTTCGCCGCAGATATAGGCGCCGGCGCCGCGATGGACGAAGACGTCGAAATCATAGCCCGAGCCGCAGGCATTCTTGCCGATCAGGCCAGCGTCATAGGCCTCGGCCACGGCGGCGAAGAGCACCTCCGCCTCGCGGATATATTCGCCGCGGATATAGATGTACGCGGCGCGCGCGCGCATCGCATAGCCGGCGACCAGCGCGCCCTCGATCAGCTTGTGCGGATCGTGGCGCATGATCTCGCGATCCTTGCACGATCCGGGCTCGGATTCGTCGGCGTTGATGACGAGGAAGCTCGGGCGATCCGGCTTGGGTTCCTTGGGCATGAAGCTCCACTTCATGCCGGTCGGGAAGCCCGCCCCGCCGCGGCCGCGCAGGCCCGACGCCTTGATCAGATCGATGATCGCGTCCTGGCCGCGCGCCATCAGGTCCTTGGTATTGTCCCAATCGCCACGCGCACGCGCCGCCTTCAGGTCCCAGGACTGGAACCCGTATACATTGGTGAAGATGCGATCCTTGTCGGCGAGCATCTATTTGCCTTTGGCCATCATGTTCTGGATCAGGACGTAAACGAACACCCCGACGCAGATCAGGATGAGCAGCGGGATCAAGCTGAAGGTGACCCGCAGCAACCAGCCCAGCACCACCAGCCCGCCGATGACGGCCAGGACTGCGACGATCGGATTCATACCCTTCATGCCCATTCCCCCCGGTAATCGTGGTTGTCGTCGACCATTTCCTTGAGGCTCGTCGGCCCGCCCGCCGGGCAGCTGTCCCGCCGGCCGGTCTGCGAGCCCGGCGTCGGCGCCTTGCCCTGGGCGAGCAGCTCGAGGATCGCAGTGGTGCGATCGTAATCGAGATCCTCGTAATTGTCGTCGTTGATCTGGACCATCGGCGCGTTGGCGCAGGCGCCGAGGCACTCGACCTCGGTCAGCGTGAACAGGCCGTCGGGCGTGGTGCGGCCCTTGATCAAGCCGTGATTCTTGCAGGCGGCGAGCACATCGTCCGACCCGCCGAGCATGCACGGCGTCGTGCCGCAGACCTGGACGTGATAGCGGCCGACCGGCGCCATGTTGAACATGGTGTAGAAGGTCGCGACCTCATAGACGCGCATGTACGGCACGCCGATCTGCCGCGCGACGAACTCGATCACCGGGACGGGCAGCCAGCCCTGGGTCTGCGTGTCGGCGCCGACCTGGCGCTGGGCGAGATCGAGCAATGGCAGCGACGCAGATTGCTCGCGGCCTTTGGGATAGCGGCCGAGGATCTCGGTCGCCTTTTTCGCGTTCTCGGCCGTCCACGCGAACGCGCCCCAGCGCGCGCGGGTCTCGGCCTCGTCGGGGATTTTGGGTGCTTCAGCCATTATCGGAACGCTTCCGCGCAATGATTTGAGTGTTTGTGGCGAGGGCGATGGCGATGGCGGCCAGCACCAACATCGTCGGGAGGACCGTCTTGTCCAGACCCACGACACCCGCAAACGCCGAGGCGATAATGAATCCAACGGCGACGAGGGCCAGGATGGCGACGGCCTTCAGGGTGAAGAAGCCGCTCACCGGTCACACTCCCCGAACACGATATCCATCGCGCCGAGAATGGCGGTGGTATCGGCGAGCATGTGGCCCTTCGCCATGAAGTCCATCGCCTGGAGGTGGCTGAACGCGGTGGGGCGGATCTTGCAGCGGTAGGGCTTGTTGCTGCCGTCGGCGACCAGATAGACGCCGAACTCGCCCTTGGGGCTCTCGGTCGCGACGTAGACGTCGCCGGCGGGGACGTGGAAGCCTTCGGTGTAGAGCTTGAAGTGGTGGATCAGCGCTTCCATCGAGCGCTTCATCTCGGCGCGCTTGGGCGGGACGACCTTGCGATCGAGGCTGGCGATCGGCCCTTCGGGCATCTCGGACAAGCACTGCTTCATGATCCGCATCGACTGGCGGACCTCCTCGACGCGCACCATGAAACGGTCATAGCAATCGCCGCGCGTGCCGACCGGCACGTCGAAATCCATCTTCGCATAGACATCATAGGGCTGCGACTTGCGCAGATCCCAGGGGATGCCCGAACCGCGGATCATCGGGCCGGAGAAACCCCATTTGATCGCGTCGTCGCGGCTGACGGTCGCGATGTCGACATTGCGCTGCTTGAAGATGCGGTTGTCGGCGACGAGACTGATCGCATCCTCGAACAGGCGCGGCATGCGCTTGTCGAGCCAGTCGGCGATATCGGTCAACAGCTTGAGCGGTGTGTCCTGGTGGACGCCGCCGGGCCGGAAATAATTGGAGTGCATCCGCGCGCCGGAGACGCGCTCGAAGAAGTTGAGGCAATCCTCGCGGATCTCGAACAGCCACAGGTTCGGCGTCATCGCGCCGACGTCCATCACATGGCTGCCGAGGTTGAGCATGTGGTTCGAGATGCGGGTCAGCTCGGCGAAGAAGACGCGGAGATATTGCGCGCGGATCGGCACTTCGAGATCGAGCAGCTTCTCGATCGCGAGCACGAAGCTGTGCTCCATGCAGAGCGGCGAGCAATAATCGAGCCGATCGAAGTACGGCAGCGCCTGCATATAGGTCTTGTATTCGATCAGCTTCTCGGTGCCGCGGTGGAGCAGGCCGATATGCGGATCGACGCGCTCGACGATCTCGCCGTCGAGCTCCATCACGAGGCGCAGCACGCCGTGCGCGGCGGGATGCTGCGGGCCGAAATTGATCGTGTAGTTCTGGATCGCGACATCGCCGACGGTGGGATCGGCGGCGTCGAGCTTGCCTTCGATGGCTTCGAGATGATCAGCCATTAGTTGGTATCCGGCTTCTTGCGGGTGCGCGGCTTGGGGGCGGTCGCGGCGTCACCCGAGGCGGCGGGCTTTGCCCGCGGCGCGCGCGGCTTCTTCACCACATCGGCCGCCACCGGCTCTGGCTTCGCATCGGGCGTAGGCTTGCCGGCACCCGTCTGCGCGGTGCTCTCGGTCGTCTTGGGCGTAGCCGCAGGAGGCACCGCCGCCGTCTTCACGGCATCGGCCTTCTGAATTTCGTCGGCCTTGAGCGGCGTCGGCGCGCCCTTGGCTTCGGGGAGCTTGGCCTTTTCGTCGCCGGGCAGGATGTACTCGGCGCCTTCCCAAGGGCTCATGAAATCGAAGGTGCGGAAATCCTGGGCAAGCTGGACGGGCTCATAGACCACGCGCTTCGCTTCTTCCGAGTAGCGCAGCTCGACATAGCCGGTCAGTGGGAAGTCCTTGCGCTGCGGATGGCCGCGGAAACCGTAATCGGTGAGGATGCGGCGCAGATCGGCATTGCCCGAGAAGAGCACGCCGTACATGTCGTAGACTTCGCGCTCGAGCCAGCCGGCGACCGGCCAGATGCCCGTGACCGACGGCACCGGCTTTTCCTCGTCGGTCGTGACATGGACGCGGATGCGGTGGTTGCGGGTGAGCGAGAGCAGGCAATAGACTATCTCGAAGCGCTCGGGACGCTCCGGATAGTCGACGCCGGCGATCTCCATCAGCTGCTGATATTCGAGACCGGGCGTGTCGCGGAGCAGGGTCATCGTCTCGACCAGCGTGCCGCGGTCGACCGTCAGCGCGACCTCGCCCACGGCATCGAGCGACGACACGAGGTTCGCGCCGAGCAGTTCGCCCGCGCGATCGATCACCCCGTCATTGGCCGTATAGGCCGGCGCCGGCGCCCTCACCGTTCGATCGTTCCGATGCGGCGGATCTTCCGCTGCAGCTGCATGATCCCGTAGAGCAACGCCTCGGCGGTCGGCGGGCAGCCTGGCACATAGATGTCCACGGGCACGATCCGGTCGCAGCCGCGCACGACGCTGTAGCTGTAATGATAATAGCCGCCGCCATTGGCGCAGGAGCCCATCGAAATCACATATTTCGGCTCGGACATCTGATCGTAGACGCGGCGCAGCGCCGGGGCCATTTTGTTGCAGAGCGTGCCCGCGACGATCATTACGTCCGACTGGCGCGGCGACGCGCGCGGCGCTGCGCCGAAACGCTCCAGATCGTAGCGCGGCATGTTCACATGGATCATCTCGACCGCGCAGCAGGCCAGACCGAAGGTCATCCACCAGAGCGAGCCGGTGCGCGCCCACTGGAACAGATCCTCGGTCGAGGTGACGAGGAAGCCCTTGTCGGTCAGCTCACCGTTCAGATCGTTGAAGAACGACTGATCCGGCGGAATTATCGACGTGCCGGCTCCGGCGGGGGTAAGTTCTACTCCCACTCGAGCGCTCCCTTCTTCCATGCATAGACGAGGCCGAGCGCGAGTTCGGCAATGAACCCCATCATCGCGAACCACGCCGTCCAGCCGAGCGAGAAGACGCTGACCGCCCAGGGGTAGATGAAGGCGGCTTCGAGATCGAAGATGATGAACAGGATCGCGACGAGATAGAAGCGCACGTCGAACTGGCTGCGCGAATCCTCGAAGGCGGGGAAACCGCACTCATATTCGGTTAGTTTCTCGGCGGTCGGCTTGTGCGCGCCGGTGAAGCGCGCGGCGATCATCGGCAGGAACACGAACGCGCTGGACAGCACGATCGCGACGCCCAGAAACAGCAGGATCGGCAGATATTGCGACAGGTCGACCAATGGGTTTCTCGCAGGTGCGAATGGATGGCGCGGCTTTAGGACGATGGCCCTTGTGGGGCAAGGCCGTGAGGAGTGAGAATCACTCGCAAAAACAATCCTCCCCAAGCTTGCTTGGGGAGGGGGACCGCCGACCGAAGGTCGGTGGTGGAGGGGTATTGGAGCGCGGCAAGATGGCCTCGCTCCAATACCCCTCCACCAGCTTCGCTGGTCCCCCTCCCCATCTGCGATGGGGAGGAATGATCACCGCAGGGCGTTCGCCAGGAGCTTGTGGAGCTTGGACTGGAGCACGTCGTTCGCGGCGAGGAATTCGCTGCGCTCCATCATCTTGTCGCCGCCGCGGAAATCGGTGACGAAGCCGCCCGCCTCGCGCACCAGCAGCATGCCGGCGGCGACGTCCCAGGGCTTGAGGCTCGATTCCCAGAAGCCGTCATAACGACCGGCCGCGACCCAGGCGAGATCGAGCGCGGCCGAGCCGAGCCGGCGGATGCCCGCCACTTCGGGCGCGATCGCGCCGAAGATGCGGCTCCACTCGGCGAAATTGCCATGGCCGAGAAAGGGAATGCCGGTCGCGATCAGCGCGTCGGGCAGGTCGCGGCGGGCGGAGACGCGCAGGCGCTGTTCCTGCATCCAGGCGCCGCGGCCCTTTTCGGCCCAGAAGCTGTCGTCGGTGATCGGCTGATAGACCAGGCCGGTGGTGATCTCGCGCTTGCCGTTCGCCAGCGGCTCCTCGACCGCGATCGAGATCGCGAAATGCGGGATGCCGTGGAGGAAGTTGGTGGTGCCATCGAGCGGATCGACGATCCAGCGCGGCTTGCTGGGATCGCCGGCGATCTCGCCGCGCTCCTCCATCAGGAAGCCCCAATCGGGACGCGCGCGCGACAGTTCCTCGAAGATTGTCTGCTCGGCACGCTGATCCGCCATGGTGACGAAGTCGGCGGGCCCCTTGCGGCTTACCTGGAGCTGCTGGACCTCGTTGAAGTCGCGACGGAGCCGCGGCGCTGCCTTGCGCGCGGCGCGGTCCATGACGGTGATGAGGCCGGAATGGGAAACCAATTTACTTCTCCTCCCCTCCCGCTCGCGGGAGGGGTTGGGGGTGGGCTCGCGCTCACCGCCGATGTTGCGTCCTGTTCTGGCCGGGCGCCCACCCCTCGATCCCCTCCCGCGAGCGGGAGGGGAGGAAGAAGGTCAGTCAGCGCGCCTTACATAGGTCTGCTCGTAGACATCGACCACGATGCGGGTGCCGGCGCCGATATGCGGCGGGACCATCACGCGGACGCCGTTCTCGAGGATCGCGGGCTTGTAGCTGGACGAGGCCGTCTGGCCCTTCACCACCGCATCGGCCTCGACGATCAGCGCCTCGATCGTGTCGGGGAGCTGCACCGAGATCGGGCGCCCCTCCCAGAGCTCCATCACCACGTCCATGCCGTCCTGCAGGAAGGCCGCGGCATCGCCGAGCAAATCCGCCGGCAGCGTGATCTGCTCGTAATTGATCTTGTCCATGAAGGTCAGCTGGTCACCCTCGCGGAACAGGAACTGGAAATCGGTGGTGTCGAGGCGGACCTTCTCGACCGTCTCGGCCGAGCGGAAGCGGACATTGTTCTTGCGGCCGTCGATCAGGTTCTTCATCTCGACCTGCATATAGGCGCCGCCCTTGCCGGGCTGGGTGTGCTGGATTTTCACCGCGCGCCAGATGCCGCCTTCATATTCGAGGATGTTGCCGGGACGAATCTCGACCGCGTTGATCTTCATGGGATGCCTGCATGTGGAAAGAGCGAAGGCGCGGCCTTTAGCGGGACGACGCCTTTCCGGCAAGGTAGGGGTAAGGGTCGACATCGTCACCCTGATACCAATGCTGATCTGGCGTGGTGCGGGTGAGGCCGAAATGCAGGTGGAAATTGCCCGTACCGGCATTGCCGGTGTCGCCGACATAGCCGAGCGGATCGCCCGTCTTCACCACCTGCCCTTCCTGCAGGCCAGGCGCGTAGCCCGAGAGGTGGGCGTAATAATAGGTCCAGAGCCGGGCCGGCGAGCGGACATAGATCGTCGTGCCGCCGGCGGCGCTCTGGAACAGCTTTTCGACCGTGCCGGGCGCAGCCGCGGTGACGAGCGTGCCGCCGGGCGCCATGATGTCGGTGCCGTGATGCATGCGCAGGCCGTTCTCGCGCGGATCGCCCCAGCTGTCGGCGATCGCGCTTCGGGCGACGCCGGCGACGGGCACGGCGAGCGGCGCATTGCCCTCCAGAGGTGCGGCGCGGGACGCGGCCTGGCCGCCCGCGGCATTCCCCGTCGCCGCTACCGCCATGGTCGCGCGCGGCCTGGCGTCCGGCAGGCTCCGACCGAACAGGACGAGCGCCACGAACGCACCGCCGATCGAGCAGAATAGCAGCAAAAGGCCGAGGCCGAGTTTCTTCATCGCGTCATTCCTGGAAGATCGCGGGCGTGCCGGGCTTGACCATCAGCGACAGGCGCGCGGCGTCCCAGTTGCTCAGGCGGATGCAGCCATGGCTTTCGGCGCGGCCGATCGTGCTCGGCTCGGGCGTGCCGTGGATGCCGTAATGCGGCTTGGACAGATCGAGCCAGATCACCCCGACCGGGCCGTTCGGGCCAGCCGGCAGCCTGGCGGCCTTCGCGTCGTCCTTCGCGTCCCAGAACAGGTCCGGATTATAGTGGAAGGCCGGGTTGTACGACGCGCCCTGGATCTTCCAGGTGCCGATTGGCAGCGGATCGTGCGTGCTGCCCATCGTCGCCTGGAATTGCGCGACGAGCTTCCCGTCCTTGTCGAGCACCCGCAGCACCTCGTCCGATTTGTCGACCACGATCGTGTCGCCCTGCGGCTGGACGGCGTCGACGTTCAGGTCATTCAGCGTCTTGCGCCAGTCTGCCGGCAATTTCGCATCGTAAGCCCGCGACGTCGGCAGCGCGTTGGG
>NZ_JAQGLC010000178.1 GCF_028293085.1 Sphingomonas bacterium
GGATCGTGCGTGCTGCCCATCGTCGCCTGGAATTGTGCGACCAGCCTGCCCTGCCCGTCGAGCACGCGCAGCACCTCATCCGACTTGTCGACCACCACCGTCTCGCCCTGCGGCTGGACGGCATCGACATTCAGATCGTTCAGCGTCTTGCGCCAGTCCGCCGGCAGCTTCGCGTCATAGGCGCGCGAGGTCGGCAGCGCGTTGGGGAAGACGACCTGCGACCCCGGCGCCAGCCTGGTCTTGGGATCGTTGAGCGCGAGCAACACCTGCGGCGTGGTGTGGAACATCTCGGCGAGCTTCTCCATCACATTGCGGTAGCCGAGTGCCGGGAGCTTCGCCTGCTCCTGCGGATCCTTGGGGAACGGGTTGGTGAAGGGCCCGGCCAGGGCGCCCTCGCTCAATGCGAGCGTCCGGGTCGGGCGGAAGCCGCGATAGGGATGGAGCGCGATCAATGTCGCACGATCGATCTTGCCGCTTTCCTCCAGCCCGCGCGATTCCTGGAAGCCCTTCAGCGCCGCGGTGAGCGACTTGCCGGGGCGGCCGTCCAGGATTCCGGGCGAGAAGCCGAGATGATCGAGGATCACCTGCACATGCAGGATCGTCTGATCGACCATCTGCGGTGCAGCCGGCTTTGTTCCCTGCTCCGCCGCCGATACGGGACCAAGGGTGGCAAATGCCAGACAGACCGCGCCGAGCGCCATTTTTCTCATCGTTTCAAGATCCTAGATTGTTTCTTATGCAATCAACGATGGACAGCCGGCTTGTTTCCGGATCGCAACGAGCCGAGGGCCCTGTGGTGACGCGGCGCGCCCTGATCGGCGGCGCGATCGCCGGATCCGCGGCGCTCGCCTTTCCGTTGCCCGCGATGGCGGCGCATAGCGAGTGGCGGCTGGCGATCCGCAACGTCCATAATAATGAGAGCGTCGATGCGGTGTTCGCCCGTGCGGGCAGCTTCGTGCCCGAGGGCCTGGCCGAGCTGAACCACGGCCTGCGCGACTGGCGCACCGGCAAATCGATCGGGATGGATCGCAAGCTGCTCGCCCTGCTGGTGCAGCTGCGCGAGAAGCTGGAAATCCGCGGCAATCGCAAGATCGACCTGATCTCGGGCTATCGCTCGCCCGAGACCAATGCCGCGCTTCGCGCCAAGGGTGGCGAGCATACGGGCGTCGCCTCGCAGAGCCAGCACATGCTGGGCAAGGCCACCGACATCATGATCCCCGGCGTGTCGCTCGATCGCCTGCGCGGCGCCGCGCTCGCGTTGGGTGGCGGCGGGGTCGGCTATTATCCGCGCGACGGCTTCGTACATGTCGATACCGGGCGCGTGCGTCACTGGTAGCAGACAGGGACGCCAACCGCCTCTATAGGCGAGACGATCACGACCCCGGGGGCCGCCTGTTCCATGCTTCACTTCGCCACGAATCTCGCCCGCAAGCTGACGCCGGATGCGGTACGGCCGCACCGCTATTTCGCCGCGCTCACGCGCAGCCGCACCGGGCAGAAGGTGATTGCGGGGCCGTTCAAGGGCATGAGCTATATCGACCGCTCGGTCGGCAGCGCCTATGTGCCCAAGCTGCTCGGCATCTATGAGCGCGAGCTTGCCGCGGTGGTCGAGGAGATCGTCGCGGCCAAGCCTTCGCTGATAGTCGATGTCGGCGCGGCCGAGGGCTATTATGCGGTCGGGCTCGCCTGCCGCCTGCCCGAAACCAAAATGATCGCGTTCGAGATGGAAGCCGGCGGGCGCGCGGCGGTGGCTGAAATGGCCGCGGCCAATGGAGTCGCCGATCGCGTCACCGTGCTGGCAACCTGCGAGCCCGAAGGGCTGAACGCGGCACTCGACGGGCAGAAGGGCGCCGTGGTGATCATGGATGTCGAGGGCTATGAGGATGTGCTGCTCGACCCCACCAGGATCCCTGCCCTCGCCACCACCGCCTTCCTGGTCGAACTGCACGAGTTCGCGGTGCCCGGCATCGCCGAGAAGATCGCCCGCCGTTTCGAGAAGACGCATAATCTCGAGCTGATCTGGGCCGAGGGCCGCAGCCGCGCCGATTTCCCGTGGCGCACCGCTGTCACCAGCCTGTTGCCGGCGCGCTATATCGACGGCGCGGTGAGCGAGATGCGGCCACCGCGCATGTCCTGGTATTTCGCGCGGCCGATCGCCGGCTAGCGCGCCCGCGCCTCGTCGCTGGACAGAGTGTGTAGGGTCCGTCACACTCCCGGCCCGTGCGCAGGATTTTCGCCGACGCCGAAAGCGTCCTTGGCTCCCCCGTCCGGAACCTCATTTCGATCCTCGCCTTTGTCGGCGTGGTCGTGGTGGTCGCGACGCTCGCCTATATGGCCGCCGGCTGGAGCTTCAGCGACGCCTCCTACATGGTGCTGCTGACCATCTATACCGTCGGCTATGGCGAGGTTCGGCCGATCGACACGCCCTATCTTCATACCGTCACCATGGGCACGATGGTGCTCGGCTGTACCGGCATGATCCTGCTGACCAGCGCCCTGGTCCAGTTCTTCACCGTCCTGCAACTCAGGCAGATCTTTGGAGCGAACCGCATGCAGAGCCGCATCGAGAAGCTGTCGGGCCACGCCATAATCTGCGGATATGGGCGGATCGGCCTGATGCTGGCGCGCGACCTGGCCGAGGCGAAGATGCCGCTGGTCGTGATCGAGCGCGACGCCGCACGGCTCGCCGAGATCGAGGCGGCCGGACATTTGTGCATCGCCGGCGACGCGACCGAGGAGGAAACGCTGATCATCGCGGGGATCTCCCGTGCTCGTGTGCTCGCGACCGTGCTGCCCGACGATGCCGCGAACGTCTTCATTACGTTGAGCGCCCGGAATTTGAATCAGGACCTCGAGATCATTGCCCGCGGCGAAGCGGCGACGACCGAGCGCAAGCTGCTGCGCGCCGGCGCGCACCAGGTGGTGATGCCGACGCATATCGGTGCCGAGCGGATCGCGCGGATGATCCTGTTCCCGGCCAGCGCCGATCTCGCGGCCGATGCCCGGCTCGATCAGGCGCGGCGCGATCTCGGCGAGTTGGGGCTCGACCTGGAGATGGTGACAGCGACCGAGGGCGCGGCGATGTGCGGGCTCACGGTCGGCGAGGCGGAGCGCCAGGCGGCCGGCGCCTTTTTCGTGGTGCAGATCAACCGCGCCGGCTCAGCGATCATGCGGCCGGCGCGCGACGAGCGCATCGCGGTGGGCGACGAAGTGCTCGTCCTGGTCCGCGATTCCGCCGCGGCGGCGCGGAAACTGTTCAACAGCCGGGCCGAGATCCGCGCCGGCCGGAACAAATTCTAGACGAGGCGCCGCGCGCCCAGCACCGCCAGCACGACGGCGATGGCGAGCATCCACAGGCCGAAAAAGGTTGGCCCGAGGGTGAGGATCATGCCCGCGGCCGAGGCAAGCGGCGTGATCGCCGCAATCAGCACGATCGGCCGTAGCGCGACGCTGCCCTTGCGTCCGGCGACGAACCAGATCGCGGCAACGACGAGCCAGTCGACATCCGCAGTGAACCAGAACAGCCTGATCAGGGGCAGGGTCTCACCGGCGAGCTGGCTGCGAACCATGAACCAGCCGAAGAAATGCAGCGCCGCGGTCACCGTCAGTAGCGCCGATGCGCCCCACAGATATGCCTTTGCCCCCCGCATCCTGTTCCCCCTATTTCAGCGCTGCCTCGAATGCCCTGATCGCGGCCGCCTCGTCCCCGCCCCACACCGCGTTGGACACCGCAATGAAATCCGCGCCCGCCGCGACCAGAGGCGGTGCGTTCGCGGGCGTGATGCCGCCGATCGCGACGCAGGGTATCTCGAAGACGGTCGACCACCAGCTCAGGATGATCGGCTCGGGGTGATGGCTGACCTCTTTGGTCGTGGTCGAGTAGAAGCTGCCGAAGGCGACATAGTCTGCACCCGCCTCGCCGGCCTCCATCGCAAGGTGGCGGCTGTCGTGGCAGGTCACGCCGATCTGTGCCGCCGGGCCGAGCACCGCGCGCGCCTCGCGCGGATCGCCATCGCCCTGACCGAGATGGACGCCGTCCGCGCCGAGGCGCTTGGCCAGCGATATGCTGTCGTTGACGATGAAGGCGACGTCGCGCTCGGCGCAGATCGCGCGGAGCGGCTCGCCGAGGCGGGTGGCCTCGTGCTGGTCGATGTCCTTCACGCGCAGCTGGAACGCCGCGACCGGGCCGGCATCGAGCGCGCGGGCCAGCCGATCGGGGAAGGTGCCGTCCACGTCGAGCGGAGAGACGAGATAGAGCTGGCACGGCGGCCGCCGGATGTCGCGGGTGAAGCGCGCGGCGAAATCGGGATCGAGCGGGCCGAGGGGATCTTCTTCAAGCATGTGGCGCGCCTAGCACGGCCAGCAGAAAGCCGTCCCATTTCTTCGCGCCGACCGTCTGGACCGCGGTGGCGCTCAGCCGGTGCTCGGCGGCGACGGCCTCGAACAGGGCGCGGGAGCCCTGGATGCGCGGATCGTCGCTGGCGGCGTCGAGCACCCCGCCCTCGCGCACGACATTGTCAACGATGATCGTGGCGCCGGGCCGCGACAACGCGATGGCGGCGCGGAGATAGGCGACATTGCCGGGCTTGTCGGCGTCGATGAAGACGAAGTCGAAGGGCCCCTCGCCGGCCGCGATCATCGCGTCGAGCGAGTCGATCGCGGGGCCGATTCGGATATCGACCTTGTCGGCGAGACCCGCCGCCGCGATGTTGTCGCGAGCGACCTCGGCGTGATGCGGTTCGAGTTCCAGTGTCACCAGCCGGCCGTCCGCCGGCAGCGCGCGAGCCAGCCAGATCGTCGAATAGCCGCCGAGCGTGCCGACTTCGAGGATGCGCTTCGCGCCTGCCATGCGCGCGAGCAGATGAAGCATCTTGCCCTGCGCCGCCGAGACGTCGATCGCGGGCAGGCCGCCCGCCGCATTGGCGGCCAGCGCCGATTCCAGCGCCGCGTCAGGGCCGAGCAGATGGCCGACGATATAATCGTCGACTTCGATCCAGGCCGGGTCGCTCATCGTTTGGCGCCGGGGACGCCGCTGATCGGGCGGGTCTGCGCGCCGCTGTCGAACCCGGCGATCAACGGGCGGCCTTTGGCGATGGCGTCGCGCACGGCGGGCAGCGACAGCGAGGCGTCGTGGGCCGCCTTGTTCTCCCAGATCTCGGTGACCCAGAGCGCGTCCGCGTCAGCCAGGTCCTCCGCGACGACATAGCTGAGGCAGCCGGGCATCGCGTCCGAACCGCCGGCGAGCAACGCCGCAAGCGCATCGCGCTGCCCGGGCTTTGCCTTGAGCCGGCCGATCATGCCGAACATCGCGCCTTCCGCCTTCGCGAGCGCCGGCCCGCCGATCATCGCGATCGCAACCGCTCCGCCGATGACCGCGCGACGACCGATGACCGGCGTTCCGCTCATTCCTCGCCCTTGTAGATCCGCACCAGCTTGTCGAGCATCGCCAGCGCCTCGTCGCGCGGACGCTGGAACGTGTTGCGGCCGATGATCGAGCCGTTGCCACCGCCATCGCGGATGTCGCGCGCGTCCTGATAGACCGCGTCGGCGCCCTTGGCCGCGCCGCCCGAGAACACCACGATCCGCCGCCCGGCGAAGCTCGCCTGGACGACATGGCGCACGCGGTCGGACTGCTTCGACCAGTCGGTGCCCTCGTACATCGGCCTGGCTTCCTTCTGCTCGATATGGTCGCTGGGCAGCTTCACCTTGATGATGTGCGCGCCGAGCAGGGCGGCCATGTGCGCGGCATAGGCGCCGACATCGAGCGCGAGCTCGCCCGATTTGGGCAGGATGCCGCCGCGCGGATAGGACCAGATGACGGTGGCGATACCGAGCGATTTGGCCTCGGCCGAGAGCTCGCGGATCTGGCCGATCATCTCGAACAGATCGTCCGAGCCGGGATAGATGGTGAAGCCGATCGCCGAGCAGCCGAGCCGCACCGCATCCTCGACGCTGCCGGTGACCGCCTGGTTCGCGCCCTGCGCCCAGCTGTTCGAGCTGTTGACCTTGAGGATGGTCGGAATCTGGCCGGCAAAGGTCTCGGCGCCGGCTTCAATCATGCCGAGCGGAGCGGCAAAGGCCGACAGGCCGGCGTCGATTGCGATCTGATAGTGATAATGCGGATCGTACGCCGCGGGATTGACCGCGAAGCTGCGCGCCGGGCCGTGTTCGAAGCCCTGATCGACCGGCAGGATGATCAGCTTGCCGGTGCCGCCGAGCCGTCCGTGCCCGAGAATCCGCGCAAGATTCGCCTTCACGCCGGGATTGTCGGACTCATACTTGTCGAGAATGGCCTTCACCTGCGGCGTCATCGTGATTCCCTTGGCGCTATGGATGTGATGCCGGGCTGTTAGCGGGCGATGGCGCGAGGGGCAACGGGTGCGCCCCGGCGCGGCTGTGGGGCGACTGTGGCTGCCGTCGCCGATCGCGGTGATCCTCCCTGTTATGGCGCGATAACAGGGAAGGAACAGGGAGGAATATTTTTTTCCGCCTGTTTTCGGCGTTTTTGTTGTATATTTTCTGGTTATAAAACAATTGGATACAGGCCGTTCTCCCTGTTCCTGAAGAACAGAGAGAGGCAAGCACGGAACAGGGAGACCCGGACCCGATAACAGGGAGGCGGCGCCGCGGCGTCGGTCGGCCGCTTTCGCGCTACGGCCGTGAGCGCAGGAACGGCGGAGATCGGAGGCGCACATGCTCGCGATTTAGGGGCGGATCGCGAGGTGTTGAATCAACACTCGATGCAGGACGGCGAGGGTCTGCGGTCGGGACGTTGGCAGGCACCGATCATTCGCTGGGGAAGCATTGGCCGGCATGGTGCCGCGAGGGGGAATGGCGCCGGCTAGAACAGTTTGCGCAGTGATACACGAACCGTCCGTCCGATCGGCTCGAGATAGTCGGGCTGAAAGCGGTTGGGCACCCTGCCATTGCCGTCCCGCACGCGCTGATGGTTGTCAGTGAGGTTGCTGGCTTCGACCTTCAGCTGCAGCTTGCTGGTCCATGGCTGGTGCTTCAGGAAATGATGCACGCTGACATAGGCACCCATGTTCAGCCTGAAGACCGGCGAGAAGCGGAGGTCAGCGGCCGGATCGGCACTGCGCACCCGGTTTCCCCCACCGTACCAGGCATCGAAAGTCATGCCGTTGCCGAGATAATTCAGCCCGCCATAGGCATAACCGAACGCCCGCGCCGTGCCGCCGCCGGTGATCGTGTCGCCGCCAAGCAGATCGAGTTCGGGCGCGCCGGGCCGCAACTGAAGCAGATCGCTGAACTTGATGCTCGGCCCCATGCCGCCATAATAAGTCGGCCGCGCCGGTCCGTTTGCGGGCTTGGGGCCGGGCGACGGCGGTGGCTTGCCGAGCGGCCCATAAGCAGAGAGCGTCAGGTTGAGCGTGCGCTGCCGTTCGCGATGGAAGTTGATCGGGCGATAGGCGAGCGAGACGAGGCGCCCCGACGCGTCGCGGGTGACCAGATCGGGCAGGATCGCCTCGCTCTGCGGGGTGAGCGCATGGACCGTGCCGGTCTGGTTTTCGATCGTCGTTGCTTCATAGGTCGCGCTCATGCGCAACTCGCGCGTCGCAAACGGCTTGATCGTGAGGGCCAGCGACCGGATCAGGCGATGCTCGGCGAGAAGATCGGGATTGCCCCCCTGGATCAGCGAGACCAGCTCCGTGTGGCCATTCCCGAAATCGAAAACGGGCACGTTCTCCACGCGCACTACCGGCGTCGATTGCTGCGCCATATCCGGCGCGCTGCCGCTGCGCTTGATCGTCGCGAGCAGCTGCACTCTTTTGATCGGTCCCCATGTTACCCCATAGGTCGTGTCGTATAGCGACCCGAAGCCGCCGACCCTGCGCGCAGTGGCAGACGCATTCACCGAAAGCTCCCCGATGAATGACAGCACCCCCTCCCGCCTGGATGCCAGCGGCACCTCGATCGCGATCGCGCCCTGGGTGCGGGTGCGGCCAAGCCGCAGGTCGAACGGATTGGGTCCACGGGTGTAGGATGACGCGGTCGATCGTTCGACTTCCACCGTCGCGGTCATGCTCACCCCGCCGGCGGGAAGGCGTATCGGCGTGTTGGTAACGACCATCTTCGTGCCAGCGGTGCGGGTGCGCAACTGCGCCCGATCGATCAACCGCGCCGTCAGGAGCGAGGCATCGAAAGGCGCGAAGGGATTTGCACCGGCCGCGATCGCCGCATTCGCCGCGGCCAGATCGATGCCGCGCTCGTTGCGGCCGTCAACCTGTTTCTGATCGAGCGCGGCAGTGATATCCCAGCGCCATCCGGAAATCGCCCCGCGCAGCATGCCGCCGGCATGCAGACTGGTCGTTGTCTGGCGTTGCCGCAGCGGATCCGCCTCGGTCAGATAGCGGTCAAGCAGCACAGGCGCCGCAAAGGGCGAATAAGGGTTGGTTCCTGGCACGATCAACGTCGCAGTGGCCGGGCCCGCCAGGGTGCGATCGCGGCCTTGCTCGGCCGACAGGCTGATCGACCCGGCGATTGTCTCGCCGATCCGGCCCGCCAGCACCGCATCTGCTTTGATCGTGTCGTTGCGCGGCACCAACGTCCGGTACGGGCCGAGATCGAACAGGCGCGGCGCATCCACGCCCGCGGCAAAGCCCGCGAGCGTAGTGCGATCCGCCGGTGTATCGGGCACACGCGCGACGGTCACGACATGGCCCGCCGCGGCGGACAGGGCCAGATCGATCTCTCCGAGCACGCCAGCGACATTACCCAACGCATCGAACAGGATGTCGGGATCGGGCGCAATCTCGCGCGCCGACTGGAACAGGGGATCGGTATGCCGATATTCCAGCGCCAGCGTCAGGCGGCTGTCATCGTGCAGCCGGGTGACGCCCAGATTGGCGATTTCCGTGGTGCTGAGCGACCGGGTCGTCGTGCCCGTGGTGCCGCGGACCTCGATCTGCCGGAAACGGCGCTTGGTGATGAAATTCACCACGCGCCGGGTGGGCGGAAAGCCGAATTTAAGCGCCGCCTGCTCGGGCAGCACCTCGACCTTCTCGATCGCTTCGGGTGGCAGCGACCCGATTTCTGGATAGCCAGAGACACGCTGGGCGTTGAGCAGGAAGATCGGATCGGATCCATCGGCCGACTGAGTCTGGCCGCGGATCGCGCGCAACAATTCGGGCATATTGGTGGCGCCGGTGGCGGCGACGGCATCGGCGTCAAGCGTCGCGAGCGGCTCGATGTCGGCGACCGCCGAACCGCGGCTGCCTACCACGACGACATCAGCCGTGCCGCTGTCGGCTTGTCCGGCCTGCTGCTGCGGGCGAGGCTCGTTCGAGTGCTGCGCCGAGGCGGCGGTTCCGCCAAACGCCGCGATGGTCGTGGCGGCATAGCTCAGCGCAGGGTTGCGAAAGCGCTTGGGCATGATCGTGCTTCCCCCCGGCCGCGCTGCATGAAAGTCGGGCCTTACAGGCTGAAGGTGAAATAATCACGCCGATTGAACCGCAGCGGATCGCGACATTGACGTCGGCACCCCTCTTGCATCAGATTGAAGAACAGGGGGAATTCACATGATGAAATCGGTCTCTCGCGCACTGAAGCTGCTGGGCCTGGGCGCCGCCGCCTTCCTCCTGACGGCCGCCAAGGCGCCGACGGTCGGCGATGTCGCGCCGAATTTCGAGCTGACGCTGATCGACGGATCGAAGGTGACGCTCGATCAGCTGCGCGGCGAAGTGGTGGTGCTCAACTTCTGGGCGACATGGTGCGTGCCGTGCCGCGAGGAGCTGCCCCTGCTCGATCGCTATTACGAGATCCAGCAGAAATCGGGTCTGCGCGTGTTCGCGATCGCGACCGAGGATTCGCTGCCGATCTCGCAGATGAAGAAACTCTTCGCCGTGATGCACATGCCGTCCGCGCGGCGGATCAAGGGGCCCTATCCGATCCTGAAGGGCGTGCCGACCAACTATGTCATCGATCGGTCCGGCCATATCCGATACGCCCAGGCGGCTGCGTTCGATCTCGATGCGCTCAACCAGACGCTGGTGCCGCTGCTGAAGGAACCGGTGCCGGCGGCTGCCCCCTCGACCGCGACCCGATAGGATCAGCCCGCCGTCAGCGCCGCGACGCCGGGCAGTTCCTTGCCTTCCATCCACTCGAGGAAGGCGCCGCCGGCGGTGGAGACGAAGGTGAAATCGTCACCGACGCCGGCCTGGTTGAGCGCAGCCACGGTATCGCCGCCGCCCGCCACCGAGACCAGCGAGCCGTCGCGGGTGAGCGCGGCCGCGGTGCGGGCGAGCGCGACGGTGGCGGTGTCGAAGGGTGGTGTTTCGAACGCGCCGAGCGGGCCGTTCCACACCAAAGTGCGGCAATTCTTGAGCACATCGGCCAGCGCCTCCACCGCGGCGGGGCCGATATCCAGGATCATCTCGTCGGCTTCGACCTCATGGACGTTGACGGTGCGGATCGGCGGGTTGACGCGGAATTCCTTCGCGACGACCACGTCATAGGGCAGATGGATCGTGCAGTTGGCGCGCTCGGCGGCCTCGAAGATCTCCTCGGCGGTGCCGGTCAGGTCATGCTCGCACAGCGACTTGCCGACGTCGACGCCGCGCGCGGCGAGGAAGGTGTTGGCCATGCCGCCGCCGATGATCAGGTGATCGACCTTCGCCACGAGATGCTTGAGCACATCGAGCTTGGTCGAGACCTTCGCGCCGCCGACCACCGCTGCGACAGGATGCTCGGGATTGCCGAGTGCCTTGTCGAGCGCGGTCAGCTCGGCTTCCATCGCGCGGCCGGCGAAAGACGGAAGGATGTGGGCGAGGCCCTCGGTCGAGGCATGGGCGCGGTGGGCCGCGGAGAAGGCGTCGTTGACATAGAGATCGCCGAGCTGTGCCATTGCGGCGGCCAGTTCGGGATCGTTCTTTTCCTCGCCGGCGTGGAAACGGGTGTTTTCGAGGATGGCGATATCGCCATGCTTGAGCGTCCCGATCGCCTCGGCGGCGCCTTCGCCGACGCAATCCTCGATGAAGCGGACCGGACGGCCGAGCACCTGGCTGTACGGCTTGGTCACCAGCGCGAGCGACATCTCGGGATCGCGCTTGCCCTTGGGGCGGCCGAAATGGGCGAGGATCAGGACGATCGCGCCGCGATCCGCCAGCTCGGTGACCGTCGGAAGCGTCGACCGGAAGCGCGTGTCGTCGGTGACCGCGCCGTCCGCCATCGGCACATTCAGATCCTCGCGGACCAGCACACGCCTGCCGGCGACATCGCCCATATCGTCGAGCGTCTTGAAAGCCTTGGTCATTCTTCCACCCTGATTGAATCGCCGACCCGGATCTCGCCACCGTGTAGCACCCGTGCCAGTGCCCCGGCGCGCCAATCGGGCGTCAGCGCCGCCTTGAGGCCCGGTTCGATCTCTTCCATGCGGCTGCACGGATCGCATTCGACCATGATCTCCAGCGCGACCTCGTCGCCGATCCGCACCGTGGCGCCGGGCCGCTGCGGCAGATCGAGGCCTTCGACCAGCAGGTTCGCACGGCGCGCCGACCAGTGATGGTCGACACCCAGCTCCGCCATCGCCGCCTCCCAGTCGGAGCGCTCGATCAGCGACACCTGGCGCTTCGCCTTGCGGCCCGGCTTCACCGCGCCGCGGAAATCCCCGGCCAGCCCGGCTTCGATCGAGACATGGACATGCTCCAGCACCTCGATCGGTCCGCGCGGGCGGCCATGGCGGGCGATGCCGGCGAGCACGCCCATCGGATCAGAGGAACGCCGCCATGGCGCCGGCGGTGTCGACCATGCGGTTCGAGAAGCCCCATTCGTTATCGTACCAGCTGACGACGCGGACGAGCTTGCCGTCGAGCACGGCGGTTTCGAGGCTGTCGATGGTCGAGCTCGCCGAGGTATGCATCAGGTCGATCGAGACGAGCGGCTCATCGGTATAATCGAGGATGCCGACCAGCGGGCCGCTTTCCGACGCCGCCTTGAGAATCGCGTTGATCTCTTCCTTCGTCGTGTCGCGCTTCGGCGTGAAGGTCAGGTCGATCAGCGAGACATCGGGCACCGGCACGCGAATGGCCGAGCCGTCGAGCTTGCCCTTGAGCTCAGGGAGCACCTCACCGACGGCGCGGGCGGCGCCGGTGGTGGTCGGGATCATCGACATGCCGGCGGCGCGGGCGCGGCGTAGATCGGGGTGGATCTGGTCGAGGATCTTCTGGTCGTTGGTGTAAGCGTGGACCGTGGTCATCAGGCCGCGCTCGATCCCGACCGAATCGTTCAGCACCTTGGCGACCGGCGCCAGGCAGTTGGTCGTGCAGGACGCGTTGGAGACGATGTTGTGCCCGGCCTCGAGCTTGTCGTGGTTGACGCCGAACACGACCGTCAGGTCGACGCCCTTGGCCGGGGCCGAGATCAGCACCTTCTTCGCGCCGGCATCGATGTGCTTCTGCGCGCTTTCGCGATCGGTGAAGAAGCCGGTGCATTCGAGCACGATGTCAACGCCCAGCTCGGCATGCGGCAGCTTCGCGGGATCGCGCTCGGCGGTGACGCGGATGCGCTTGCCGTCGACGACCAGATCATTGCCTTCGGCCGAAACCTTGCCCGGATATTTGCCGTGGACCGAATCGCGCGAGAACAGCCAGGCGTTGGACTTGGCATCGGCAAGATCGTTGATCGCGACGAGCTCAAGTCCCGTATCGCCGCGCTCCAATACCGCCCGCGCAACGAGCCGGCCGATCCGCCCGAAACCATTGATCGCAACCTTCACCGTCATCTCAGGAACCTTTCGTCGCGGATGCCGGGCGCGGCGCGGACATGCGCGCGAGATGCGACCGACGAGTCTGTAGTGCGCGCGGTCTTTGCGGTGGACCGACACGCCCGTCAACCGCGGCGAGGCAAATCGATCTTGCCCCCTCGTAAAGCCATGCTATCCGGGAGCGATGGCAGACCAGACGCCACCTGCCGCGATCGACCGCATCGATCGCGCCATCGCCAGGATCGAAGCCGCGATGACGGCGCGCACCCGTGCGACCGAAGCCGCGACGCAGCGCCATGCCGCGCTCCGCGCCCGGATGGAGGAAGCGGTCGCCGCGCTCGACGATGTCATCGCCCGTGGGGATGCCGGCTGATGGCCGACGTCACCCTCACCATCGGCGATCGCCGCCACACGGTCGCCTGTCGCGACGGCGAGGAATCGCAGCTCCGCAAATTGGGCGAGATGCTCGACAAGCACTGGTCGACCGCCGCGCGCGCCTCGGGCGGGCTCAATGGCGAGCGGACCATGTTGTTCGTCGCGCTGATGCTCGCCGACGCGCTCGACGAGGCGCAGCGCCGCCCACCCGAGGGCCAGGGCGCGATCCTGCTGGAGCAGGTCGCCGAGAAGCTCGAGCGGCTTGCCGCGGTACTTGAGAATTAACCCCTCAGGGTTTATATCCACCGGTGGCGGGCACTGCCCGGTACGAGCCTTACCGATTATCCCTGAGGCGATTATTCTTCCTAGGGGGTTGTCCCTGCGCTGGCCCTGGCCTGTCGTACATGATCCCCACCTGATGCTAACGGCGTCAGAGGATATTCAGGCAAACGGCCACGGCGGTCCCGCCACCGCCCTTGTTCGGGCGAGGCGATGATGTTCGACAAACCAGCCCTGCGCGCCCGCATCCGTGCCGAGCGCGACCGGTTCTTCGCCGCGCACCCGCCGGCGATCGAGCCGCCCCCCGCCTTGCTTTCCCGATTCCAGCATGGCGTGACTGTCGCCTCCTATGTGCCGGTGGGGAGCGAGGCCGATCCTTCGCCTGTCGCCCGCGCCGCGGTCGAGCGCGGCTGCGCAATCGTGCTGCCCCATGTCACCGTTCGTTCGAAGCCGATGCGTTTCCTTGCCTGGGACAGCGAAGAAGATCTGATCCCGGGACCGTTCGGGCTGCATCAGCCGCATCATGAGTCCGCCGCGCTCGTGCCCGATATCGTGCTGACGCCGCTGCTGGCCTTCGATTCGCACCTCAATCGGCTCGGCCAGGGTGCCGGCTATTACGACCGCGCCTTTGCGCAATTTCCCGAGGCGCTGCGGATCGGGATTGCGTGGAGCGTCCAGCAGGTGGAAAGCCTGTCCGCCGAAGCATGGGACGTGCCGCTCCATGCCGTCCTCACCGAACGAGACTGGATCATGCCGCAATGACCCCCTCCTGGCGCAAGCCCGTCGGCATGCTCATCATCCTGGCGCTGATCGGGGCTTGGGTGGTCCTGGTCGCGAGCCTGTCGGGCGTGGTCGGCCAGTGGCACGCGCTGCTGCAGCTGGCTTTCTATCTCGTGACCGGGATCGCCTGGCTGTGGCTGCTGCCGATGCGGCGCATGCTTCAGTGGATGGAGACCGGTCGCTGGCGTTGAGCGGCCCCGGCCAATGCCGGGGCGACGATCGTCATCTTCGAAAAATGTGAAGAATGGCGCGAGTGACGGGGCTCGAACCCGCGACCTCCGGCGTGACAGGCCGGCGCTCTAACCAACTGAGCTACACCCGCTTGGAAAGCGTGAGGCGCGGCACCTAAGCGAGGTACCCTACCCTGTCAACGCCCCTTTTCGACCCGCTCCTGTTCAGGTCCAGTCCGGCGCGCGGCCCGCGGCCTCAGTCAGCCCTGTCACGCGCCGCGCGGTCGCGTCGCTGCTGCGTCAACGTGCCGTGCTCGAACAGGAATCCTGCAATATCGGGTTTGCCGGCGGCACCGATCACCGTCTGGATGATGATCAGCAGCGGCACCGCGAGCAGCGCGCCCGGCGTGCCCCAGACCCATCCCCAGAAGCTCAGCGAGATCAGGATCATGATCGGGTTGATCGTCAGCCGGTGCCCGACGATGAAAGGCGTCACTGCGTTCGCCTCGAGCAGGTGACAGCCGATCATGATCGCGGCGGGGAGCAGCGCCACCCAGATGTCCGGAAAGGTCATCAGCCCGCCCAGAGCGAGCAGCATCGCCGCCACGATCGGCCCGAAATAGGGGATATAGTTGAACAGGGCGACGATGCCGCCCCACATCAGCGGATAGGGCATGCCCAGCAGCCAGAGCGCAAAGGCGATGACGAGGCCGAGCGACAGGTTGATGATCGTGATCGTGCCGAGATAGGCCGAGGTATCGTCGACCACGTCCTGAATCACCCGCGCCGTCGCCATGGCGCCGCCGAAGCTCGATCGGCTGGTGATCGTGCGGCGCCGCAGCCGCGTCCAGCCCGAGAGGAAGAAATAGACGACGAGGATGCCGAAAAAGACCTGGACGATCGCGGTCGGCGCCGAGGTGGCGGCGAGTTCGAGGATCGAGCTTGGCGGCTCGACCGCGGTGGTCTGCGCCGCATGCACCGGGCCGGGCGAGGCGAGGTGACGCACGGTGCGGTTCACATATTTTTCGAGGTTGGAATAGAGATCGAGCAACGGCGCGAGGTTCATCTGCACCCGGTCGATTCGTTCGGGCAGCTTGCGGAAGAACTCGGTCGCGGGGACGATGATCGCCGCCAGCGCGATGTTCGCCGCGATCAGGAACAGCAGCACGCAGGTGAGCGCGGCGAGCGCCGAGGGCACGCGGTGCCGTTCGAGCCATTCGAGCACCGGCACCAGCGCGATCGCGATGACCAAGGCGGCGGTGGTCGGCAGGAAGAACTCGGCGCCGGCCTTGAGCGCGAAGGGCGTGCCGAGCGCGAGGCCGATACCGGCGATCAGCGTGAGCGCGGCAAGCAGCCGGTCGCGGCGCAGGCCGACGCGCGCCTCCTCGCCCGGCTCGCCGCCCGATAGCGGCAGGCCGAAGGCGCCTTCGCCGGGGGCCTGTCCTGCGCCCTGTCCGGAACCGTCCGCCACTTGCCAACTCTCCCCACGCACTCGCTTTATCGCACAGCCTAGCGGCATTCCCCTGCAATGTAATCCCGACTAGCATTACATCATGCGCGATCTGATCCTGGTCATCGACGAAGGCACCACGTCTACCCGGGCGATGTTGTTCGCGCCCAACGGCAAATGCCTGGAAACCGAAGCCGCCGAACTGGTGCAGCATTATCCCGAGAGCGGGCGCGTCGAGCATGACGCGGCCGAGATCTGGGACAAGACGCTGGCGGTGTCGCACGCCGTGATCGAGCGGGGCGGCGGGGCCGAGCGGGTCGCCGCGATCGGCATCACCAACCAGCGCGAGACGGTGGTCTTCTGGGACCGCGAGAGCGGCGAGCCGCTGGCACCCGCGATCGTGTGGCAGGACCGGCGCACCGCCGCGATCTGCCGCGACCTGCGCGAGGCGGGGCACGAACCGGCGGTGCAGGCCAAGACCGGTTTGCTGCTCGACCCTTATTTCTCTGGCAGCAAGATCGGCTGGGCGATGGCCAACTGGCCACAGTTGAGGGAGGCAGGCGACCGGCTCGCGGTGGGCACGATCGAGAGCTGGCTGATCTGGAAACTGACCGGCGGCTTGCACATCACCGACGCGACCAATGCCAGCCGCACCGCGCTGATGGCGATCGGCAGCGGCCAGTGGGACGACGGGCTGATCGACCTGTTCGGTGCGCCACGGGCAGCCCTGCCGAAGATCGTCGATTGCGCGGGCGAGTTCGGCGAGACGATTCTGTTCGGCGCGGCGATCCCGATCTGTGGCATTGCCGGCGACCAGCAGGCGGCGACGATCGGCCAATCCTGCCTGAAGCAAGGCGAGACCAAGGCGACCTTCGGCACCGGCGCCTTCGTGCTGACCCAGGCGGGCGCGACGCCGCCGACCTCACGCAACCGGCTGCTCTCGACCATCGCGTGGCAGCTGGGCGGCAGGCGCGCCTATGCGCTGGAGGGATCGGTGTTCGTTGCCGGGAGCCTGATCAAATGGCTGCGCGACGAGATCGGCCTGATCGGCACCGCCGCAGAGACCGAGGCGCTGGCGCGTAGCGTGAAGGACAATGGCGGCGTCTATCTCGTCCCTGCCCTTTCCGGCCTTGGCGCACCGTGGTGGGAGCCCGATGCGCGCGGCAGCATCTCCGGGTTGAGCTTCTCGACCGGGCGCGGCCATATCGTCCGCGCCGCGCTGGAAGCGATGGCGCACCAGGCGCACGATCTGAAGACCGCCTTCGCCGCCGACGGAGTCGACTGGAAGACGCTGCGCATCGACGGCGGCATGGTCGCCAACGACTGGCTCGCACAGGATCTGGCCGACATGCTCGGCCTGCCCGTCGAACGCCCCAGGTTCGCCGAAACCACCGCGCTCGGCGCCGCGATGCTAGCCGGGGTCGGTTGCGGCCTGTTCCGCGATCTGAAGGACGCGAGCGCGATGCGGGGTGAGGTGGAAGCGTTCGATGCGGCAATAGAAAACGGAGTGCGTGAAGCCCGCCTCAACGGTT
>NZ_JAQGLC010000222.1 GCF_028293085.1 Sphingomonas bacterium
CGTTGGCGTGGCCGGTCCAATATCGAAAGAGATTGCTTCCAAATTAGGCAAATGCTCAATCGAGCAGCTTCAAGGCGCTATGGACGAGACTTGCCATCTCCTCACGAGAGCGGCCGGTCTTGCCCAGGACACGCATTCCCTGCGCCACGCAGAGCAGCAGGCGGGCGGAGACGGCCGCATCGACGCGCGAGGACACAGAGCCATCTTCCTGCCCCTCTCGAATGAACTCGACGAGACGCCGTTCTTGCTTCTCGAGCACGGCGGCGACGCGCTTCGCCATTTCGGGATCAGAGCTTGCGAGATCCACAGCGCTGCCCACGACGAGGCAGCCGCGCCGACCGGTCTTGCCGTGGCTGTATTCGGCATAGACGGCGAGTATGGCCCTGACCTTGTCGCGTCCGGTTCGTGTGTTTGCCAGCGCCTGCGCCAGCTGCTCGCTGCGCAGCATGACGTAGCGCTCGAATGCGGCCAGGAAGACACCGCGCTTGTCGCGGAAGGCCTTATAGAGGCTGCCCTCCGCGATCTCCATCGCTGCCGTCAGCTTGCCGAGCGAGGTAGCGCAATAGCCATTCTCGCTGAACGTGCCGATCGCCTTGTCCAGCGCCTGATCGAGATCGAACTCCCGTGGGCGCCCGGGACTGCGAGGCCCCGCAGAAAATGTGGCTGATCTGTCCATGGAAGCGAGATAGGAAGCGATCACTTCCTAATCAAGCCCGTTTTCCGAGCCGCGGAGGATTTCGCCCGGGCCGTCCTCCGTTCGGGTTCGCAACAACGGCGCTATCCGCTATCCCGGACCGGACGATTTCCGGTCCGCTCGGGAGGGCGCATGACGAAGCATCGCATCTATTCGGTCAGCGTCGCGAGCGTGTATCCCCATTATGTCGCCAAGGCGGAGAAGAAGGGGCGCACGAAAGCGGAGGTCGATGAGGTCATCCGCTGGCTGACGGGGCACAGCCAGAAGACGCTGGACGATCAGCTGGCGAAGCGCACGAATTTCGAGGATTTCTTTGCGCAGGCGCCTGCGATGAATCCCTTGCGATCGCTGGTTACGGGCATGATCTGCGGCGTCCGCGTGGAGGACATCGAGGAACCCGTCATGCGGGAGATCCGCTACCTCGACAAACTGATCGACGAACTCGCCAAGGGCCGCGCGATGGAGAAGATCTTGCGGAAATAGCCAGGCCGGGCGCGATACCGGTTCCGGCGAGCGATGTTCGTGATCGTGACAGTGCATTTTCTGCAGACCCGCCGTCTCTCCCGAGCTTCCGCGTGTCCGTGACTCCCGGGATCCTCCACTCACCCGAGCAGAGGCACGGCCGGACAGAATTGCGGGAACCGGCGCGCCCGGCCCGGGTTGCGCAGGTCGGTAACCCCTTGGGAGAATGCGATGTCGCCGTCTGTAACGAAAATGGCCCCTGCGCTGGTGATTCTGGTTGGGGCGCTGGGCCTGGGTGGCTGCGCCACCAAGGGGTATGTGAGAGACCAGATCGCGCCGGTGAGCCAGCGCGTCGATGCGCTCGAGGCAAAATTGCAGACGACCGACGCCACGGCGCAGTCGGCCCTGGCACAGGCACAGGCCGCATCCGGGCAGGCGCAGAATAATGGCCAGCGCCTGGATCAGCTCACGGCCCGGGTGGATGGCATCGAGCAGAAGATGGCGGAGAAGAAGAAGCCGCGAAATTGATGCCGCAAGGCAGCAAATGCTGATCAGATGGTGATTTCCCGGGTCCGCCCTTCCCCAGGGCGACGACCGCATGATTCCGAGCGCCTCAAGCGATGATCAATGTCTTTGTGGCGCTCGCTGGACTGGCGTTGACTGTTCCTGCGCCTGCGCAGGAGGCCAAGAGCGCTCAGCCCTCGGCATCAACGCCGACGCAGGCCGGGAGCATCGACGCCGAGGATGAGGCGATCAAATCGGCGGCGACTGCGCGCGTCGCCGACTGGATCGCCGCGTCCGGGGATAATGCTTCCCTGCCCTATATCATCGTCGACAAGAACGCCGCTTCGCTCTTCCTGTTCGATGCGACGGGGAAATCGCTCGGCGAGGTTCCGGTCCTGATCGGCGTTGCCGTCGGGGATGACGCGTCGCCGGGCATCGGCAGCAAGAACCTTGCCGAGATCGGCCCGGCGGAGAAGACGACGCCGGCGGGGCGCTTCCTGGCGAAATTTGGATTGGCGGCTGGCGGGCAAAGGATCCTCTGGGTCGATTATGCCACCTCGGTGGCGCTCCATCCGATCCCGAAAGGGGCAAGCCCGAAGGAACGGCGCCGCCAGCGGATGCTGTCACCGACTCCGGACGACAACCGCATCACCTTTGGCTGCATCAACGTGCCCATCGCCTTTTACAGCAAGAGCGTGCGCCCGCTTTTCCTGAAAAAGGGTGGCTATGTCTATGTGTTGCCCGACACCAAGCCGCTCGAGGCGGTTTTTCCGCGCTTGCTGGCGCAGGCTCCGATGAACGGCGGCGCGTCCCGATAGCGGGGTGCCGGCATCGCCGGCCACCCGATGACAATTGGCGAGCAACCGCCTCACCCTGCAATATTCCACCAGCGCAAATGCCCGCTTGACTCATTTCGATGATTAGCTAATCATCACATCATGAGCCAGGTGTTCAGAGCCCTTTCCGATCCCACCCGCCGGCGGGTACTGCAGCTCCTGCGCAAGGGGCCGATGAGCGCGGGCGCGCTCAGCGACCAGTTCAACGTCTCCAAGCCGACCATGTCGGCGCACTTCGCGGTGCTGAAGGAGGCCGATCTGGTGCACGCCGAGAAGGCCGGCAAATCCGTCATCTATCACCTGAAGCTCTCGGTGCTCGAAGAAGCGCTGCTGGGCTTCGTCCATTCGTTCGGCCTCGGCGCGGAGGCGCCGGAGCCCAGGAAGGAGAACGCATGATGAAGGAACTGACGGCAGCTCTCATCTGGGGCGGCGGCGGTGTCGCCGCGGCGCTCGGCGCGACGATCGCGTATAAGCTGGGCTATATCGACATCGACACGGTCACACGAGTGATCGCCGGCGTGAACGGGCTCCTGATCGCCTGGTACGGCAACCGGATGCCCAAGGCCATGGTCCCGAGAACCCGCCAAGCCACGCGGGTTGCCGGCTGGTCCATGGTGCTGGGCGGGCTCGTCTATGCCGGACTATGGGCGTTCGCGCCGATCCCGGTGGCGATCATCGGCGGGTGTGTCACGATCGTGGCGGAGATAGCGGTGACGCTCGGCTATTGCCTGTCGCAGCGGGCCAAGGCGAAAGCCGCCTGATTCCGGCTGCGGTCGTGGCGCGCGCGCCGGGCGGCCCGATCCTCGGCGACGGGCCTGCGCCCGGAGCGGCCCCCCGATCAGCCGGTCGGTGGCTAGCGGGTGTTCACCGCCAGTTGCGCGTCAAAGGCACGCTGATAGGCGGGCCGCGCTTCGCCGCGGGCGACATAGGCGGCGAGGTTCGGATATTCGTCCAATATGCCCGACGCTCTCAGCCTGAGCAGCACCGAAACCATCATCAGGTCGCCCGCGCTGAACGCGCCGTCGAGCCAGTCGGCATCGCCAAGGCGCGCGGAAAGTTGCTTCAGCCGGTCGCGGGCGCGATCCATGACCAGCGGCAGGCGCTCCTTGGTCCAGGGCTTGGCGCCCTCGATGAGCCTGGCGATTCCGAGGTCGAGGATCGGCGGCTCCACGGTGCTGAGTGCGGCGAACATCCAGGTGATCGCGCGCGCGCGGGCATCGGCATCGTCGGGCAGGAGGCCCGTGTGGCGATCCGCGATATGGAAGACGATCGCCCCCGTCTCGAACAGCGCGAGATCGCCTTCTTCATAGGTCGGGATCTGGCCGAACGGATGAAGCGCCAGGTGCGCGGGTTCCTTCATCGCGGCGAACGACACCAGGCGAACCTGATAGGGCTGGCCCACCTCTTCGAGCGCCCAGCGCACGCGCGTATCGCGCGCCAGCCCCTTGCCGCCATCGGGCGACCGTTCAAAGGCGGTGATGGTGATGGTCATCGCTAGGCCTCCGGCTGGTGGCACGATGCCCCGCACTGCGGCCTTTTGGCAAGGTCGACCGATCGAACCGTTGGCGGACCTTGAGGGGCATCACGAGCAAGGGCGCCGTGAGATCCTCGTCAGCCGTCCGCCACCAATTCGTTCTTCGCGCGGTCGAAGCGCCAGACGCTTGCCTCCCCGTTCGCGCCGATCCTGACGAGCGGCCCGTCATAAGGCTGGGCCACGCCCGAGACGATGTTGCGTTCGATCACGGTGATTGCCTGGCGCACGTCCGAAAAGTCGGCTCCGGTGATGGCGGACAGCCCGTAATTCCACCATTGCAGCTGCAGCAGGGCGTCGATGATCGCGGGCTCGAACCTGAACCGGATGATTTTCGCCGGGATGCCGCCGACGATCGCATAAGGCGGGACATCCCTGGTCACGACCGATCGCGCCGCGACCACCGCGCCATCGCCGATGGTGACGCCGCGCCGGATGAACGCGCCTTCACCGATCCAGACATCGTTGCCGATGCCGATCCGGTCCACGCGGTTGGCCATCGACGCGCCGAGCGCCGCGACGGCCTTGTCGACCATCGGGCGGTTCTCGCGGTAGAATTCGCCCAGATCGCCGAATTCGTCGAAGCCGGTCAGGACCGGCGAGGCAGACAGGAAATCGGTGGGATGCTCGACCTGTCCGCAGACCAGGTTGCTCGCGATCGAACAGAAGCGCCCGACCGAGGAGACGTGGCGGATGAAGGTTTCCCGTCCTCCCATGAAAGTATAGGCGCCGACGAAATCCATGTCGTAGGTGCCGCGGCGGATACTCGCCGGGCCCTCCAGCAGCGTGTCCTTCGGCGCGGGAAAGCCGAAGGAAACCTCGGGCGCGATCCGCACCTGATGGGCCTGGCTGAGCTCGAGCGCGGCAGCGGAGATAGGGTGCCTCATCGTGCGGGTATAGGCAGCGGCGTTGGGGCTGCGCCAGTGTGCCCTTTCCACCATGTTCGCCGCGCGCGGACGGGCGCGGCGATCATGGCGGCCTGAACGCTGGCCGACCGGGATTGGGCGGAGAAGCCGCCGGCCTGGAAGCGAGCCGGTAGCGGACATTGAGGCCGAAGCGTGTGAAGCTCGTTAGCTGCCGTGCCGCGACGGTAGAGACATCACTTGTGCTTGAAGGACCAACTTCGATCTTCGGCATCCTCGCCGTTGATGAGGTATTGCATCTGATCGATCTCGCCGTTTGGCCATACGATGAGTTCGCGGTCATTGATGAAGTCGATCTGCGCGACATCCCCACTCTCAGCAGCATCCCAGATCAACGTCAACTTATCGCCCGGTTCCAATTCAAAGCACTCGGGCCAAGGCTCCACCGAAACATAGATCGGCCCATCCTTGTTATTCGCAAAGGTCTGCTGGGTCCGTGCCATTCGCTCGGTCTAGGTCGCCATCGTGGAGGTGCCAAGGTCAGCTTGTCGCTAGCCAACACCAAAAGCAGACCGTCGGCAAACCATCACTTTTCGCCGGTCGAGGCGGGCGCCGCCGACAACGGGCGCGGCCATTCGCCAAGCGGCCCGATTGGAGTCATGTCCGTGCAGGATTTTTCCGCTCACGCGACTAGCCCTCGAAGCGGCTCGAGGCGTCACGATCGCGGTCATGGCGTCTCGCGAGCGGAAAGGGCGGCAACCAGGATTCCCGTCGGACGATCCAGCTTTCATAGCTTGGCATCAGTTGGTCGGGCGCATCCAGCGATCCCAGATTCACCTCGATCTCGTCTGCGCTGCGGGCGAAAACGGACGAGCCGCAGCGGGGACAGAAAAACCGCCCGAGATAGTCGTGCGTCTCGCCCTCGATCGTCACCGCATCCTGCGGGAAGATCGCGGAGGCGTGGAACAGGGCGCCATGATGCTTGCGGCAATCGAGACAATGACACAGGCCGACCCGGTAGGGGCGCCCCGACGCCACGATCCGGACGTTGCCGCACAGGCAACCGCCGGTGAATCGGTCCATGCTGCGTCTCCTTTTGAAATCGGGCGGTCGGACTGGATGCAGGATGTGCCGGCCCGCTATCCGGGTGTCGATATCGAAGATGCCGATCGCCAGAGGGTGCTGGACTATAGGGCCCTGCATTAGCCAGCAGTGTCACCGAGCCCCCCGAATGGCTGGCCGAGGCGTTGCGGGACGCGGGCGGAGCGTGATCGCCTGGGCTCGCCAGGGACGCGGAGCGCGGCAAGTCATCGTCGGCGGTGGTATAGATATTCCTGATCATTTGATTAGTTTTATCAGAACATTGAAGTAATGCCAAATATATCTATCGAGCTCCGTACAAATACTGATAGAAAAATTTATTCAGACGAAATTTCAGGTTCTGAAGTTTTCCTGTACTTTTCGTGACAGAGATAGTATCGTTTTTTATTACATTCAGCAGTTTGCTCAGGATTCTCAGGAAGGTATCGACGGTCAATCCCAACCTTCCCTCGGGCTTTCTACCCCGGACCGGCACGGCGGCGACGCTCAATGCCGCCCGCCTGGCGTTGGTCGCGGCGTGCGGACTGGCGCTTGCGGGATCGGTCTTCGGCCTGTTGTTCGCGGTGCCGAGCGGGGCGATTACCGGCTTCGGGATCTGGCTGGTCGCCTCGTGCGTGGTGTTTTCGGCCTGCCTGCTGGTGTTGCTGGCGATCCGGCCGATCGACCAATTAGGGCCGATCGCCATCACGGCCACGGCCTATTTCGGTGCCTATCTGATCGCCAGCGCGGTCCACGCGATCTTCAACCCGCACAACAGCAGCACATTGTTCGCCGCGCTGTTCTGGCTGATCCCGCTCCAGACGTTCAACAATATCGTGAACCGGGGGAGGAAGGCCCGGATATTGGCGTGGATTCTCCTGGTGGCGCCCTTGCTGACTCTCGGCCTGTTGTGGCCAAGGATTCTGCAGATCTTCCCGCCGTCGCTCGCCGCTGTGCTGATCATCTTCTGCCTGGCGCATCTTGCCACGGCCCTGATGGTGAACATCCTGCTGCGCTACCGGGAGGCGTATTTCAGCGAGCAGGAGCATTCGGCGAGCCTGCGCTTCGCCAGCCAGATCCTGGAGAGCATCACCGACGCCTTTTTCACGCTCGATCGGGAATGGCGTTTCACCTTCCTCAATTCGGCCGTCGAACGCCAGATGGGGCAAGCGCGTTCCGACCTGATCGGCAAAGTGATCTGGGATGAGTTTCCGGCCTTGGCCGATGGCCTGTTCCGCCGTGAATTCGAACGCGTGACGCGCGACGACTGCAAAGTCTCGTTCGAGCACCTTTACGCCCGGACGGGCGCGCTGCTGAGCCTGAACGTCTATCCCTCGGCCGAAGGGGTGGCCGTTTATTTCCAGGACATCACCGAGCAGCGCGCGACCGAGCAGGCGCTGCGTGCGGGCGAAAAGCGTCTCTCCGAACTGGCCGAATTCCTGGAAAAGGCCAATGACGCGATCATGGCCCGGGATATCGACGGTCGCGTGACGTTCTGGAACGCGAGCGCGGCGCGGCTCTTCGGGCTCCCTTCCGGGGAGGTGCTCGGTCGTCCGGTCCACGAAGTACTGGGCATCGACCTCGCTTTGTCGGAGGACGCCACCGCCCGGGTGCTCCGGGACGGCGAATGGCGCAGGGTGATCAATCTGCCCGCGATGGACGGCCGGCCGCTCGTCATCGACAGCCATCTGACCGTGATCCGCGACGACGCCGGAGAGCCCAAATCCATCCTGACGATCAACACCGACATCACCGCGCAGACCGCCATCGAGGAGCGCCTGCTGCGGACCGAGCGTCTGGAGTCGCTGGGCCAGTTGACCGGTGGGGTGGCGCACGATTTCAACAATCTGCTGACCGTCATCACCCTCAATGCCGAGGTCATCCTTCTCACGCCGACGGCGCCGGACGGCCTTCGCGATCTGGCCGAGATGATCAAGCAGGCAGCGAGACGCGGGGCCGCGCTTACCCAGCGGCTGCTCGCCTTTGCCCGTCAGCAAACCCTGGAGCCGGTGCCGACCGACGTCCACGCCCTGCTCGCGGACACCGAGCCGTTGTTGCGGCAAGCCTTGCGCGAGGACATCACGCTCGCCTTGCTCGAAGAGACGGGAATCTGGGATGCGCTGGTCGATCCGAACCAGCTCGAAAACGCCCTGCTGAACCTTTGCGTGAACGCGAAAGATGCGATGCCGGACGGCGGCATGCTGACGATCGAGGCCACGAACGCCACCCTCGATCGGGACTATGCCGACCGTCACAGCGAGGTGACACCGGGCGATTATGTCGCGATCACCGTCACCGACAGCGGCACCGGCATCGCGCCGGAGAATCTGGGCAAGGTTTTCGACCCGTTTTTCACCACCAAGGAATTCGGCACGGGCACGGGCCTCGGCCTCAGCATGGTCTATGGCTTCGTCAAGCAATCCCGCGGCCATATCTCGATCTATTCGGAGCCGGGACATGGGACCAATGTGAAGCTGTTCCTGCCGCGCGCGACCGACGCGCCCGAGGCCGGCGAGGACGAGGTAATCCTGCTGGAGGACATGCGGGGCACGGAGACCATCCTGGTAGTCGAGGACGATGATTTTCTCCGCGGCAGCGTCGCGCGCCAGCTGACCGGCCTCGGCTACCGCGTCATCACCAGCGCAAGCGGCCAGGAGGCGCTCGACCTGATCGGGGCCGGCATTCGGATCGACCTGCTGTTCACCGATGTGATCATGCCCGGCGGCCTCAACGGGCCGGCCCTGGCGGAAGCCGCCCGGGCAGCGATCCCGGCATTGCGGGTGCTTTATACCTCGGGATACACCGAAAAGGTCATCGCCCACCGCGCAAAGCTGGACGGCGACATCCAGTTGCTCAGCAAGCCCTATGCCCTGGCCGACCTGGCCCTCAAGGTCCGGACCGTGCTGGCGGGACCAGCCTGACGCAGAGCCGGATCGACGGAGCGCGACATCGCATTCTTTCCGGCGCGGCAAGGTCGATCGCAGCTTGGCTATCGGCGACGACCGGCTTAACCTCGCGCAAGGCGGATCGGGGTTTAAGATGTTGAAGCTTTGCGGGTTTGTGGGTGGGGTTAGTGTGGTTGCGTGCGCGAGCGCGGCCGGCGCGGCGGACAAGCCCGTCTTCGCTCCGGCCCCGGCCTGGGTGACCCCGGTCGCCCCGCCGGCGATCGATCCGAAAAGCGACGGCGCGGCGATCCGGATGATGCTGCAGGACCAGCAGGTCTCGCTCGAGCCGGGCAAGCAGAGCCGCTATTCCGAGAATATCCTCAAGATCCAGACGCCGCAGGGCCTGCAGGCGGGATCGGTCAATGTCGCGTGGAATCCCGACACCGACACGCTGACCATCCACAAGCTGCATCTGCTGCGCGGCACCCAGGTGATCGACGTGCTTGCCTCGGGCCAGACCTTCACCGTGCTGCGCCGCGAGAACAATCTCGAAAAGGCGATGCTCGACGGGGTGCTGACCGCGACGATCCAGCCCGAGGGGCTGCAGGTCGGCGACGTGATCGATTTCGCGGCGACGCTCACCCACAGCGACCCCACGCTGAAGGATCATGCCGAGATCGTCGCCGGCGGCTGGGACGGTGTGCCGGTCGGCGTCGCCCATCTGCGCGCGAGCTGGCCGTCCGCGATGCCGGTGCGGCTGCGCGTCGCGCCCGGCCTGCCCGCGCTCAAGCCGCGCAAGGAAAAGGACGGCAGGACCGTCGTCGAGCTGAACCTCGCCAATCTCCAGCCCTTCGTCGCGCCCAAGGGCGCACCGATGCGTTACGGGATCAACCGCGTCGTCGAGATGAGCGATTTCGCGTCGTGGCAGGCGATCTCCGAGCTGATGGCCCCGCTCTACGTCAAGGCATCGACGCTGCCCGCGACCGGGCCGCTGCAGACCGAGATCCAGGCGATCCGCGCAAAGACCAGCGATCCCAAGGCGCGCGCCGAAGCGGCGCTGGCGCTGGTGCAGGACCGGGTGCGCTACGTCTTTCTCGGCATGAACGAAGGCGGGCTGGTGCCGGCCGATGCCGAGACGACCTGGTCGCGCCGCTTCGGCGACTGCAAGGGCAAGACGGCGTTGCTGCTCGCGGTGCTGCACGCGCTCGATATCGCGGCGCAGCCGGTGCTGGTCAGCTCGCGCCTGGGCGACGGCATGGACCAGCGCCTGCCGACGGTCGGCGCGTTCGACCATGTCTTCGTCAAGGCATTGGTGGCTGGCAAGACCTATTGGCTGGACGGGACGCGGACCGGCGACGGCCCGCTCGACGGGATCGAGATCCCCGCCTTCCATTGGGCCTTGCCGGTCGGCCCGGGCGGCGGCCAGCTGGTCGCGCTGATGCCGCCGCCGCTCGATCAGCCCAATGCGATCACCACGGTCCGCATCGACGCGACCGCCGGGATCACCGCGCCCGCCCCCTTCCATGTCGAGATGGTCACCAAAGGCGACGAGGCGGTCGGGACCAATCTGGCTCTGTCCAACCTGACCCCGGACGCGCTCGACCGGGCGCTGCGCCAGTTCTGGAAAGGCCAGTATGATTTCGTCGAGGTGAAGAGCACGACCGTCTCGTTCGACCCCGCGACCCGGACCGAGAAAATGGTGATGGACGGGATCGCCACGATGGACTGGGACGGCGGCCGATATGAGACCGACGGATTGCGCGTCGGCTACAAGGCCGATTTCAGCCGCGATGCCGGGGCCGATTTGACCGCGCCGTTCGCCGTCACCTACCCCTTTTATTCGCGCACCGTCGAAGAGATCACGCTGCCGCCGGGCTGGGTTTCCACCACCGATGCGGCGGACGAGGTCGACAAGACGGTGGCCGGTATCGCCTATCGCCGCCACGCTTCTTACGAGAAGAACGTCTTCAGGGTCGAGAAGACCGAGCGCAGCGTGGCGCCCGAATTCCCCGCCGCAGACGCGGTCGCGGCGCAGGCCGCACTCCGGGCGCTGGCGGCCGGGGCGGTCTATGTGAAGCAGCCGGCCCGCTATGTGTCGACCGAGAAGGAGATCACGGCATCGCTCGGCAAGACGCCGACGACGGCCTCGGCCTTTGTCGATCGCGGCAACATGCTGCTCGATCACCAGCGGTTCGACGAGGCGATCGCGGATTTCGACAAGGCGCTCGCGCTCGATCCGAAATATGCGGTCGCGCTGGCCGACCGCGGCATCACCTATGTGTGGAAGAACGACGAAGCGGCGGCGACGCGGGATCTGGATGCGGCCGCCGCGATCGATCCGCGCCAGGTGGTGGTCTATCGCGCGCGCGCCATGATGGCGATGCACCACGACAAGATGCCGGAGGCGATCGCGGCGCTGTCCACCGCGCTCGACCTCCAGCCGGGCGACCCCTTTGCGCTGCGGATGCGGGTGCGGGCCTGGCGCGAGATCGGCGACGACGAGCATGTCCTGACCGACGGCGCCGCGCTGATCCGGCAGAATCCGGGGGATGTGGAAAGTTATCTGATGCGCGCCAACGCCTTTCGCCATCAGGGCCTGCCGGACAAGGCGGCGGACGAGGCGGCGGCGGCGGCCGCGGCCAACCCCGATGATCCCTTCGCGCATGTCACCGCCGCGCGGATCTACGATGCGCTCGGCAAGGGCGATCTCGCGACGAAGGAATTCGACCGCGCGATCGCGATCAAGCCCGAATCCTATATCTATCTCAACCGCAGCCTGTCGCGGCCCAAGACCGATTTCGCCGCGCGCCGGACGGATCTGGATGCGGCGCTGAAGCTCGAGCCCAAATCGCCCGACGCGCTGGCCGCGTCGGCGGAGTTGCTGCAGGATCAGGGCGATTATGCCGGCGCGATCAGGACCTGGACGGCGATGCTGGCCGACGCGCCGAAAAACCCGGAGCTGCTCGTCCGCCGCGCGATCGCCTATACCAAGGCGAACCAGCCCGTGCTGGCCGAGAAGGATTATGTCGGGCTCGACCGGACGGCGTTGAGGCCTGAGCAGCTCAACAATATCTGCTGGTCCAAGGCGACTGCCAATGTGTTGCTGCAATCGGCGCTGGCGGATTGCGACGCGGCACTGGCCAGGGCGCCCGACAGCGCGGCCTTTCTCGACAGCCGCGCCTTCGTGCTGTTGCGGCTCGACCGGCTGGACGAGGCACTGGCCGGTTACGACCGATCGCTGGCGAAGAATCCGAGCAGCGCCGCCTCGCTGTTCGGGCGCGCCGTGACCCAGGCGAAGAAGGGCGACAAGGCGAAGGCCGACAGCGACCTTCAGGCCGCGCTGAAGCGGGATCCCGACGTGCGGAAGGATTTCGAGGGCTATGGGGTGTCGATGCCGGCTGCGGCGGCGGCGAAATAGGCGAGCGCTCGCCGCACGCGGAGGAGTGGATGAAAGCGGACGCCCGAAGTGGAGTGATCTCCTTGCGCGACGCCGAAGCCATGATCCCCGGCCCGGCGGGCGAGCGCGCGGCCCGCGTGCTGAAGCGCGGGACGCTCGATATCGCGCTGTCGGTGCCGGTCGCCCCGAACGAGCAGACGCCGCACGAGCAGGACGAGCTCTACCTCGTCATCCGCGGCACCGGCGTCCTGGTGCATGGCGGCGAGCGCGATCCGTTCGGGGCGGGCGATGTGCTGTTCGTGGCGGCGGGGGTCGAGCATCGCTACGAGGATTTCAGCGGCGATCTGGCATTGTGGCGGATTTTCTATGGACGGAACGGCGGGGAGGTTGCTGCCGACGAATAAGGCCGGCGAAGGGCTTCGTTGGCAATCGCCACGGCGCCGGCATCGTCCCCGAATTTCGCCACACGCGCCCCGTCCGGCCGCGATCGAGTCGATGCCGCGTCGACCTTTTTCCGCTCGATATCACCATGATGGCGGGATCACGGGTTCCATAACATCCGGAATGGTTTCACCGCTTTTTAACGAGCGTGCATGCAAGAAACGGAACGTTACGGTGGCGGCACGCAGAGCCGGGCCCTTTTTGCGGAACAACGTCCATGCTCGACGTCGCCCTGTGCATCGCAACCGACCATGATCCATGGCTGGTTCTGCTCGCCGTCTTCGTCTGCTGCACCGGCGCCTTTGCGATCGTCCAGATGCTCGGCCGCGCGCAGGTCACCACCGGCATGCAGCGCTTCGGCTGGCTGTTCCTGACCGCGGTCGGCGCCGGGGCGACGATCTGGTGCACCCATTTCGTCGCGATGCTCGCTTATGAGGCCGGGGTTCCGGTCACGCTCGATCCCGTGCTGACGATCGTCTCGCTGATCGTCGCGATCGCCGGGACGGGCCTGGGCTTCGCCATCGCCACGCGGCGGCGGGGCTCGATCCATTCCTTCATCGGCGGCGGCGTGGTCGGGCTGGCGATCGCGACGATGCATTTCACCGGCATGGCCGCCTACCGCGTCGACGGCCTCGTCGCGTGGCGCCTGCCGTTCGTCGTCGCGTCGATACTGTGCGCGGTGGTCTTCGCCGGCACGGCGCTGGTGGCGCTCGGCTCGGCGAGGCTCGGCCGCTGGCGCGTCGCGGTCGGCACGGGGCTGCTCGTCACCGCGATCGCGACCCTGCATTTCGTGGCGATGACCGCGCTGCGCATCACCCCGCTCAGGATCAGCGAAGCGCCGCTCGATCCGGGCCAGATGCAGGCATTGGGCTTGGCCACCGCGCTGGTCGGGCTTGTCGTGATCGCCACCGGCGTGTTCGCCGCGCTGATCGACCGCTGGACGCGGTCCGACGCGATGCAGCGCCTGCACCATATGGCGATGAACGATGCGCTGACCGGGCTGCCCAACCGGGTCAGCTTCCAGGCCGAGCTGGCGCGCCAGCTCGACAGCGCGCGCGCCAGCGGCAGCCAGCTCGGTGTCGTCGCGGTCGACCTCAACCGCTTCAAGGAGATCAACGACGTCCATGGCCACAAGGCCGGCGACGACGTGCTGATCGCATTGGCGCAGCGCATGCGGCGCGAAATGGGCCGGCACGAGACGGTCGCGCGGCTGGGCGGCGACGAGTTCGTCGCGATCACCCGCTTCGATGACCGCGCACAGCTGATCGCCTTCGCCAGCCGCATCAAAGCCACGCTCGAGACGCCGCTCTCAATCGGGTCGTTCGAGGCGCGCGTCGGCGCGAGCATCGGCGTCGCGGTTTATCCGAACGACGCGTCCGACGCGCAGATCCTGACCAACAATGCCGATCTCGCCATGTACCGCGCCAAGAGCGAGGGTTCGCCGGCGCCCTGTTTCTACGATGCGACGCTCGACGAGGCGATCCGCGAGCGGCGCGAGCTGGCGGCCGATCTGCGCGTCGCGCTCGACGAGAATCGGCTCGAAGTCCATTACCAGGTCCAGGCCTCGGTCACGACGCAGGCCGTGACCGGCTATGAGGCGCTGGTGCGCTGGACGCATCCGGTGCGCGGGCCGATCTCGCCCGAGGTCTTCATTCCGATCGCCGAGGAGAATGGCCTGATCCTGACGCTCGGCGAATGGGTCATGCGCCGCGCCTGCACCGATGCGATGGGCTGGGAGCATCAATCCAGGGTGGCGGTGAACGTGTCGCCGGTGCAGCTCGCCCATGCCGATCTGCCGCGGCTGTTCCACCAGATCATGCTGGAAACCGGCCTGCCGCCGCGCCGGCTGGAAATCGAGCTGACCGAGACGGCGATCATGGCGGACCGGGTCCATGCGCTGCACGTGCTGCGCCAGATCAAGGCGCTCGGCGTCGGCGTCGCGCTTGACGATTTCGGCACGGGCTATTCCTCGCTGGAGACGCTCCGGGCGTTTCCGTTCGACAAGATCAAGCTCGACCGGCTGTTCGTCTCCGAGCTGGCGGACAGCCCGCAGGCGACCGCGATCATCCGCGCCGTGCTCGCACTGGGCAAGAGCCTGGCGATCCCGGTGCTCGCCGAGGGGATCGAGACCGAGGAGCAACTCGCGGTGCTGCAACGCGAGGGCTGCGACGAGGCGCAGGGCTTCCTGCTCGGCTATCCCGAGCCGCTGCCGCTGTCGACCCGGCCGCCCTTCGCCGACCGGCCGCAAGCCGCCGCGCCCGCCCGTCGCCGCCGCGCCGCGGGCTGAAGCCGAGGGCACCGACGGGGCGACTCCCCACCCCTGTTCAGCCCCGCCCCTGTTCAGCCCCGCCCCGCTGGGTTACGAAACCGCATGGCCCGCAAGCGCAGCATCCTGATCGTCGGTGGCGGCATGGCGGGGTGGCTGACCGCGGCCTATCTCGCCCGGGCGCTCGACCTGAGCGCGGGCGGGCCGATCGAGATCACGCTGCTGGAATCGCCCGAGATCGGCATCATCGGCGTCGGCGAGGGGGCGTTTCCGACGATCCGCACCACGCTGAAATATCTCGGCATCGACGAGGGGCGCTTCATCCGCGAGGCCTCGGCGACGTTCAAGCAGGGCATCCGCTTCACCGACTGGGCCGAGGCGCCGGTGGACGGCCGGCACCATCATTTCTTCCACCCGTTCGAGGCGCCCTTCTACAGCGAAGAGGCGAACCTGGTATCCTATTGGCTGCTCCAGGACGAGGCGACGCGGCCGCCCTTTGCCGAGGCGGTGACCTTCCAGAACCGCGTGGCCGAGGCGAAGCGCGCGCCGAAACGGCCGCATGAGGGGGATTTCTCGGGGCCGCTCAATTACGCCTATCATTTCGACGCGGCGATGGTCGCGCAGGTGCTGGCCGAGCGCGCGCGCGCGCTCGGGGTGCGGCATCTCCAGGGGCGGATGAGCGAAGTCGCGCTGGACGACAGCGGCGCGATCGCGCGGATCGTCTCGCCCGAACAGGGCGACCTGACGGCCGATCTCTATATCGACTGCACCGGCTTTCGCGCCGAGATGATCGGCAAGGCGATGGGGGTGCCGTTCAAATCGGTGCGCGACGTGCTGTTCACCGACCGCGCCCTCGCCTGCAAGATCCCCTATGAGCAGCCCGACGCGCCGATCGAGAGCTTCACCATCGCCACCGCGCACGAGGCGGGCTGGACCTGGGACATCGGGCTGAGCGGTGCACGCGGGATCGGCTGCGTCTATTCGAGCGACCATATCGACGATGCCCGGGCCGAGGCGATCCTGCGCGCCCATGTCGGCGCGCGCGGGTGCGAGATCACGCCGCGGCTGATCCCGTTCGAGGCAGGCTATCGCGAGAAGCAATGGGTGAAGAATTGCGTCGCGGTGGGCCTGTCGGGCGGGTTCCTGGAGCCGCTGGAATCGACCGGCGTGGTGCTGATCGAGGCCGCGATCGGGATGATCGCCGAGCTGTTCCCGCATAACGGGCCGGTCGATGCGCCGGCGCGGCGCTTCAACGAGCTGATGACCGCCCGCTTCGACAATATCGTGACCTTCCTGAAGCTGCATTATTGCCTGAGCCGGCGGACCGAGCCCTTCTGGCGCGACAATGCCGATCCCGCGACGATCCCGGAGCGGCTGATCGAATTGCTCGAGCAATGGAAATACCGGCCGCCGGGGCGGTTCGACTTCATCCTCGATCTGGAGAGCTTCGCTTTCTACAATTACCAGTACATCCTGTACGGCATGGGCTTCCGCACCGATCTGACGCCGGTGCGGGGGGATTTTCCCAACGTGGCGGGCGCGGAGAAAATCTTCGCCAGGATCCGCAGCTTCGGCGAGCGCGCGACGCATGAGCTCCCGGCGCACCGGGCGTTGATCCAGCAGATCAATGCGGAGGGCTAATCTCCCTCTCCCCCTGTGGGAGAGGGAGGGAGGAGCGAAGCGACGGAAGGGTGAGGGGGAGTGAGGCTCGAGACAGCGCGTCTCCCCTCAAATAACCGGTGTTCCCCTCACCCTTCCCAAGCTTCGCTTGGGCCCCTTCCCTCTCCCACAAGGGGAGAGGGAGTTGGATAGCGTCGCCCTATAATATCCAGTCGACCGACACCCAGATGAGGTCGGTGTTCGTGGCGAAGCTTTTCGCCTTGTACCTTGCGTAGCACGCGCTCGGCCGCCGTCGCCTCCCCGCACGGGTGACGAACCAGCCCGGCCTAACCAGCCGGGCTTTTTCGTGTATGCTCAGGGAATGAAGCCAGAGATCCAGCGAGGCTTAAAGCGCACCGCGATAGTGCTTGCCGTGCCATGGTGTGCAGCCTGGGGCTGGGTGGGTTGGCGTGGATACGAGTTATCACACGGCGCAACGCAAATTATCGACCTTCAACCTCCCGGCGCAAACATCCCGCCTATCTTGCTTGAGGTGTTAGCGACTGGAAATCATTATCTGTTTGCTGCGGTGGTCGTAGGCGGACTGTTGCCCATCGGCTTTTGTGTGTTGGTCGCCGCGGGATTGTGGGTTTACCGAGGCTTCAAACCGCCAGGTCACACACGTATGTAGGCCCCTTTCAGGGAGGGGAAAAGTCAGAGAATCCAGTCGACCGACAGCCACAGCCGGTCGGTGTTCGTGGCGAAGCTTTTCGCCTTGTACCGCGCATAGCGCGCCGAGACCGTCGTCCGCCCGCGCTTCACGCTGGCGAGGAGGTCCTCCTCGTCGCCGTACAGCCGGGCGACCCGGTCGCTGGCGAAGCGATGATAGGTTGCCGACAAGGTGATCGCGTCCAGCGGGCCGACTTTCTTCCAGCCATAGCCGAGCGTGCCGTAGAGATCGTGCAGGCCGTCGGGCGGGGTGGTGCCGAAGCGGCCGGACCAGCCCTGCCATCTGAAAAAAGAGGCGAGCGGGGTCTGGACGCTGGTGAGCGCGACGCCCTGGTCGGCGCCGAGCACCTCATAGCCGCCCACGGCCGTGAAGGACCTGGCGTTGAGCGTCGCCTCGCCGAGCCAGTAATCGGCGGCATAGTCGTTCGGGTTGCGGTGATAGTCGCTCTGGCGCGCCCAGCTGGCGACATAGCCCAGCTTCACGTCCTGCGCGAGCGGGCGGCTCCCGGCGAAACGCACGCCCCAGGTCTGGCTCGACAGGCGATAGCCCTGCACCACGGCCTCGTCCTGGTCGACCAGATAGGCGAAACCCGTCGCGGTGCCGATATCGGTACGGTAGCTGAGAAGCGCGAAGACATTGTCGCCGTCGACCGCGGGCTGGCGGGCGCCGGTGCCGTGGGTGCCGTTCACGGTGAGGTCGCTCCAGGCATAAGTGACGTCGGCGCTGAAGCGTGACTTGGGTGGGGCCCATTGAACCCGCACGGCGTCATAGGTCTGGTCGTTCTGGCGGAAGCTCGAGGAGCCGACGAAGCGCTGGTCGAGCAGCTCGATCCGCTGGCGGCCGGCGGTGACCGAGAGCCCTTCCTTGCCGGCATAGCGGATCTGGGCGCGGTTGAGCTCGACGTTGCGGGGATCGGCGATCAGCGGAAAAGCGACCTTGCCGTTGGTGCCGTCATTATAATCGTCGACGATCGCGATCGTCGTCTCGCCCTCGACCAGCGCCGACCAGGGACCGACCGAGGCCTCGGCACCAGCGCGCACCCGGAAGGTGAGCGCGTTGGCCTCGTCGGCAATGCCGTCCTGATCCATATTCTCGTAGCGGAGCCGCGCATCGACCAGCGGCTTCACTTTCACGTCCTCGGCATAAGCGGCGCCGCTCATCAGCAGGCCCGCCAGCATCGCCAGCGTCGTCTTCATGGATTTCCCCCTACCGGTTTCCCGGCCCGCTCCTGAGGAACGGGCCGGGGACCGGAATCTGTCGATGGTTGCGGTTCAGGCGGTGCCGGCTACCATGCCGCCGGACAGCGCGTCCAGCTCCCCGGATTCGCGGGCCTTGCGGCCATAGACCAGCTCGAACAACGGGCTCGCCATCACCGTGGTGACGATCGCCATCAGCACCAGCATCGAGAAGAGCGTCGGGCCGATAATGCCCTTTTGCAGGCCGATATTGATGATGATCAGCTCCATCAGCCCGCGCGAGTTCATCAGCGCGCCAATGCCCAGAGCGGTGCGGTTGTCCTCGCCCGAAAGGCGCGCGGCGGCGTAGCAGGCGACGCCCTTGGCCAGGATCGACGCGACCAGGATGCCGAGCGCGATCAGCAGCAAGGTCGGCGAGTTGACCATGTCCATCCGGGTGTTGAGCCCCGAATAGGTGAAGAACATCGGCAGCAGCAGGACCACCGCGAGCGGCTCGACCTTCTTCTTCAGCTCCTGCGCGAACAGCCCGCGCGGCATGACCGCGCCGAGGATGAAGCCGCCGAAGATCGCATGGATGCCGATCGCGTCCATGAAGAAGGCGGAGAGGCAGAACAATGCCAGCGTGATGGCGAGTACGGTCATGCTCATCTCGCCCTTGGCCTCGACCGCGCGGCCGAGCGGGGCGAGCAGCTGACGCCCGAACAGGATCAGGAAGACGGCATAGGAAACGCCGCCGCCGATCGCGAGGATCGCAACGCCCGGACCCGCGCCGAAGGTGGCGAGCACCACCGCGAGGACGCACCAGGAGCAGGCATCGTCGAACGCGCCCGCGGTCAGCGAGAGCGTGCCGAGCGAGGTGTTGGCAAGGCCGCGCTCATTGATGATCCGCGCCAGCATCGGAAAGGCGGTGAGCGCGATGCAGGCCCCCATGAACAAGGTGGCGTTGGCCTGCGAGATGCCCGCGGCGAACAGGCCGGGCACGGTCAGCAGCCAGGGCGTGATCAGCACCGCGATGAGGAAGGGCGCGACGATGCCCGCCGCCGAGACGCCGAATGCGCTCTTCGCCTTGGCCTTGAAGTGATCGAGCTGAAGCGTGGTGCCGACCAGGAACATGTAGAGCCCGACGCCGAGCTGCGCGCCCGTATAGAGCACGTTCTTCGTCTCCTTCGGGAAGATCGCCCCCTGCAATTCGGGGAAGAGCAGGCCGAGCAGCGACGGTCCGAGGATTACGCCGGCGATCATCTCGCCGACCACCTGGGGCTGCCCGAGGAATTTCTGGCCGAGCCAGCCGACCACCCGGCAGGCGATCAGGATCACCGCGAGCTGGAGGAAGAAATGGACGCTGAAATCGCCCGGGGCGAAGCTCTTCGCCACTGCCTGCACGGCGGGGCCGTGCGGATCGAGCGCGCCGCGCACGGTTTGCAGAAGACTGCCCGTCAGTTCGTATACCATCCTCATCCCCCCGGACTTTTGCCCGTCATTTGTTGCGGTCGGCGCGTGGCCGTGAGGCAAGGGGACTGAAATTGTCCTACGTTGGCAATCTGGAAAAGGACAAGGGTCCGCTCCGGCCATGCATTTTCCCGGCAAGCGCGGCACTTCTGTTGCAGGGGCGACACAATGTAGTAATGTACCTACATAAATAGGCAGCTCCAGCGGTCGGGAATCGAGGAAATGAAGCTCTTCAGCAGCCGCGAGTTCAATCAGGATGTGAGCGAGGCGAAGCGCGCCGCGCGAGTCGAGCCGGTGTTCGTCACCGATCGCGGCCGGCCCACCCATGTGCTGATGGGCATCGAGCATTTCCGCCGGATCACCGGCCAGACCCGGTCGCTGGTCGACCTGCTCGCCATGCCCGGTGCGACCGATATCGACCTGGCGGGCGCCGGCGATGGCTGGGACCGGGGCTGGGACCGGCGCGAGGGGTTCGACTGATGTATCTGCTCGACACCGGCGTGGTGGCCGAGCTGCGCAAGGCGAAGGCGGGGCGGACCGATCCGGGCCTTGCCGGCTGGGCCGCGGGGGTTGGCGCGCAGAATCTGTTCCTGTCCGCGCTCACGCTGATCGAGCTCGACAACGGCGCGGCGCGGATCGAGCGCAAGGACAAGGCGCTGGGCACGGCGATCCGGGCATGGATCGACGGCCAGGTGATGACGGCGTTCGAGGGACGCATCCTCCCGGTCGATGCGGCGGTGGCGCGGCGGCGGGCGGCGCTCGGCTATGCCGATACACGCGACGGCCTGCTGGCCGCGACCGCGCTCGAGCATGGCCTGACCCTCGTCACCCGCAACGCCGCCGCCTTCAAGCTGGGCCGGGTCAAGCTGTTCAATCCCTGGGGCTATACGCCCGACGCCCCGGAGGAGGATCTGGACTGGGCGCAGGCGGCGCGGACAGGGCCGCTCTGGCTGAAGAGCCTGTTCGTCAGGAGCTGACCGGGCGCCCTGGATTTGAGCGCAAGGGCCGGGGTTCGCGACGCCGCCGCCCGGTGCAGGGTCTCCCGCTAAGGAGACAGGTAATGACGATCGACGGCGGCCCGTTCGCGGGCGAGACGATGCGCTATGGCTTTACCGATACGGTGCTCGGCATCGCGGCGGTCGCCAGTGGGACGCGGGGCGTGGCGGCGATCCTGATCGGGGATGACCGCGCCCGGCTGGTCCGCGCGCTGGGCGAGGCGCTGGACGGGGCCAGGCTCGAGGAGGATACGACTGGCTTGCGGGCCGAGCTGGAGGCGGTGGCGGGGCTGATCGCCACGCCGGGCGGGGAAGCGGCGCTGACGCTCGACCTGCGCGGATCGCCGATCGAGCTGGCCGTGTGGGAAGCGCTCCGGCGCGTGCCCTCGGGCGAGACGACCAGCTATGGCGCGCTGGCCAAGGGGCTGCCCCTGCCGGCGACCGCGCAGGAGGTCGGCGCGGCGTGCGCGGCCAACCGCATCGCGGTCGCGGTGCCGTGCCACCGCGTCGTGAAGGCCGACGGATCGATCTCGGGTTATCGCTGGGGCGTGCAGCGCAAGCGTCGGTTGATCAACATGGAGGGCGTGGCGTGAGCGACGTCGCGGCGATCGACTGGCAGGCGGTGCAGGCCGACCTCGACGCGCAGGGCTGGGCGATCCTGCCGGGCCTGATCGACGCGGCGGCGTGCGAGGCGACCGCCGCGCTGTACGGGCCGGGCGAGATCTTCCGCAGCCATGTGGTGATGGCGCGGCACGGCTTCGGGCGGGGCGAATATCGCTATTTCGCCTATCCGCTGCCGCCTCTGGTCGAGGGGTTGCGCAGCGCGCTCTATCCACGCCTCGCGCCGATCGCGAACCGCTGGCACGCGCGGATGGGGCTCGCGGCGCGCTTCCCGGACGAGCATGCCGCCTTCCTCGCGCACTGCCACGCGGCGGGCCAGACGCGGCCGACGCCGTTGCTGCTGCGCTACGGCGCGGGCGATTATAATTGCCTGCACCAGGATCTGTACGGCGAGCACGTCTTTCCCTTGCAGGTGGCGATCCTGTTGTCGGCGCCCGGCGCGGACTTCACCGGCGGCGAGTTCGTGCTGACCGAGCAACGGCCGCGCATGCAGTCGCGCGCGGAAGTGGTGCCGCTGGGCAAGGGCGACGCGGTGCTGTTCGCGGTGAACAGCCGGCCGCAGCAGGGGACGCGCGGCGATTACCGAGTGACGATGCGGCATGGGGTGAGCCGGCTGCGATCGGGGCAGCGGCACACGCTGGGGATCATCTTCCACGACGCGGCATAGGCCCGGCGAACGGATGCTACGGCCTGAATTCCTTGCCTGCGGCGTAGCGTGGCAGATCGGCGATCGCGCTGGCCCGGATGCTCCTAGGTCAGCGTCCGCTTGAACAGCGCCAGCGTGCGGCTCCAGGCGAGCGCGGCGGCGTCCTTGTCGAAGCGCGGCGTCGTGTTGTTGTTGAAGCCGTGCTCGACGCCGGGATAGATATAGGCCTGATAGCGGATGCCCGCTTTCTTGAGCGCTTCTTCATAAGCCGGCCACATCGCGTCGACCCGCTGATCGTTGCCGGCGAAGTTCAGCAGCAGCTCCGCCTTGATCGCCGGGACCGCCTCCAGCGGCGGCGGCGAACCGTAGAAGGGCACGCCGGCGCGGAGCGTCGGGATCTGGGTCGCGAGCGTGTTGACCACGCCGCCGCCATAGCAGAAGCCGACCGCGCCGAGCTTGCCATTGCCGTCGGGCAGCGCCCCGGCGAAATGCGCGGCGGCGACGAAATCCTGCTGGATCTTCGCCTGATCGAGCTGGCCGAACAGGGTCCGCGCCTTGTCTTCGTCGCCGGGATAGCCGCCGAGCTTGGTCAGCGCATCGGGCGCGACGGCGATATAGCCGTCGACCGCGAGCCGACGCGCGATATCCTCGATATGCGGATTGAGCCCGCGATTCTCGTGGATGACCAGGACCACCGGCTTGCGCGCCTTGCGCGACGCGCCCTTGGGCCTGGCGATATAGGCCTTGATCGAGCCGGAGCCGTCCGGCGACGGGATCTCGACGACCGACGTGGCGATCCGGGCGTCCGCCGGCTCGACCGTCTGCGCGCTGGCGAAATCGGGGCTCAATGCCGCGAGGACGCCGGTGGCGGCGGCGGTGCTGCCGACATAGACGGCGCATTTCTGCAGGAAGCCGCGCCGGCTGAGCGCGCCGTGCACATAGCGATCGAACAAAGTGAGGATCTCGCGCGGGAAATCCGCTGCCGTGAGGGGGTCTTTCCGGTCGGGCATAGCGGTCTCTCCGTGACGATGGAACCGGGCGACTCTGCGCGGCCCGATGGCAAGGGATCAAGCCCGATCGTGCGGGCGAGCCACAAAAAGAGCGGCGACGCGCCACAGTTATATTTCTTGACAGCTATATAACTATATAGATATATATTGCTCATGGCCACCACTTACCGCGACCCGCTCGATCTGAAATTCGCCGCCCTGGCCGATCCGACGCGGCGGGCGATCCTGGCCCGGCTCGCGCTGGGCGAGGCGACGGTGTCGGAACTGATCAAGCCGTTCCGGCTGAGCCAGCCGGCCATCTCCAAGCATCTCAAGGTGCTCGAGACCGCCGGGCTGATCGAAAGCGGCCAGGCCGCACAATCGCGGCCGCGGCGGCTGAACGTCGCGGCGCTGAAGGAGACGACCGACTGGTCCGATCAGGTCGGCCGCCTGTGGGAGGACAGTTTCGACCGGCTCGACACGCTGCTGGACGAAATCCAGCGACCCGCATGAGAAAGGAACTGAACGTGCCCCTCGCCGACCCTCAAGCTTCCGCTGCCGACTTCGTCATTTCCCGGCTGTTCAAGGCGCCGCGCCAGCTCGTCTGGAACGCCTGGACCGACCAGGCGCTGCTGGCGCGCTGGTTCGGGCCCAAGGGGACGGCCACCGTCGTCGAGTCGTTCGACCTGCGGCCGGGCGGTATGGTGCATTCGCGCATGGACACGCCCGACGGGCACCGACTGTGGGCGCGCTTCCTCTATCGCGAGGTCGTGGAGCCGTCGCGGCTGGTCTATGTGCACGGCTTTGCCGATGCCGCGGCCAATCCCGCGCCCTCGCCCTTTGGCGGGCCCTGGCCGATGGAATTGCTCACCACGGTGGTGTTCGAGGATGAAGGCGATGCGACGCGGATGACGCTGACCTGGACGCCGATCAATGCCAGCGACGAGGAGCGCGCAGCGTTCGAGGCGAGCTTCACGTCGATGCAGGGCGGCTGGGGCGGCAGCTTCGATCAGCTGGACGAATTGCTGGCCGCCGGCGACTAAGCCGCGACCATTACGCGCTCCACGCCGCGATGTCGTCCTCCTGCCCGATCAGCGCGAGGCCTTGCGCGATCGAGGTGAGCTCGCCGCCCGAGCCGATCGTGGCGTCGCCGAAGCGGGCGACAAAGAGGGCGCGGACCGCGGGGATGAGCGACGAGCCGCCCGTCAGGAAGACGCGGTCGATCTCCTGTTCCGTCACGCCGGCAACGGCGAGCGCGCGATCGACCGTTGCCTCGATGCGGACGAGATCGTCGGCGATCCAGCTTTCGAACTCGGTGCGCTTCACCGCCGCCTCGATCTCGATACCGGCGCCGGCGAATTCGAACCGGGCATTATCCCCGGTCGACAATGCGCGCTTCAGCCGGCCGACCGCGTCGTAGAGCGGATAGCCGAGCTCATGCTCGATGATCGCGATCATCCGGCCGATCGCCTGGGGGTCGGTCGCGGTGCGGTGGAGCTTGTGCAGCGCCTCCATCGTCCGGCGGTTGCGCATCAGCGCGAGGCGCGACCAGTCAGCGAAATCGGTGAAATAGCCGCGCGGGATTTCGAGGATCTTGTCGAAGGATCGATAGGTGCCACCCTTGCCGAGGATCGGCAGCACCAGCCGATCGACGATGCGGTAATCGAAGCGGTCGCCGGCGATGCCGATGCCGGCATGGCCGAGCGGGGTGCAGCGCCGCGCCGTCCCCGGCGGGCCGACCCGGACGACCGAGAAATCGCTGGTGCCGCCGCCGAAATCGGCGACGAGGATCGTCGCGGGATCGGTGAGCCGCGTGGCATAGCTGTAGGCCGCGCCGAGCGGCTCATAGATATAATGCAGCTCGGCGCCGAAGCCCGAAAACATCGCGTCGTAGCGCTGGCGGGCGAGCGCAGGATCGGGGCGGCCGCCGGCATATTCGACCGGGCGGCCGATCACCACGCGGCGCGGGCGATCGTCCAGCGCGCCGCCGGCATGAGCGACGAGCTTGTCGAGGAACCGCCGGCCGAGATCCTCGAAGCGGTAGCGCTTGTCGAAGATCGAGGCGTGTTCGAAGGTCGCGCTGGCCGCGACCGACTTGAACGACTGGATGAAGCGGCTGCCCTCGGGATATTCGAGATATTCGGCGATCGCCCAGGGCCCCGCCTCGACATGAACGCCTGCGTCTTCCCAGAAGCACAGGGCCGAGCGGAACACCGCGCTTGTCTCGCCCGGTGCGGCGAACTCGACCAACCGGGGCTCCCGCCCTTCGCCGGCGAGCGCGACCACGCTGTTGGTGGTGCCGAAATCAAGGCCGAGAGCATCAGTCACGTCACCACCTCGCCCGCGAATCGGGCGGGCGCTATGACGGCGGCGCCCGGCAAAGGCAAGTCGATCGAGCGCCGGGCGCTGGCCTGCGCCATGCTTTTCTGTCAGCCTTGCAGGCCATGGCGCGGACGATCCTTCTCTATGCGGCGATGCTGGTGGTCGCGGTCGCGGCGCTCGACTGGCTGGAATATCGCTATGCCCTGCGCACCTTCTCGACCGGGACCTATATCGCCTTGCTCGCGGCCGGCTTCGCCGGGCTGGGGCTATGGGCGGGGCGGCGGCTGACGGCGCGGCCGGCCGGGCCGGCGTTCGAGCGCAACCAGGCAGCGATCCGGTCGCTCGGGCTGACGGCGCGCGAGTGCCAGATCCTCGAGCTGCTCGCCTCGGGCCGGTCGAACAAGGAGTTGGCGCAGACGCTCGGCATCTCGCCCCATACGGTGAAGACGCATGTCGCGCGGGTCTATGAAAAGCTCGAGGTGAAGCGGCGGCTGCCCGCGGTGGAGAAAGCGCGCTGGCTCAAGCTGATCCCGCCGGCCGAAGGGGCATGAGGCCTTGGGCATGAGGACGATTTCGCGAAAATCACCCGTTCGGGCGATGGCGCCGGCGGGGATATTCGCGTTGGCATAAGGCAGTTTCAACCGGGGGGATCGACCGATCATGACGAAATATGCGCTTGGCTATGGCTTGCTGGCGGGGGCGGTGATCGCCTCCCTCATCACCTCGACCATCATCTTCGCCGACCAGTTCAAGGCGTTGCACTCCGAGCTGGTCGGCTATCTCATCATGCTCGTGATCGAGCTGCCCATCATCTTCGTCGGCGTGAAAAAATACCGCGACGTGGAGCGCGGCGGTGTGGTCCGGTTCGGCCGTGCGCTCGCGACCGGGCTCGGCATCGCGGTGGTCGCGGGCTTTGCCTATGTGGCGGTGTGGGAGACCTATCTGGCCGTGACCCATTATGCCTTTATGGACCATTATATCGACGGCATCCGCCATGCCTATGAGGCCAAGGGGCTGTCCGGCGCCAAGCTGGCCGAGGCGATGAAACCGATGGAGGAAATGCGGGTGAGCTACCAGAACCCGCTGTTCCGCCTGCCGATGACCTTCATGGAGATCGCGCCGGTCGGGCTGCTCGTCGCTTTGCTGTCGGCGGGATTATTGTGCAATCCGAAGGTGCTGCCGGCCAGGCGGTGAAACGGGGCGGGCGGCATGACGCTTGCCTAGCGGGCTTTTCGCGGCGCATGGATCGGGGGTGAACGCACCAGGCAACAGCATCACCGTCATCGTCAACGGCGGGAGCGGCGCGGCAGCGAAGGCCGGCGACGGGCTGGCCGACACGCTGACCGCCGCCTTCGCCAAGGCGGGCGCCGTCGCCGATATACGGATCGTCGAGGGCGACAAGATCGCCGACACCGTGCGGGAGGCGAGCAAGGCGGGCAGGATCGTGGTCGCAGGCGGTGACGGGACGATCGCCGGCGCGGTCCAGGCGCTGGAGGGGATCGACTGCAAGCTGGCGCTGCTGCCGCTCGGCACACTCAATCACCTCGCCCGCGATCTGGGCATCCCCGCCGATCTGGACGAGGCCGCGGTGCTGGCGGTTTCGGGGGAGGCGCGGCGGATCGATCTCGGCACGGTCAATGATATCCGCTTCGTCAACAATGCCTCGATCGGGCTCTATCCATCGATGGTGCGGCGCCGGGACGCGCTGCGGGAGCGGCATGGCTGGCCGAAATGGGTCGCGACCATCCCCGCCGCCTGGCGCACGCTAGGCGAGTTCCGGGAACACCGGATGCGGCTCGACCTGGGCGAGGACGAGCGCCGGGTCGCCGCACCTTTGCTGTTCGTCGGCAACAACCGCTACGAGCTCGATGCGGGCCGGGTCGGCTGCCGGGCGTCGCTTTCGGAAGGGGTGCTGTCGGTGTTCGTCGTGGCGAAGCACAGCCGGGCCCAGCTGATCTGGTTCGGCCTGCGGGCGATCGTCGGCCGCGCCGATCCCCATGCCGATTTCGTGACGCTCGGGGACCGCACGGCGCTGACGGTAGAGATCGACGACGACCGGATCGAGATTGCGCTCGACGGGGAGCTGCGGCAGCTGGCGTCCCCGCTCCGCTTCGAGATACTGCCCGGAGCGATGTCGGTGGTGTGTCCGCCGCCTGCCGGTTCAGACGGGGCTGTCGCTTAACGTCGCGAGCGTGGGCCGGACGCCATTCCGATTCCGGAAGGCTTTGCGACACGCGTCAACCAGAGCGCCGGGTGCGGAAAACAGGCGCCCGATCACCGTGTCGACCGCGCCGTCTCCGCGCGACCGGGTATATCCAACGATCGCGATCGTCACAGCGACCCACAATGCGGCATGAACCGCGGCGGCACTCAACGGGGCTGCGTTGAAATTATCCTCGACGAACGCTGCGGATTTGAAGTGCGTCGCGATCAGCGCGATCCCCAGGAACATCCCCGCCCCGCCATTGCGGCGCCGCGGCGGTGTTCCGAGTGCAAGCCCCAGCCAGGGCAGCACCAGGCAGAACAGGCCGCTGTCGATGCGCCCCGCCAGCGCCGCCAGAGCTGCCTGCTTTTCCTCGCCGCCCGCGTCGCGCCGGGCGAGCCGGACGAGCGACGCCCCCTCCAGCCGATCGAGCCGATGCCGCAGATTGCCCGCGATCATCTCGATATTCCGCGGGCGCATCTGGATCACATAATGGGCGAAGCGGACGCTGTGATGCGCCCCGTCGGGCGCACGGTGCACGATCGTGCCGTCGCGCAGATCGAGCGTCACCTCGCCGTGCAGGCCGAAGCGGGCGACCGCCAGCGGCGCGGCGAAGACATCCGGCCCGCGGTCGACCAGGACATTGGTGATCGCGCCGGGCATTGTCGGCGACCGTGCTTCGGCGAAGAAGCTGGTGACGGGATCGAGCCGCACCGTTTCACCCAGGATCAGCGGGGTTCCGTGCAATCCCCCGCTGATCTCGGCGTACAGCGCATCGAGCGACCGCGCGCCGATGGGACGAAGCTCGAGCAGAAGGGTGAGCTGCGCCGCGGCGGCGAGCAGCGCCAGCGCCATCGGTGCCGCCATGATCCGTGCCGGGCGCATGCCGGTCGCCGCGAAGATCTGCCATTCGCCGCGCAGCGTCAGCTGCCGCGCCGCGACCGCCATGGCGAGATAGGCGGCAACCGGGATCGCCACGCCGAGATGCTCCGGCACCAGCAACAGGGTCAGCCTCGCCAGCAGCCGCAGCGGCGCATCGGTATGCTGGATATCGCCCGACAGGCGCGCGACATTCTCGAGCGACAGGATCGCGACAACCGTCACGATCACCGCCGCATAGCCCAGCGCCACGCGGCGCATCAGATAACGGTCGACTGTCCGCAACAGGATCACTTTTCCCCCTTCCGGCACCGCAAGGCGATAGCCCACACAGCACCGTTCCTACTTTTCCAGACGATGCCGGCGGCGGCAGCCCGCCCGCTCAGGGCGTTCATCGACATTATTTTTCGGTCACCTTCGCAAAAAAGGCCGTTCCGGGCCTACAATAGGTGAGGTTTCGGCCGGTCGACATCGTCCTCCCTACAAGGGGAAGTTTTGCGATGATGTTGGACGTCATCCGGCCGCTTGCGGGCGACCGGGATCATGGATTGCGGCTGCGGGACGATCGCGGCGCCGGCGCTCACCCACACAGGCCGACCGCGGCAGGGCTCTTTCATGCTGCTTGAAGCAAGCGTTTTCGAACCAGCGCAGTCGCCGTGGGAAAGTGACCTCGTCGCCGCGGCCGCGACGAACGATCTCGCCTGGACCGTCCTGATTCCCTTCTTCAACGAGCGGCGCGATCTGCCCCGGACGATCGCGAGCCTCGCGGCGCAGGACCGCCCTGCCCGGCTGATCCTGATCGACAACGGGTCGACCGATGGCAGCGCGACCGTGGCCGCGGCGACATGTCGGCGCCTCGGCATCGCCTTCACGCTGGTGGAAGCGCTCAGCCCGGGCAAGGTATCCGCGCTCACGGCGGGGCTGAACCTGGTGCGCACCGTCTATGTCGCGACCTGCGACGCGGACACCTGGTATCCGGCCGATTATCTGTCGCAGGCGACGACATTGCTCGAAGCGAAGGGCGTCGCCGCCGCCGGCGCCTTCTTCGCGAGTGCACATGCCGACCAGGCCGAGCTTGGAGCCGCCGCCAACCGGATCCGCATCGTGAGCGGCCTGCTGCCGCGCCAATGCCATAGCGGCGGCGCCGGACAGGTGTTCCGCACCGAGGCGCTGCGGCGCGTGGGCGGGTTCTGCGCCACGCGCTGGAACTGGGTGCTCGAGGATCACGAGATCATGCACCGCATCCTTGCCGCGGGATCGATCGAATATGGGCCCGGCTTCTGGTGTGCACCCTCGCCGCGCGACCGTGACCGGACCTCGATCCGGTGGACGCTGGTCGAGCGCATTCTCTATCATGCGACACCGGCGCCCCTGCGCGACCTGTTCTTCTATCGCTTCCTTGCCGCCCGGCTGAAGGCCAGGCGCCTGACCAGCGACCGCATCCGCGAGCGGCAGTTCCAGCATCCCGCCGCGAACGATGCGGTGGTTCGCCCCTTGTTCGGGTGACCTCGCGCTATCGGCCCGAAACCGGTCGCATCATCCCGCCGCCCATCGTCAAGGGCCGGTCTCCGCTGAAGGCGGCCGTCGCGCTTCTGCTCGTCGCGCTGGCGCTTCGGGCCTGGGATTTCGGCAATCCGGTGATCCATGTCGACGAGCAATATTATCTGCTGGTCGGCGACCGGATGCTGCACGGCGCGCTGCCCTATCTCGACATCTGGGACCGCAAGCCGATCGGCCTGTTCGCGATCTTCGCCGCGATCCGGTTGCTGCCGGGGGACGGGATCGTCGCGTCCCAGATCGTGGCGATGCTGTTCGCGGCGGCGACGGCCCTGATGGTGTATCGCGGCGCACGGCGGATCGGCGCGGCGCCGCTCGCTGCCCTGGCGGCGGGCGCCTGCTACCTGATCTGGCTGCCGCTGCTCAGTGGGCGGGCGGGCCAGTCGCCGATATTCTTCAACCTGTTCATGACTGCCGCGGCGCTGCTGACGTTGCGGCTGCCGGCTTTGGCGGCACGGGAGGCGCGAGAGGCGATCCTGGCCAATGGCGCGGCGGTGTGCCTGCTCGCGGGGCTGGCGATCCAGACCAAATATACGCCTGCGGTGGAGGGCGCGTTCTTCGGGCTGGCGCATCTCTGGTATCTGCGGCGCGCCGGCGGACGCTGGCCGATGCTGGGCCTTGCCGCTGTGCTATGGATCGCGCTGGGCCTGGCGCCGACGCTCGCCGCGATCGGGATCTATGCGGCGCGCGGACCCGCGGCGTTCCAGGCCTTCTGGTTCGCGAATTTCAGCTCGATCCTGTTGCGCTCCAACTATGCCTATCCCGCCGAGCTGATCGGACGGCGGCTGCTCGGGATCAGCGCGCAATTGCTGCCCTTCGCTGTGTGCGCCGCCTTCGCCTGGCGCACGAAGCCGCGCAGCGAGGAGACGCTGCTGGCTTTTGCCTGGCTGGGGGCGGCGTTGATCGGCTTTGCCGTGCTCGGCACCTATTTCGATCATTATGCGCTGCCGCTGCTTGCCCCGCTCGCGATCGTCGCCGCGCCGACCTTCGCCCGCGCGCCGCGCGCGATGATGGCGACGCTCGCCATCGGGCTGGCCATCTTCACGATCGAGGCACTCGCACGGCCGAGCGACGCGGCCGGCGCCTATGCCGTGGCGCGCGTGGTCGAGGCGAACAGCGGCGGCGAATGCCCCTATGTCTTCACCGGGGATTCGATCACCTATCAGCTTGCCCATGCCTGCCTGCCCACGGCCTATGCCTTCCCGTCGACGCTGGCCTATGCGCCGGAACAGGGCGCGACCGGGATCGACGAGGCGGCCGAGGTGCGCCGCATCATGGCGGGCCGGCCGCCCGTGGTGGTGATGGGGAGCCGCCCGCTCGCGGCGTGGAACGCGGCGAGCCATGCCGTGGTCGCGGCGGCGCTGGCGCGCGATTACCGGCCGATCTTCAGTGCGCCGCGTAGCGATTACCGCATGATCGTCTATCTGCGCCGGGACCGCCCCCTGCGGCGCTGACCGTTCGTGGCGCGGCGCGCTTCGCTTGTGCCGCGGCCGATTGCGAGCCCTGTCATGCCGTGATAGCCAGCCAACACAGTTGGAGGGCCTCCCATGCATCTTTCCCGTCTTGCCGTCATGCTTCTCCTCGGCGTATCCGCCGCCGCGCTCGCCCAGGGCGATCCTGCCCCGCAGGCCCCCACCGAGGCGAAGGTCGCCAAGCCGCGCTATGGCAGCTGGGGCGTCGATTATGCGACGATGGACAAGAGCGTGAAGCCGGGCGACGATTTCTTCGGCTATGCCGAAGGGACCTGGCTGAAGAACGCGCCGATCGCCGCGGACAAATCTCGCGCCGGCTATAATTACGATCTGCCCGATCTCGCCGAGCGCGACGTGCGCGATCTGGTCGAGGCCGCCGCGAAGCAGACCGACGCCAGCGCGTCGATGCGGCAGGTCGGCGATTTCTATGCCGCCTGGATGGACGAGGCCGGGATCGAGGCGCGCGGGCTGGCCCCGGCCAAACCCTATCTCGCGCGGATCGCGGCGGCGACATCGACCGCCGACCTCGCCCATCTGATGGCGGAGACGGGCTTTGCCGCGCCGATCGGCATCGGGATCTCGGCCGACGATGCGGACCCGACGCGCTATACCGTCACCACCGGCCAGGCGCGGCTCGGGCTGCCCTCGCGCGATTATTACCTGCTGCCGGCCGAGAAATATGTCGGCATCCGCAAGGCCTATCGCGACTATGTGATCAAGATCCAGCAGCTCGCCGGCATTTCCGATGCCGCGGCCAAGGCCGATGCGATCATCGCGCTGGAGACGCGGCTGGCGCAGGACCAGTGGACGCCCGAGCGGCGGCGCGACCCCAAGGCGACCTATAATCCGATGACCCGCGCCGAGCTGACCAGGCTCGCCCCGCAGTTCGACTGGACGCCGACGCTGCAGCAGATCGGGCTGGGCGCGATGCCGACGGTGATCGTGCGCGAGCCGAGCGCGGTCGCGGCGGCAGGCGCGCGGCTGGGCGACGTGCCGCTGCAGACCTGGAAGGACTGGATGGCGTTCCGCTTCGTCAGCGATCACGCATCGGTGCTGCCCAAGGCGTTCGACGATGCGCGCTTCGATTTCTATTCGAAGACGCTGAACGACGTGCAGACCCAGTCCGACCGGTGGAAGCGCGGCGTGCGCATGATCGACAATGCGCTGGGCGAGGCGGTCGGGCAGCTCTACGTCGCGAAGAACTGGTCGCCCGAGACCGATCGCCAATCGCAGGAGCTGATCGAGGATCTGCGCGCGGCCTATGCCGACAAGATCAACCATGCCTCCTGGATGGACGAGCCGACGCGCAAGGCGGCGCTGGGGAAGCTCGGCACCTTCGACCCGCGCGTCGGCCACCCCGCGACCTATATCGATTATGCCAGGATGAAGGTCAGCCGCACCGACGCGCTGGGCAATGCGGTCAATGCCGAGCAGTTCGACTGGGACCTGCAGGTGTCGCGGCTCGGCAAGCCGGTCGATCGCACCTTGTGGGGCATGACCCCGCAGACGGTGAACGCCTATTACGACCCGACGATGAACCAGGTGACCTTCGCGGCCGCGATCCTGCAGCCGCCCTTCTTCGATCCGGCGGCGGACCCGGCGGTCAATTACGGCGAGACGGGCGCGACGATCGGCCATGAGATGGGGCACGGCTTCGACGACGAGGGCCGGCAATATGATGCGCAGGGGCGGCTGCGCGACTGGTGGACCAAGGATGCGGCGGACAAATATAATGTCCATGCGCAGATGCTGGTGAAGCAGTTCGACGCCTATGAGCCGATCCCCGGCACGCATATCAAGGGGCAGCTGACACTCGGCGAGAACCTTGCCGATCTGGGCGGGCTGGAGGCGGCCTATGCCGCCTATCGCCGCTATGTCTCGCGCCACGGCGAGCCGCCGGTAATCGACGGCTTCACGGGCGATCAGCGCTTCTTCATCGCCTATGCGCAGAGCTGGCAGGGCAAGGCGCGCGAGAATGCGCTGCGCTCCCAGCTCCTGTCCGATCCGCACAGCCCGGAGAGGTACCGGGTGAACGGCATCGTCCGGAATTTCGATCCCTGGTACACGGCGTTCAACGTGAAGCCGGGCGAGAAATTGTACCTGGCGCCGGCGGAGCGCGTGCGCGTCTGGTGAGGGGCGTGAGCACCGCGTGACTGGAGTGCCGCCGGCGCAGCGCTGAACGCTATGTCGCGCTACAGGGCCGTTTGCGCGATGTAACAGGCCGTTTCGGCGGTTTTTCGGCGCATGATCGTCGCGGCGGGGGCGGCGGGCAGGGGCGAAAACCGGCGACATCAAGTATTCGTGGGGGAAAACGGGCAAAATCAACCAGTCAAATCAGGAATGTGCGAGTCGGTTAACGGTGTCGCATTGGGGGCGTTACTTTCGCACATTCCGCGGCTGGAATCGCCGTGTTGGAGCGCGGCGAAACGTGGAAGAACACATTCCGCGAACGCGACTTTGAGAATTCTTCCGCAATATGCGAGTCGCTTATTTAATGCTTCTCCTGTTCTTGGGAATAGATTGGGGGTCGTGAGGCTTTAGTGTCACGTCCGTGCTCCGGTGCGCCGGCGCAGATCGCCGGGCAGAGGATGATAGGCCGGTGGATCGGGCAGTTGAATCAGGGGCGGGCTGGTCGGCATTGGGACGGGATCGATGATGGTGGGCGTGATGCCTGGAGACGGTTCGGGCAGAGAGCCCGCAAATCGGGACGTCCCTGGATTGCGGGAAACGGCGGCGTTTGCGGGGGCTCGATGGGTGAGTCTGGTTGGCGCCCAATCTCGGTCATTCGGCCGCTTTGAAACCGATCTTGAACGCCGCCATTCGTTCATGCGGCGGCGGCGGCCACAATGGTGGAGAGCGGCCTGTCCGCTTTCAGGTGATTGTAAGGCATAAGCGGACACTTGTTCATGGATACTGCCATGGCAGCTAGGCGCCCCATGGTTGCCGTTCAGATCGACATCGCTGAATCCCGAAACCTTCCATTCGTTCAACCTTTGGGCCGATGGCAGACGTTCGGTTCCTGAACATGGGCCTCGTGGGTAGACGTGCCCGCAAGCCCGTTTTGACTTGGCCGCGCAACCCGGCGATGCTCACTTTCGACGGCACGTGACAGTCGCCGTACGCGGCGCGGGGGAGCCACGATGGAGATACCGATTCCAGTCACGGACGATCCGGCATTCGATCGCCGCACCACGTTGATGATGGCGGCCTTCGCATTGGGGGGCTCGGCCTTTGGCGGGGTCGCGGCCGCAACCGGTCCCGTCTTGGACATCGTCGGCCTGGATGCTGTTTCGCTCCGCGATATGATCCGCTCGCGAAAGCTCTCCTGCGTGGAAGTGCTGAACGCCTATCTGGATCAGATCGAAGCCCTGAATCCGAAGGTCAATGCCATCGTCTCGCTGCAGGACCGTCCCGGGCTGGTGAAGCAGGCCGAGGCCCGCGATGCGCAGCTTCGCAGGAACGAAGCGGTCGGCCTCCTGCACGGCTTCCCGCATGCTGTGAAGGACCTCACTCCGGTTGCCGGGTTGCCGTTCACGCAAGGCTCTCCGATTTTCAAGGGGACAGTGGCTGGCACGGATGCGGTGCCGGCCGAAAGGCTGCGCAAGGCCGGCGTGATCTTCATCGGCAAGACCAACACTCCGGAATTCGGCCTGGGCTCCCATACCTTCAATCCGGTCTTTGGGGCGACGCGAAATGCCTATGACCCCACCCGGTCCGCCGGTGGCAGCAGCGGCGGGGCCGCGGTCGCTCTGGCCACGCATATGGTGCCGTTAGCCGACGGCAGCGATTATGGCGGCAGCCTGCGCAACCCGGCGGGCTGGAACAACGTCTACGGGTTCCGGCCCAGCATCGGCCGTGTCCCCGCGCCTGGAAAGGAAGTCTGGCTTCCGTCGATGTGCGTGGTGGGGCCAATGGCGCGAAACGTCCGCGATCTT
>NZ_JAQGLC010000258.1 GCF_028293085.1 Sphingomonas bacterium
GCCCGAACCCCTATCGGAAGGAGGCACGCTAATGCCCGAATATCTCGCACCCGCGGTGTTCGTCGAGGAGACGAGTTTCCGCGCCAAATCGATCGAGGGGGTGGGCACCAGCACCTGCTCCTTTGTCGGGCTCACGGCGCGCGGCCCCGTCAGCGTCAAGCCGAGCGACCCGACCCCGCCTTTGCTCACCAGCTTCGGCGATTTCGAGCGCTATTATGGCGGCGTCGACGACCTGCTGATCGGCACCGCCGCGGCGCGCAACTATCTCGCGCTCGCGGCCCAGGCCTTTTTCAACAATGGCGGCGGGCGGCTCTATGTCGCGCGCATCCTCGGCGCCGGGGCCAAGGCGGCCGGGCCGACCAATCTCGACGACGACAAGAAGATCAAGCTGTCCGCGCGCACCCCGGGCGGCGCCACCATCGCCGGCACCGCGGCCAATTACCGCGTCGTGATCAGCGAAACCGATCTGCCCACTACCCAGAAGCTGGCGTTGCGCCAGCCAGCCGGCACCACGATCATGACGGCTCCGGCGACCTTCTCGGTTGTCGGCGTCGATACGATCGCGGCCAGCGATGATCCCTGCTCGATCGTCTCGATCGGCATCACCGTCTATGATCCGACGGGCCCGGTCTATGAGGCCGGCGGGCTTGGCCTCAATCCCAAGCATCCGCGCTTCATCGGTAACGTGCTCGGCGCGACGCCGCCAAGCGCTGCCGATGCGCTGACCAACCCGGTATCGCTCTCGATCGACCCGACGGTGAAGCTGAAGGACCTGGTCGCCGGGCTGATGAAGGGCGCCACCGATGGCGTCCGGACGGTGGAGCTGACCGGCGGCCTCGACGGCACCGGCGCGGCTTCGACCCAGGACTATCAGGACGCGCTCAATTCGCTGCTCGCGCTCGAGGATATCTCGATCGTCGCGGCGCCGGGTTCGTCGACCTTCGACGATACCACCGCCAAGGCAGTGAACCAGATGCTGATCGGCCATGCCGAGGCGCGGCGGTCATACCGGATCGCCGTGCTCGACACGCCGACCGGGCTCGAGCCTACAGCGAACCCCAGCGTGCGGGCGCTCAAGAACCTGATCGACAGCAAATATGCCGCACTTTATTATCCGTGGATCACCATCGCCAACCCGCTTGCGGCGACGGATCCCAGCCAGCCTGCCCAGATCGACGTGCCACCCTCGGGCGCGGTGTGCGGCATCTATGCGCGCAGCGACGTCCAGCGCGGCGTGTGGAAGGCACCGGCCAACGAGACGGTGACGGGAGCGCTCGGCCTGCAGCGCGACGTACGCTTCGGCGAGCAGGAAGTGCTCAACCCGCTCGGCATCAACTGCATCCGGGCGCTGCCCGGCCGCGGCATCCGGGTATGGGGCGCGCGGACGATCAGCTCGGATCCGGAATGGAAATACGTCAATATCCGGCGTTACTTCCTTTATCTGGAAGCCTCGATCGACCGCGGCACCCAATGGGCCGTGTTCGAGCCGAACGGCGAGGCTCTATGGGCCAATGTCCGCACCACCGTGTCGGACTTCCTCTACAATGAATGGGTCAGCGGGGCGCTGCTCGGCAGCTCGCCCAAAGAGGCGTTCTTCGTCCGCTGCGACCGCACGACGATGACCCAGAACGACCTCGATAACGGCCGGCTGATCTGTCTGATCGGCGTCGCCGCGATCAAGCCCGCCGAGTTCGTCATTTTCCGCATCGGCCAGAAAACGGCCGATGCCCGCGGATAAGGAGTGACTTCCGATGCCAGTACGCGACACGCCCTTCGGGGCTTATAATTTCCTGGTCGAATTCGACGGCAACGACGCGCCCACCTCCGCGCTCGGCGGCTTCTCCGACGTTTCGGGGATCGGCACCGAGATCACGCTGATGGAATATCGCCAGGGCAACGACAAGGAAAACCGGGTGCGCAAGATCCCGGGCCTCCACAAGGCCGGCGACGTCACGCTGAAGCGCGGCATCATGGGCCAGACCAACTTCCTGCAATGGGTGAACATCACCCGCGTCGATCCCACGCACAAGCGTTCGGTGACGATCACGCTGCAGAACGAACAGCGCGTCCCGATCCTCCGGTGGCGGCTGATCAACGCCCGGCCGATGAAGTTCACCGGGCCGACACTCGCGGCCAAGGGCGGCAGCGACGTTGCGATGGAGGAGCTCGTGCTCGCCGCCGAAGGCTTCGAGTTCGAAGAGGTCTGAACGCCAGCGACCTGATTGGAGCCCGAACCCATGCCGCTGCCCGGCATCGCCTTCACCGTCAGCCGGCCGACCCTGGCCGGACTGTCGTCCCGTGCCGACGTGGCGATGTTCGTCGGCTGCGTCGCGCGCCGGGCGGCGGCGTTGCCGACGGCGACACGCGACGCGTTGGTCGCGGACGGCTGGACGCCGTCGGGGCCGTTCAAGGCCGCAGCGGAGCGCCTGGACACGCTGCTCGGCCTGCCGGTGCCGGTGCAGAGCTGGTCGGAATTCGACACGCTCTATGCCTGGGATCGGCGGCCGGCGGCGCCGGGGGCGACCGAACAGGTGCCGTCGGCACTCGGACTGGCGGTCAAGCGCTTCTTCGCGGAAGGCGGCGCCAAGGCCTATGTGGTGCGCACCGGCGATCCGATCGCGCTCTACGACGCGTCCGTGACGCCCGAGGCGACCGCCATTGCCAAGCGGCAATTGCTCTCCTGGAAACCGCCCGCCGGGCCAGCCGATGCAGCGGATCGCCAGCCGATCCTGGCCGGGCTCGACGGGATCGGCACCGCCGCCGATCCGGCCGATCCGCGCAGCTGGACGGGTGCAGCCGTCGTCTATGCGGTCGATGACGCGGCGATGCTGCTGCTGCCCGACCTTGTGGATCTGTGCGGCGGCGCGCCCCACCCTGCGCCCCCCAGCGACGAACCGCCGGGGCCGCCCGAGATCTTCATTCCCTGCGCACCAGCCGCGCCCGACCTGTCGCCCGAGCCGCGCGCCGCCCGGCCGGCACTGCTCGCGCCGCGGCTCGATCCGACCGGCTACGCCCTGTGGTCGCGGTCGCTGCGCTTCGCGCTGGACCTGCTCGGCCGCCCCAAGGGGCCCGCGCATCGCCGCGACGTGACCTTGATCTCGGCGATGCCCTTGCCCTTTGTCGACACCGATTTCACCCAGGGCGAGGAGTGCTGGCCGCTTGCGCTGCTCGACCGGCCGAACCTGGCCGGCCCGAAGCTGCGCCTGATCGACGACGGCGCGGTGGGGTCGGCACGGTTGCAGCTCGCTTATCCCTGGATCGCAACGGCGGATTCGGTCGACCTGCCCGAGGGGCTGGAAAGCCCCGATGGCGCGCTCGCCGGCCTGATCGCGCGATCGGCATTGCTATCGGGCGCGTTCCGTAGCGCAGCCGGCCAGCCGCTCAACAGCGTACGCGACCTGACCCCCGACATCGGCAACAGCGATCTGGCGCGCGGGATCGCGGGCAAGGCCGACTGGCTCGGTGACCGGCTGTCGCTGCTCGCCAATCGCCGCGGACAGATCGAGCTGTTCAGCGACAGCAGCATGGCAAACGAGCCTGCCTGGCGGCCTGGCGGCACATCCCGGCTGATGGGCATTCTGTTGCGCGCCTGCCGCAGCCTGGGCGACGAGCTGGTGTTCGAGCCGTCGAGCCCCCGGCTCTGGTCGCGGATGCAGGCGACGCTCGAATCCTTCTGCGAGGAATTGCGCGGCCTCGGCGCGTTCGCCGGCCGCAACCGCGCCGAGGCCTATACGGTCACCTGCGACGCAAGCAGCATGACCCAATCCGATATCGACGCCGGCCGGGTGATCGCGACGCTCAGCTTCCTGCCCGCGCAGCCGATCGAGCGGATCACGGTCGCGCTGCAACTCACCGAGGCGCCGCCGGCAGCGTCAGCGCGGGAGGCAGCCTGATGCCCATGACTTTGCCGCCGGAAGAGGAAAGCCGGGTCCCCTACGGCAATTTCGCCTTTCATGTCGCGATCGAGCCGGCCGCCGGTTCCTTCGCGCCGTACACCGGCATCAATGCGGGCCTGGTCGGCAGCTTCTCCGAGGTCTCGGGAATGGAGGCGGTGATGGAGCATAAGGTGATCAAGATCGGCGGGCATAATTACGGCACGGCGATGCGTGCCGGGCCCGTGACCTTCGGCACCGTCATCCTCAAGCGCGGAGTCATCCGGACGCAATTATTGTGGCGGTGGTGGTCGCTCTTCGCAGGCGCCGACGGCGCCGCGGACGGGCGGCCGGTGCCGAAGAACCGGGGGCACGTCCTGATCGGCCTGATCCGATCCGTGGACGAGGGCGATACCGGCAAGGCGGAGGCCAAGATCCGCCTTGGCTGGCGCCTGCTCAATGCCATGCCGGTCAAATTCCGTGTCGCCGACCTCAATGCCAAGGGCACCGACGTCGCGATCGAGGAGCTGCACCTCGTCCATGAGGGGCTCGAGATGACCGGGGTCGCCGCATGACCGATCCGGCCCCCTCCACCGCTGCCAAAGCCTGGTTCGGCTTGCCCAAGGCGGCCGATGCGGACAGGGTCTATGTCCATTTCAACCCGGCTTCGCTGCGCATCGCGCTGACCAACCAGTTCGGCGAGGAGCCGCCCGAACAGCATGCCCGGGCGACGACGGTCAAGCTCGACGTCGAATTGCTCTTCGACACGACCGAGACCGGCAACGACGTACGCGACGCGACCAAAAAGCTGCGTACGATGGCGACCGCCTCCGGTACCGGCAAAAAGGCGGCCGCGAGCGGCGGGGCCACGTCGAACAAGGACGAGGCGAATCTCAGCCTTCCCAAGATCGTCTTTCATTGGGGGACGGCGGATTATCTCGGCGTCATCGAATCGCTGACCGAGACCCTCGATTACTGGTCGTCGGACGGCGTGCCGCTGCGCGCCTCGCTGCAGGTCAGCATGAAGGGCGCGAGCGAGGGTTTCCTCAACTATACCGCCAACGCCGCCGCTTACGCGGCCCTCGCCGATCCGGCGCCGCTGCAGATCACGGTGCTGCCGATGACGCCTCCGCCCCCGACCGGCACGGGCGCGACGCATGCCGCCACCAAGGCGGGCGATCCGGGTGCGGGCCGGGCGCTGGCGGCGTTCAACGGGATGGAGAATATGCGCTCCGGCGCCGGCATGACGGCTGCGGCGGGCGCCAGCGTCAATTTGTCCGCGGCCGCCGGGTTCCAGATGTCCGGCGGGATCAGCGCCGGCGCCTCGATCGGCTTCGGCATGGGCGTCTCGGCCGGCGCAAGCGCCTCGGCCGGGATCGGCGCCAGCGTCGGCGTCGGCATGGCGGCGGGCATGGGCGGCGGCATCGGGGCAGGAATCGGCGGCGGGATCGGGGGAGGGATCGGCATGTCGGCCGGCGCCGGCTTCTCCGCGGGGGCAGGTTTCTCCGCCGGCGCGGGCATGTCCGCGGGCGCCGGTTTTTCGGCGGGGGCCGGGGCCTCCGCCGGGTTCGGCGCGGGCGCCTCGTTCGGCATGGGATCGACGATGGGCGCCGGCGGCATGGCGAGCATAAGTGGCGCGGGCATGTCGATGAGCGGCGGGCTCGGCGGATCGTCGGACGGCGGCTTCTTCAGCTCGAGCACGACCAGCGTGACCGGCTTTGACGGGGTGACCGAAACCAACCGGAGCAGCAGCTTCACCGGCTTCGACGGCACCACGACGAGCCAGTCGAGCACCAGTTTCTCGAGCTCGGGCGTGCCGGCGAGCCAGGGCGCGTTCGCGGGGCTGGGCATGTCGAAGACCACGGGTTGGAGCAGCAGCTACCGGCCCGAGCAGCTGATGCCGCCGGCGGTGCCGAGCGTCGGGCCGAACGCCAGCTTCGACCGCAGCGGACGGCTGGTCGCGAGCGGCGGCGTGGTCGCCGAAAGCTATTCGTACAGCAATGTGACTTTCTTCTGAGGGACGATCGATGAGCGTGGTGGTGGGAGAAGTGGTCAACGAGCCCGTATCCGAGCGGGCATCGGGCGCATCCGGCGGCGGCGGCTCGGCCACGTCGGCGCGCGACCGCGAGATCGATCTCGACCGGCTCGATTACGGTCTCGCCCGGCGCGCCCATCGTCTCGAGCGACTCTGGGCCGACTGATGGCACGCGACGATCCCCAGAGCCTGCTGAGCTTCGCCCCGACGATCGAGATCGGCGGGATGGACTATCCGCTGATTGCGCAGAATCTCGAGCGGTTCCGCGTGGTCGAGGCACGCGGCGGCCTTTCCTCGCTCGAGCTGGTGCTGATCGACAGCGTCGGCACTGCAGACGGCGACGCGACCTTCGCCTCGGGCGCGGGATCGCCGCTCGATCTCGGCGCCGGCGTCCGCCTGTTCGCCGGCCCGGCCGAGCGTGGCGCGGGCGAGATTTTCGACGGCCAGATCACCGGGCTTGAGGCCGAAGTCCGCGAAAGCGCGCCGCCGATCATGACCATACTCGCCGAGGACCGGCTGTTTCCCCTGCGCCGCAAGCGGCGGACCAAATTGTTCGAGCAGCAATCGTTGAGCGACGTGATCGGTGCGGTCGTCTCCGATTATGGCCTGACCCCCGAAGTGCGCGACGGGGTCGACACCATTGCGCGCGACTGGCTGCAGGCCGACGAGACCGATCTCGCCTTTCTCCGCCGCATCCTCGCCCGCTTCGACTGCGACCTGCAGATCGTCGCCGCCAAGCTGCAGGTCGGGCGCAACGGCAAGGATCAGCGCGCCCTGGTGACGCTGAGCGCGGGCACGACGCTCAGTTACGCCCGCATCACCGCCGACATCGCCGAGCAGGTGAGCGAGATCCGCATCGCCAGCTTCGATCCGGCAAGCGGCGAGGCAGTCAACGAAACCGCGCAATGTGCCGGCTATGGCCCGGGCCACGGCACCAGCGGCCCCGACACGCTCTCGCAGAAGTTCAAGAGCGTCAGCCTCCACCTCGGCCGGTTCGGGCCGATGACCAGCGGCGATGCCCAGGCGATCGCCGCGACCGAATGCGAGCGCCGCGCCCGCGCCTTCGTCCGCGCGGCGGGCACCGCGCAGGGCAATAGCGACCTGCGCGTCGGCAGCTGGATCGAGCTGGCCGGCGTCAATCCGCGCTTCGCCAACCAGTATGCGGTGTCCAAAGCAGTGCACCGCTGGGACCGCACCGACGGCTATCGCACCGATTTCGAAGCGGAATGCGCCTATCTGGGAGATCCGGCATGAACCCCGGCCTCTTCGCCGCGCCCGCGCACTGGCTCGCCGGCGCGCATCTCGCCAAGGTGGTGTCGGTGCAGGATCCCAATTCGCTGGGACGCGTGCAGGTGCAATTGCTCACCGCCGATCCCGATGGCGAAGCGCCGGTGTGGGCGCGCGTCGCGGTGGCGTTCGCCGGTGACAATTACGGCGCCTTCTTCCTCCCCGATGTCGGCTGCGAGGTGCTGGTGCAGTTCCTCGCCGGCGAAACCACGCATCCGATCGTGATCGGCACCCTGTGGAACGGGGCGACCAGCGTTCCCGAGGATCTGGGCGGCGACAAGGTCGATCGCTGGGCGATCAATGGCAAGAACGGCACCCGGATCGCGATCGTCGAGGAATCGAGCGGCCAGGAAAAGGTCGAGATATCGACCCCCAATGGCGCCAAGGCGACGCTGACCGACGCCAGCGGCGGCGAGATCAAGCTCGAAGCCGCCGGCAACACCTTCAAGATGGGGACCTCGGGGGTGTCGATCGAGACGTCGTCGCAGTGCAAGATCACCGCGTCGAGCATGACCATCTCGGCCGGGTCGGTCAGCGTCGACGCCGGCATGGCGAAATTCTCGGGCACGGTGCAATGCGCGAGCCTGGTGACCAACGCGGTGACCTCGCCCAGCTATACCACCGGAGCGGGCAACATATGGTGATGGCCGCCATTCTCGCACCGCCACGGCTCCATCCGGCCCAGATGCGCCGGCTCGCGCGTCAGATGCCGCCCGAGGCCATGCACGAGACGGTGATCCGACCGCTCGGCGGCGGCGATGCCAAAACGCTGATCGCCACCGCGCCGATCGACAATTTCGTCGAGGCGCTGTTCGACCAGCTCTCCGCCGACGACTGGGCGACGACGTTGGCGGCGATGCACGGCGTGCGCCGTGGCACCGATACCGTGCTCGAGCTGGGGCTGCCCACGCACCGCAAGGCACAGATCGCGCTGTTCGAGGTCTTCTGCCGCCAGCCGGGATCGCCGCGGCTCGACCCGAAGAAGATTGCGGACAAGGGGATGGTGATCCGCCGCGTCCATGCCGGCAATCGCTGGGACGGCTGGATGAAGGGCCCGCGCGCGATTGGCGGCTGGGCGCTGCTGCCTGACGCCGACGCCGATCCGGGCATTCGCGGCAACGAAGCGTTCCATGCCGCCAACCGCGCCGCCCGGCAGCAGATCGCGGCGCGCAAGCCCAAGGTGCAGTTCCACGAGGAAGTGTTGCCGCTGCACATCGTGCCGCCGGAGATCTGCGCATTGCGCGGACGCACCATCCTGTTCGGCGTGATCCCGGTGGTGAGCGACGAGCGCAGCTCGGCCGCGCCGCCCGCGCTCAACTACGCGACCCTCGCGCCCTCCAGCCGCAACCCGATCGTCGGGCATCTGTCCGAATATCTGAAGGAGCGGCCGCTGACACCGATGCCCCGCGCGGGCGATCCGCTGCGGCGCAAATGGAACGCGCTCGATCCGATCGCCCCCAAGCCGGACGGCACCCAACCGCCGGCCGATGCCGGCCGCATCCAGGCTTTCGGGAAATTCCTGCAGCAGCTGATCCTGGAGCTCGACGCGTTCGGCGGCGGCCCCTCGGGCAACGCGCTGCTGGCGGTGTTGCGGGATATAACGCTGCGGGTGCGCGACGCGAACAAGGTCGCCAGGAACATCGACGCAGCGACCTTCGCGCAGCAGGCGGCGACCATCCTGATCGAACGCCAACCCAACACCGGCGACCTCATCCGGATGCCGGACGAATGGCCGAAGATCGACGCGGCGCTCGGCGCCCGGCTGACCAAGGCCGCGCTCGATTGCCTGTCCGCACGCCACGCGACGCTGTCGCGCTCGCCCGGCAAGTTCGAGGTGGCGAGCGATCAGTTCGCCGTGCGCGGCTTCATCCGCGTCGCGGGCCATGAGGGATGCGCCGAAAAGCTCCTGTGGAGCGGGCCGAGCGAGCGATTCCGCGTGCTGCCCTGGTGGGACGGCGACGGCCCGGGCATCAAGATCGCCCTGCCCGATCTTTCCCAGCTCAAGCGCGTGAAACCCAATGTCGCGTTCGAGATGCCGCCCGCGCTCGCCAACCTGCTCGGCGGCGACATGAAGAAGCTGGCGGACGGCGAAGGATCGACCGACGGGCTGCAGATCGGATTCCTCTGCAGCTTCTCGATCCCGATCATCACCCTCTGCGCGTTCATCGTGCTCAACATCTTCCTGGGGCTGTTCGATCTGATCTTCCGCTGGATGCTGTGGATCAAGATCTGCCTGCCGATCCCGACCGTCATGCCGCCGCCGCCCGCGGAGAGCGACACATGAGCGGACCGATCCTCACCTCCTCGCGCGGCGCGGACATCCGTCCGCCGCTCGGCTGGCCGCTGATGCCGGTGCCCGACGCCGATGGTCGGCTGGTGTGGCCCGATCTCGACGCCTCGATCCGCCAGCGCATCGAATCGGTGCTCCGCACCACCCCCGGCGAGCAATTGATGCGCCCCGTCTTCGGCGCCGGCCTCGAGGGGCTGATCCACCAGCCGAACACGACCGAGGTACGCGCCCGCACCCAGATCGAGATCGATGCCGCGATCCGCGCCTTCGAGCCGCGCATCCTGCTCGACAAGGTTTCGGTCACCACCGGTGACGACCCGCGCGAGCTGGTCGTCACCATCGCCTATCGTATCCGCACGACCGGTTCGTCCGGCCAGATCGCGGCACGTGTACCCGTGGGGAGCGCCTGATGCCCATCCGTCCTCCCGCCCTGGACGATCGCAGCTTCGACGATCTGGTCGCGGACCTCGTCCGCCGCATTCCGGCACACACGCCCGAATGGACCGACGCGCGCGAAGGCGATCCCGGGCGTACCCTGGTCGACCTGTTCGCCTGGTTGGGCGACACCATCCTGTATCGCGCCAATCTCATCCCCGAGCGCCAACGGCTCGCCTTTCTCCGGCTGCTCGGCCAGCAGATGCGCGCGGCCGAGCCGGCGCGGGGCCTGATCGAGGTGGTGATCGACGACAAGGCCGCCAGCACCGGCGTGGTCCTGCCGATGCGCTCGACCATCGCCAAGCCGGTCAATTTCGAGCTGTTGAGCGAGCTGTCGGTGCAGCCGGTGGTCGGCCGTTGCTATCTGAAGCGCCGGCCGGACACGCAGGAGGCGGCTGGGCTGGCCAGCCTGATCGCCGATCTGCGCCAGCTCTACAACGCCCCCGGCAACCCCACCGCCTATGTGACGACGCCGGTGTTCGTCGATGGCGCCGCGGAGCCCGGCGGCCGCGATTTCGTGCATGACAGCATCGACGGCTGCCTGTGGATGGCGCTGCTTGCCGCCACGCCCGAGCCGGCCCTGGTCTCCAGGGTGGTGAAGACGCTGGGCGGCGGCGACGACAATCGCCGGGTGGCGCTGACGCTCGGCCTGGCGCCGGCGATCACCATGCCCGGCACGCTGGAGGCGATCTCGGCCCGGGCCCCGGTACCGCATGTGTGGGAGATCTGCAGCGGCGGCGATCAATATCTGCCGCTCGAGATTCTCTCAGACGGCACCGGCGGGCTGGTGCGGCCGGGCACGACGCGGCTGCTGCTGCCCGGATCGGACGATTTCGGCGTGCCGACCAACGACGTGCTGGCCGACATCAATGCCGGCGTCGGCAACCGCCCGCCGCGGATCGACGACCCCGTCACCGCCGCGCGGATCGTCGCCTGGCTCCGGCTCCGACCGTTGCCCGAGGCGCGGCTGACGTCGTTCAGGCTTTCCTGGGCAGGTGCCAATGCGGGCCTGGTCGAGCAGATGAAGACGCTCGGCCGCCAGCAGATCGGGCGCGGCACGGGGGCTTCGGGCCAGAGCTTCGCGCTCGGCACCGGATCGGTCGACCCCGCCAGCCTGATCGTCGAGGTCGAGGAAGAGGAAGGAATGCGCGTTTGGCGCCAGATCCCCGACGTCGACGCCGCCGGGCGCAGCGAGCGCGTCTACAGCCTGGACAGTGAAGCGGGCACGATCCGCTTCGGCAATGGCGTGCGCGGCGCTGTGCCGGGGCCGGGCCGGGCGGTGCACGTCGTGACGATGCGCGCGGGCGGCGGCACGCCGGGCAATGTCCCTGCGGGGGCGCTGAAGGGGCTGGCCGCGCCGGCCGACGCTCCCAAGCTCAAGCTCAACCAGCCGCTGCCGATGACCGGCGGCATCGATCCCGAACGGCTCGAAGAGGCCGAGACGCGCATCCCGGCGATGATCCGCCATGGCGGCCGCGCGGTGACCAAGAGCGACATCAAGGAACTGGCGCTGCGTACGCCGGGCGTGCCGGTCGGCCGGGTCGAGGTGCTCGAGCGGTTCAAGCCGCAACAGCGGCGCGGCGACATCCCCGGCGTCGTCTCGGTGATGGTGATCCCGAGCCGCGCCGGCACCGCCAAGCCGGCACCGCGTGCCGACCGGACGATGCTGGAAAGCGTCTATGCCTGGCTCGACGGGCGACGGCCGCTCGCGACCGAGCTCTATGTGATCGCGCCCGAATATGTGCCGATGGGCGTCAGCGCCGCGGTCGAGCTGGTCGACCAGGAGCAGCGCGACGCCGTGATCGAGATGGTCTCCGAGGTGATCCGCCGTCACCTCTGGCCGCTCGCCCCGGGCGGACCCGATGGGCAGGGCTGGCCGCTCGGCCGCGCGCTCGACGACCGGCTGATCGAGACCGCGATCGCCCGGGTGCCCGGCGTGCGCACCGTCGCACCGGTACGGCTGTTCAGGCGATCGACCCGCGGCACCGGCTGGACCGCGGTGACCGAGGACCGCACGGGCCGTGGCATCATCACGCTCCAGCCCTGGCAGCTGCCCGAGCTGGCGATGCTGTCGGTGAGCGTCGGCAGCACCAGCTCGGCGACATTGCCGCCCGGATCGGGCACCGACGGCGCCTCCGGCCTCGCCATTCCCGTCGTGCCGGAGCTCTGCTGATGGACGTGAACGGCCTGCCGATGTGGGAGCTTGCCGGACGCCGGGCCTTCGGGCTGGCGCCGGACAGCGCCGCGCCCGGCATCGCCGACCGGCTGCATTTCAAGGACATGCTCGGCCATGTCCTGCTCGCCGAGAATCAGGACGCGCCCGTGCTTGCCGAGACCGAGGCTTGGGCGCGGGCGCGACTGTCCGATCCATCCTCCATCGTCGACGAGCTGGGCGGGTTCGCCTGGTGGGACAGCGCGACCAAGACAGTGCACTCATCGGGGTTCGCCCCGGGCAGCATGACCCTGGACCTGCCGCCGGGCGATCCGCCGGTGTTCATCGCCCCCAGCGATCTCGCGCTCGGCGATGACGACGTGCTGTACGTTGCCCGCGACGGCGCGCTGATCTGGCGCGATCTCCGCGATCGCTGGCTGCCCGCCGAGATTCGCCGCGCCGACTTCCGCGCCGACCTGATCGCGCCGATGCCGGGGGGCGGCGCGTGGGTGTTCGACAAATTGCATGGCCGGCTGGCGCGAGGGCGCGGTTACCCGCTGCAGTTCGGCGGATTGCGCGACGCCGATCCCGGCCGCTTCGATCCGGTCGAGCCCAACCGCAACCCGCCGCGGCTGGTGCGGATGCGGGTCGCGAAGCTCGATCCCGTCTTCGAGGTGGTGGCGATGGCCGGATCGGCCGAGGGCCGGCTCGCCTTGCTGGTCTGGGAGACCGGCGAGGCGGCGAGCATCCTGACGCTGGAGGACGGCGCCTTTGTCCGCCGGTTCCGCCTGCAGGGGCTGCGCTTCCCCTATTCGCTGTCCTGGATCGGCGAGGATGAGGTCGCGGTGCTGGCCGGCGACGGCGGCAAACCAGCGGTCCAGGCTTTTGTCTATCCGATCGAGGGCGCGCCGATCCCCGACGCGGTGCTCGCGCCAGGCGGCCGGGTTCATCCCCTGATCAAGCCGACCAACGCCAAGTTCGCCAACCGGCTCGCCCCCGTGCCGCATTATCTCGCCGAGGAGGCGGGCGGCGCCCCCACGATCGAGCGGCCGCTGCGTGCCTTGTCAGGCGCGCGCTATGCCCGGACCGGATCGGTGCTGATCGGGCCGATCGATTCCGGGCTCGCCGGCTGCGTCTGGCACCGGCTCTATGCCGATGCGGCAATCCCCAAGGGCAGCTCGATCGGCATCGACGCACTCGCGACCGAAGGTCGCGCGCCACCCGCCCTGCCGGGCGCGCCCAAGGCTCCGGCCTGGGCGCCGCACCGCATCGCCGCCGCCCGCGCCGAAGACGGCGTGCCGACCGGAAGCTGGGTGCCCCAGGCAAGCGAGATCGCCTTCGCCGACAGCACCCTCGCCTGCACGCCGCGCGTCGATGCTGCCGGCCTGTGGACCTTGCTGCTCCAGCATGCCGGCCGCCGCGTGCGCCGGATCACCGGCCGTTATCTATGGCTGCACGTCACGCTGAACGGCGATTCGCAGGGCACGCCCGAGCTGGCGGCGTTGCGCGTCTATGCCAATCGCCTGTCCTATCGCGACCGCTATCTCCCCGCTTTCTACCGCGAGCCGCTGAGCGGGCCCGACGCCGAGGCCGACGGGCCCGCGACCCAGCATGACTTCCTCGAACGCATGCTCCATCTCTACGAGGGCGTGCTGACCGAGACCGAGGGCCGCATCGCCGGGGCCTGGCAGCTCACCGATCCCGCCGCCGCCCCCGACGCCGCTTTACCCTGGATCGGCGAATGGATCGGGGTGCAGGCCGACCCGGCCGACAGCGCCGCGCGGTTGCGCCAGTCGCTACTGGCCGCGCCCTATACCGCCGCGCTCAACGGCACGCTGGGCGGGCTGCTGGCTGCGCTCGAGCTCGGCACCGGGGGGTGGCTCTACGAAGGCGCGCGGATCGATCCTTATGAGCGCGCGCCGGCGCCCGGGGCGCTGGCGATCGCCACGGTCGGCGACACCGCGGCGCGGGCGCTGGCACTGGCGATGCAGCCCGGCGGCTCCTGCACGATGCTTGCCGGCGGCGCGATCACCCGCGGCAGCATCGTCGTGGTCGAGGGTTTCCGCCTGCGCCGCACCTTTGCGACGATTCTCGGCGCCGACCTGGCCGACGAGGAGGACCCGCTGACGCTGGGCATGCAGCAATCGGGCAACAGCTTTGTCTGCGACACGCTGATCCTCGGCGACACGGCGCGCGCGGAGCTGCTCTCGCTCTATCGCGGCGAGATCGACGCGGCGCGGTCCGATACCCAGGCCGTGCAGCAATTCTATGCCCGACTGGCGCACCGCGTGCTCGTGCTGGTGCGCGGCGTGGGCGACCGCAACGAGATGGCACGGCTGCAGGACATCGTCGACGCGGCGATCCCGGCGCATGTCGAGGCGACATTGCACCAGGCGAAACGGCCGCTGATCGTCGGTGCCGCCTCGCTGATCGGGATCGATTCCTGGCTCGACGAGCCCGAAAAGTTCGAGGTCGTGCGGATCGGCCGCAGCATCGTCGGCGAGGGCGATTTCGTCGCGGGCAGCGGCGGGCTCGATCAGCGCGCCGACGGCCCGGTACCGATCCGCCCGACCGCCAAGGCAAGCGGCCCGCCCGTGGTGCGCGCCGGCATGCCGTTCGTGCTCAGCGCGATCGGATCGAAGGGCGCGCCGGGGCACAGCATCAGCCGGCATATCTGGATGTGGGAACAAGATTGAAGGAGCGACAGCATGGCGACGTTCAAGCCCAATGTACCGGTGATCCAGAAGGAGCCGGTGGTCAGCGTCGACGTGACGCCGGCCGCGCCGCTGTCGGTGGGGGTGCACACCTTCATCCTCACCGTCGTCGACGACAGCAACAACGAAAGCGACAAGGTCAAGATCGACGTGATCGTCAAGGATACCGACCGGCCGACCGCCGTGCTCGATGTCGTCGACAAGAACGGCAAGATCATCGACGCCGTGGTTGCCCCCGGCGCCAGCTTCATCCTGTCCGCGGCGCGATCGAAGGACACCGATCCGGGCAAGATCAAGGAATATCGCTTCACCATGGATCCGGCCTGACCGCCATGGTGACGATGGCTCCCGGCAAGCTGCTGCGCACCGCCGATCCGACATTGGTGGTCGAGAACCAGTTCGACCCCGGCCGGCACGTCTTCCGGCTGACCGTGATCGATGACGGCGGCAACGAGAGCGCGCCGGTCGACCTGGTCGTCAGTGTGGTCAAGCCGACGGTCGGGACGACGCCGCCGATCATCCCGACCCGGCCGATCGACGTTTCGGTGCTGCGCCAGCCGACGCTCAACCCGACGATCAATCCCGCCATCCTTCGTCCCATCAGACCCACAGGACCCAGCTGATGAGCATCCTTCTTGCCACCGATCCGCTCGTCGCTCCGCTCCGGCCCGAGCGCGTCAATTATGCGACCGGCGTGCTGCTCCAGGCCGAGGATTTCCGGGACGAGCAGACCTATCATCGCGGACGGCTGGCCATGGCGCTGCGCCATATCGCCGGCTTCGGCACGATCGCGGGGCTGAGGGTGCGCGCACCCGGGGCGGGCGACAACGAGCTGGAGATCAAGGTCGAGCCCGGCGTCGCGCTCGACCGCTATGGCCGGCTGATCGAGATCGGCGAGCCCTATTGCATCCGGCTCGCGCGCTGGTTCGCCGCACAGGAGACCGGGCCGTTGCGCACCGCGATCCACCGCAAGCCGCGCACCCCGTTCGACGTGGCGGTGGTCGCCGACGTCTTCCTGTCGGCCAAGGATTGTGCGCGCGGCATGACACCGAGCATCGCCAGCGGACCGTTCGACGCGCTCGACGCGCTGGTGCCGGCGCGGCTGGCCGAGGAGCCCCAACTCACCCTTGTGCTCCGCGCCGAGGGCCCACCCGCGGACATCCCTACGCCCGAGAATCATTGGCCGGCGGCGACCGCGAGCCGCGACGACAAGCTCGCCGCGGTGCTCGGATCCTGGGACACCGGCCTGACCGATGCCGATGACGAGGAACTCGATCCGCTGTTCGAGCAGGTCGCCGGCACCGATCTGTCGTCGGTCCTGCTCGCGCGCGTCGCGATCCCGGTGACGCTCGCCGCCAACGCACCGTCCGAGATCCGGCCGGTGCTCGATACCGCACAGCGGCCGCGGGCCGACAACAGCATCCGCCCCTTCATCTTCCTGCCCGGCAAATGGCTGGGCCGCGCGCCCGCCGCCGGGCCGCTCGTCGAACCTTGAGAGGAACCTTGTGATGATCGAACTTGCCAAAGCCAGCGGCCGCTTCGTCATCGAAGTGGCGGACAGCAACGAGATCGCGCGCGCCGCAGGGAACGGCGCCGTCTCGATCGACACGCTGGAGGATGATCTCTCCGGCGGACCGATGATCCTGGACGGATTGCGCCGCCGCCCGCGCTATTTCGACGGGCGCTTCCTGACCGGCGCCGACCTGACCCGCGACCAGGATTATGTCCGCCAGCGCCAGGCCGACATGGCGCGGGCGAGCGGCGCGGGCGTGATCCGCGGCCTGCAGGTCGCGGCTTCGGTCAGCGTCCGCGGGCAGACGGTGCGGATCCAGCCGGGCGTCGGACTGACCCCGTCGGGCGACCTGGTGATGCTGAGCAGCCGCCAGGACGTGCCGATCCTCGACATGCCGGTCACGCGCCAGCTCGACGCCGCGCTCGGCCTTTCCGCCGAACCGCGCGTGCCGCTCGGGCGGCGCAGCGGCCTGTTCATCCTGGCGCTCCGCGCGGTCGAGTTCACCGCCAACCCGATCGCCGCCTATCCGCGCAGCATCACCGGGCAGCGCACCGTGGAGGATGGCGACATCATCGAGGCGACGGCGATCACGCTGATCCCCTATCCCGACCATAGCGGCGCCGCGACCCTCGCCGCCGCGCGCCGCGCGGTGGCCAAGCAGATCTTCCTGGGCGAGCCCGCCGGCACGCCGCAGGACGCGCTGCCGCTGGCCCTGATCGGGATTGACCGCGGTACGATCCGCTGGATCGACGTCGCCATGGTGCGGCGCGAGACCGGTGCGGATTCGGGCGTGCAGGTAGCGTTCGGCGGCCGGCCGCGGGCGATCGCCGAGGCGCATGTGCTGCAGCACCGCGCGCATCTTGCCGATGTGCTCGACGACCTGCGCGGGCGATCGCCGGTGTTTCCGGCCGCCAGCGTCTTCTCCGCGCTGCCACCGGCCGGGCAATTGCCCGCCGCCTCGATCCAGCCCGACAGCTTCGGCTTTCGGCAATTCTATTTTCCGCCGACGCTGGACGTCGACATCGCCTTCGTGCCGGTCGACGAGATCGGCGCGCTGGTCGAGGAATCGCTGTCACTGTCGCCGATCGATCTGGAGGCCAATGCCGACGAGATCGATGCGACCGGCGTACTGATCATGGTGCCGGTGACCCGCGCGCGCTTCCAGCGGTTCGACAATGCGTTGCCCAGGACGCGCACCCCGGCGCTCGCCGACCCCGCCAGCGCGGCCTCCAAGCCCGCCTTCGACATGCTCGCCAGCCTGATCTCGAAACGTGCCAAGCTGGCCGAGGCGGCGGTGCGCGACGCCGATGCGGAGGCGCAGGAACAGGCCGAGAAACTCACCATCCAGGCATGGCAGGCGGCGTTCCAGGAAGCGGTGGCCGCGCTGCCGACCGATGGCGGCCGGCCGCCTTTGCTGTGGTACACAAGGCGGCGCGCGATCGCCTATGACGGCGCCACAGGCGGCGGCGTGCCGGTGAGCGGCGACGACGTGATCGTCGCGGGCCTGGTCGCCGACACGCTCAAGCGGCTGGGGCTGGAAAAGCGCTTCGCCGCGATCAACTCCCGGGCGACGGCGCTCGGCACTGCCCGGCTGATGGCGTTGCTCGGCGGCCGCGCGGTCTCCGGCTCGGACATCCTGACTGCCTCGGTGATCGCCGACATGGAGCTGGTGATCAAATCGATCCCGACCAAGCTGGAGATTCCGGGCGGCGGGATCGCCGGTGGGCTCAACCTGCCCGGGGGCGTTCTCGACCGACCGACCCTGCTCAACGCGAACGTGCTCACCGCGGCGCCGACGCTCCGCGCCGCGGCAGCCACCACGGCCGTCCCCACGCGCATCACCAGCATCAATCCGGCGGTGGCCGGCCTCGCCCAACCGGCGAGCGCCGATCTGGCGACCGCTCGCCTCGGGCTGACCCGGCTCGCGCTGGCGACGGCGACAGGCGCCGGCACCGGCATTGTGGCGGGGAGCACCGATATCGTGCTCGGCGACGGCGAGGTGATGGACGTGGCGCAGGATTATAGCGATCCCCGCCTTGGCGAAGGTCTGTCCCGGCTGGGAACCCAGATCGGCAAGGACTGGCCGGCGGCAAAACAGGCGGTGTGGGTCGGCGAGAGCCAGCGCGCACTGCTGCTCGATACCGCCTTCCGCGCGCTTTCCGCCGCGAGCCTGCCGGCGCTGGCCGATGCCGTTTCCAAGGCAGTCGATGCGAAGGATGCCGACGCGATCGACAAGGCGATTGCCGCCGCGGCGAAAGGTTGAGCCATGGAAGTCACCACCCGCATCGACCGTTCCTTCGCCGACGAACATGTCATCGGCTGCGATCCGCCGCTGCGCCCGGACGTGCCCAATGTCTGGCGGCGGCGGATGCATCCGTTCGCCGGCCGCGCGGTTTCCGACAAGGCGCTGACCGCCGAGCAGGACGTCCGTTCCGGCCTGCAGCGGCTTTACGGTCTATCGCTCTCACCGGGGAGTGTTGCCGGGCTCGAGGTGACCGCCGAAGCGGACGCGATCGGCGCAAAGCCGGATGCGGCGAGATTGCAGGTGGCGCCGGGCCTCGGGCTGGCAATCTCGGGCGAGGATGTCAGCATCGGCGGAGCACGCCGCGTGCTGCTCGCCGACATGCCGGTGATCATGCGCGTCGATCATGCCGATGCGATCGAGGAGGACAAGAACCCCGATATCCTCACCGTATCGGCGCCGACTGGCGGCGACCGGCTGCGCCCGATCCTGCCGCGCCGCGTCGGACGCACGCTCGGCGAGCTGGCGGACAATGCGCATAGCGTGTTCCTGCCGCATGTCGCGGTGCTGGTCGCTCAACCGATCACCGCGACGATCCTCGGCCGCCCGACCGATGGCTGCCCACCGGATGCGCGCGACGACGCCTATGTCGACCTGCAGCGGATCGACGGCGCGCGGCTCGCGCTGTTCCTCTGGCCGAGCGAGGTCACCGCGACCGATGGCGGACCCGATTACGCGCTGCCGGGCAACGACAAGGCGCGCCGGAACCGGCTCGCTTACGCCGCCTTCGACAACGAGAAACTGTTCGCGCCGGGCGACGGTCATCCCTGGGACGCCTGGGGCGTACCGTTGGCAGTCCTCGGCTTCGATCCCGACTGGTCGCTCGGATTCGTCGACCGGTTCGCGGTTGTGCGCACCGGCGGCACGCCCGGCAACCGCACCCCCCTGGTGCCGATGACCGGCGACGCGCGGCTGTGGCAGGCGCGGATCGACCAGTTCGTCCACCAGCTCTCCGAGCAATCCTCGTTCGACGAGGCGCTGCTGCGCGACAGCTTCCCGCGCATGCCCCCGGTCGGGCTGCTGCCGCGCGACCTGTTCGATCCTATCCTGCGCCGCCAGACCTTCTTCCCAGGCAGCTTCGGCATCTCCGCCGTGCCGGTGCCGCGCAGCAACCTCGACCTCGCGATCCGCGAGGCCGCGGCGCTCGCCAGCTATAATCGCAGCGCGCCGGACCGGGTCGAGCTGCTCGTTCCCGTGCCCGACACGGTCTACGAACCCGATCTGCTCGAGATCGAGGTCGAGGACCCGCGTTTCGCCACCACCGTCGCCGCCTTCATGGCCGATCGCGCGCATTGGCTGGCGAGCCGCGAGATCGGCCGGCGCCGGCTCGACCGGCTGAACGAGGCGATCTCCGGCCAGCCCGGGCGCTGGCCCGTCGACGACCTGCCGATGACCGAGGACTGCCCCGATCCGGGCACCGAGCCCCCGGTCGAGGCAACGCGCACGCGCCGCTTCAACGAGAACAGTGCGGCACGCATCCATTACATGACCGGCGCCGCCGCCTCGCTGCCGATCGCCAAGACCGACATTGTCTGGATGTGGGTGCGCATCCACTCGGCCGCGAACCTGACCGGCCTCTCGCTGCGGCTCGGGACCGGCACGCAGCCCATCATCTCCGTGCCCTTTGCCGCGGGCGTCTTCTGGGGAACGCAGGATCAGCTGCCGATCGCTGCCGAGGGGCTGAACGGCCGACGGGTCGGCGACGTGCCCGAGGCAGGGCGCTGGGTCCGGCTCGAGGTTCCGGCATCGCAGGTCTGGACCAGCAACGGCCTGTCGCTCGCCGATTTCGCGATCAACGCGGTCGAATTCGGCCAGCATGGCGGCCAGGTAGAATGGGGGCCGTTCGGCCGCACTGACGCCAGCGGCCAGATATCGACCTTCCTCGCCGACGATGCGCCGGCAGGATCGGCGCTCTTCGTCAGCGGCCAGCCGGCGCAGGGCTGGCCCTGGGCGGTGGTGCCGGGCCGCGAAACCGTATCGGTACCCGATTTCGGCACGGTCGAGGCCGACGGCGTACGCCATGTCGCCGCGCTCGATCCGTTCCGCGCGCAATGGCCCCAGCCCTTCCTCGCCAAGGATCTGCGTCAGGTCGAGGAAACCGGGCTCGATATCTTCCTCGCCGCGATCAAGGGCCGGCTCGACGCGACCAACGACGCGATCGATCTCGGCTTCGTACGGGCGCGGTCCGACATCTACCGCGTCCGGCAGTTCATGCTCGGCGCGGATTCGGCCTCGCGGCTGGTCACGTCGCCGGCGCTCGCCGACCTTTCCGCCCGCGACGAGGGCGCGCGCGCCACCGCGACCGGGATCAGCGCCTTTCTCGATCGCCTCGCGGTCGGCGACAAGGCACCCGCACCGACACCGTCATCGACGTCACCGACACCCTCCCCTTCGCCAGCGCCAACGCCCGGCGGCATCTTCATGCCGACCATGTTCGTCCCGAGCTTCATGACGCTCAACGTAACGCCGACGCCGACCCCCGCGCCGACGCACACGGCGGCGATGCTGACATCCTTTTCCGTGCAGAATTTCGCCGGCACCGCCTCGGTCGAGAGCCGCGAGCGGCTGTTGTCGAGTTCGAGCGCGGCCGCAATCGCCGCACCGACAGCAAGCCTGAACACGCCGCTGTCGATCCTGCCCTTCGCGGCAGCCTTCAACACCACGCCCTTCACCGCGTCGTCGAGCCTCGGCATTGCCCGGCTCGGGCTCGCCACCAACCGCTACGAACCCGCCGACATCCGCGCACAGCGCCCGGTTGCGGGCCTGGTCGAACGGACGATGAGCGTGGCCGAACGGCTCAAGCCGTCGCCGGCGGTCCAGGCGCTCGATTATGCGATCGCCAGCAAGGCGGCGGTGATCGCGACGCTGGCGGGGCTCGCCCGCACCGACGGACGGCGGCCGATCGGCATCGCGCTCGGCGATCTGCCGCTGCCCGGCTTCAAGCTCAAGGCGCCTGGCGCCGATTCCTCGATCGTGCCGTCGCTCGACGATCTGCTCGCCGACCAGATCAAGCCCGACGCCCAGCGCACCTTCATCGATTCGGACAAGATTCCGGCCGATGCGCAGAGCAAGCATGAATCCGATTATTTCACGGCCGCCGTGTCAGCGATCGACAATTCCGTCGCGATCATGCGGCTGGTCGAAGGCCGCATCGCGCTGTTCGAGGATCTGCGCGACAGCATCGTCGAGCTGCGCACCGCGATCCTCGGCCAGGCGAACGCGGTGGCGGCCTGGCTGCGCAACATCGATGTCGAGGTCGAGGAGGCCCGGCACGACGTCGCCGTCGCAGCCCAGCTCCGCGCCGAGGAAGCGGCACGGGTGGCGACCACCAACGCCCGGCGCCAGGCGGTGCTGGAGGCACATGTCACCGTCGTCGCCTGGCGGCGGGTGCGCGAGGCCGATCACCGCGACGCCTCGCCAATGCTGGAGATCGCCTCCGGCCTGGCCCCCGATCCGGTGATCGCGTGCCGGCAGGAGCATGAGGACGTGCCGGACGAAATCCACGATTATGTCGAGCTGTTGCGCGACGCGCCGGTCAAATGGTTTCCGAAAATCTCGGCCGAGGTGGCGCGGATCGACCGGCTCGAGGCGGCGCGCGCCGCGATCGAGGCGATGCGCTACCGCGCGATGCTGCCGATCCTCGCGCGCCAGTTCGTGCCGACCACCAAGCTGCTCTACGGCGTGCAGCAGGCGTTCGTGTCGCAGCAGCGCGTCGTCGCCGACCGACGGACGATGGTGACGCAGATCGACTATACGCGCGTCGCCACGCTCTCGCTGGCGCAGACCCATGTGCAGATCCGCGAGACGGCGAGCCTGGGTGATTTGATCGACGGCCGCCACCGCCAGCCGACGCTGACGCGCATGGCGAATGAGGAGATCGCGGCGATCGGCCAGGTCGCCGCCTGTCTCCATGCCAGCTTCGGCGACGTGGCGCCGGTCATCCGGCTCGGCTGGGCGGAGATCCTGTCGGAGTTCGATCGGCCGGCGCCGCTCGACTCGCTGTCAGGGCTGCCCGGCTGGCCCGAAGTGCCGATCGCCGATCGGCGCACGCTGCAGGGCTTTGTCGACTGGCTGTTCTCCCGGATCGACCGCACCCAGCTACAGGCGGTCAATGCCGTCAACGAGCTGGTGCGGATCGCGCTGCTGATGGCGGCGCATGCGCCGGTCGACCAGATCATTCCGGCGCACCTGGTGGCGCCGGCGCCGGCGGTGCTCGGCACCCGCTTCCAGCTTTCGCTCGATGTGCTGCGGGTGCGCAAGGGGATGGTCACGCTGATCCGCGACCGCAACGACAGGATCGTCTCGCGCGCGGTGATCGACGATGTCGTCGACGGCCATGCCATGGCGGTGATGACACATAACCTGGCCGGCATCGTCTCGTTGACCGCCGATCTGCGTTACCACCTGATCAGCGGCGCCGGCTGAGGCGTGGGCGTCGAGATCGCCACATTGCGGCTGCGCGGGCCGCCCGAAGCGGCGGTGCAGGCTCGTTTCCTGATCGAGGACGGCATCCGTACCGCCTGGCCCGACGAAGAGCGGCTGGTACTGATCCGCCGCGTCGCGCTGGCGCAGACGCGACCCGGCCACCGTCCGATCGAGCGCCACGCAGCGTTCCGGCGCGCCTATGACGTCGCCACCGCGAGCCGGCGTCATGGCGGCGACAGCGGTGCGGCCGACGCCAATTGCGTGTGGTTCGCGAGCCGCGCCGAAGCGTGGCGGCTGTTGCTGCGGGCGTTGCTGGCGGGGCGGACGCCCGACGCCTGGTTCTGGCGACTCGTGGTGCCCGAGTGGCATGGTGAGGCGGCGGAACCCTGGCTCGCCGCGCGGCTCGAGGAGGCGCTGGCCGGACGTGGCGAGATGGACGCGGTGACCCTGGTCGAGACGGTGGAGGCGGCCGGCGCGAGCGCCCTGCTGTTCGCGGCGGTGGAGCGGCTCGCGGCAAGCGCCTCGGGCATTGCGGTGCCTGCGGGATATCGGCCCGACACCGACGCGGCGGCCGATATCCCCCGGTCCGGCGGATCCTCCTTTGCGGACGATGCCCCCGCCATCGAACGCGTGGCGCTGCTTGCGGCTCGATTGCCGGCAGGTCTGGTCCATCTGGTCGAGACGCTCGCGTTGCGGCTCGGCCCGGGCAAGCCGGCGGTCCGATATCTCCTCGAGCGCCTGCTGTTGCGGGCGAGCCCCTCGCTCCGCCTCTCCCCGCCGACATTGGCGGCGAGCGTGCGCAGCTACGCTTCCTTACTCTCCACCGGACGATCACCGGCCATCTGGCTCGCACACATCGTCGCGACCGGCGCACGAACGCCGGGGGCTGCGCCGCAACCGCCCGTCATCATGGCCGCGCGCAGCGTTGCCCCCGCCAGGGCCGCCGTCCCTTCGGCGCCCGGGCGCCGGGAATCCACAATCGAGCCGGAAACGCCGACCACGATGGCGCCGGCCACACCCGATCTCCTGGTGCCCGCCGGCGAGCGAGCGACCCCCGCCGCCGGCCTCTGGCTCGTCATCCCCGCGCTGATCCGGCTCGGCTTTCGCGAATGGCTGGCGGAGCGTCCCGCGATCGCGGCGGCGGATGGCGGGCGCCAGCTCCTGCGGGTGCTGGGCCGCCACTACCGGCTGGCGCCCGACGATCCCGCGCTGGCACCGCTCGGCGAGCCCGGCGAAGACCTCGGCTTCGAGACGGCCTGGCGGGTGGGGCTCGACCGTTATTACCGTCACCGCGCCCGCATCCGCCTCGCCGACGTGATCCTGCGCCCCGGCCGGATCTCCGTCACGGAGGATCGCGTCACCCTCCGCTTCCCGCCCGAGGCCGCCGATATCCGCCTGCGTCGCCGCGCGCTTGACGTGGATCCCGGCTGGACCGACTGGCTCGGGCTGGTCGTGCGGTATCGTTATGCCGAGCGGAACGAGCCGTGAGCGCGCCCTTGCCCCCCGACACCCGCACCCTGCGTGGCCTGGCGCTGCAATTGTTGCGCAGTATCTGCGGGACGGACAAGCCGGTGGCAGGCCCGAGGCTGTCGGAAGCGTCGTTGCTGGTATCGATCCGCGAGTCGCCGGGCGAGGCGGATGCCGGGCTCTGCGCGCTGGCGCGGCGGTTCGACCTGAGCGACGGCGAATTGCTGGCAGCGGCGTTGTGCCTCGCGGTCGAGAGCGACCCCCAGATCGCCCGGCTCGTCGCGCAGGCGCAGAATCCGGTCGGCGCGGCGCGGCCGCTGACCGGCTTCCTCGCCACGATCTTCGCCCAGTTCGGGCTTGACTGCATCGGCCTCGCCAGCGGGGCGGCGGTGCGGACCGGGCTGCTGGTGCTCGGCGGAGAGGATGCGCCGCTGGCCGAACGCAGCGTCGGCATGCCGCTGGCCGTGGCGGCGGCGCTGAGCGGGCGGCGGCTCGAGCCCGAGGGACTTCGCGCGCTCGGCAC
>NZ_JAQGLC010000338.1 GCF_028293085.1 Sphingomonas bacterium
GCTGCGCATCCACGGCCCTTCGCCGCTGCACCGCCGCAGCTTCGGGCCGGTCGCCCAGGCCTTTCTCGATTTCTAGCCATATCTGGATTTGTGAGTCTTTTGGGCCACACACCACGGATTGAGTCCCTGTGGATAACTCGACTCAATATCTGGTCAGCGTCCTGAAATGTTCCGGTTTGTTAACGATTTGGCAACCCTAATCGTTAACTAAACTCTGCTTGACCCGAGTCCGCACATCCGCAGGGATGCGCCGCTCTTGAATGGGGGCAGTACCGATGGGCGTTATAGACAAGGTTAAGGCGCGCGTCGCGGCGCCGGTGGCGGACACGCTGCCGAATGCGGAATTGCCCCTGGACAGCATCATCATGCAGGATTGCATCACCGCGATGCGGGCGCTGCCGGCCAAGTCGGTCGACCTGATCTTCGCTGACCCGCCCTACAATCTCCAACTCGGCGGCGACCTGAGCAGGCCCGACGGCAGCCATGTCGATGCGGTGACCGATGACTGGGACAAGTTCGATTCGCTTAATGCCTATGACGTGTTCACCCGCGCCTGGCTGACCGAGGCACGCCGCATCCTCAAGGATAATGGCGCGATCTGGGTGATCGGCAGCTATCACAATATCTTCAAGGTCGGCAGCGCGATCCAGGACCTCGGCTATTGGATCCTCAACGATATCGTCTGGCGTAAGGCCAATCCGATGCCGAACTTCAAGGGCACGCGCTTCACCAACGCGCATGAGACGCTGATCTGGGCGTCGATGGGCGAGAAGGCGCGCTACACCTTCAATTATCGCAGCATGAAGACGCTGAACGATGAATTGCAGATGCGCAGCGACTGGGAATTCCCGATCTGCGGCGGCCAGGAGCGGTTGAAGCGCGATGGGGTGAAGGTGCACCCGACGCAGAAGCCCGAGGCACTGATCTACCGCATCCTGCTCGCCTGCACCAAGCCGGGCGATGTGGTGCTCGATCCGTTCTTCGGCACCGGCACCACCGGCGCGGTCGCCAAGCGGCTCGGCCGGCGCTGGATCGGGATCGAGCGCGAGGCGGGCTATTGCAGCGCCGCCCTGGAGCGGATCGAGGCTGCGCTGCCGCTCGACGAATCGGCTCTGGTGACGATGCAGTCGCCCAAATCGGCCCCGCGCGTGGCGTTCGGGACGATCGTCGAGAACGGCATGCTGACCGCCGGCGCGGTGCTGACCGATGCGAAGCGCCGCCACCGCGTGACGGTGCGCGCCGACGGCTCGGTGATGAGCGGCGATGTGACGGGCTCGATCCACAAGCTGGGATCGACCTTGCAGAACGCGCCGGCGTGCAATGGCTGGACCTTCTGGCATTACGAGACGCCGGACGGACTGAAGCCGATCGATACGCTCAGGCAGGAATATCTGCTCGCGACGCAGCCATAAGCACATCCGTCACCCCGGACTTGTTCCGGGGTCCATGGTGCCGCAAGAGCCGATCGACCCTGGTTTGCGGAACACCGGATGCCGGACCAGACCCGGCATGACGAAAGAGGCTCGATGACCGGCAAGCTCCATCTCCGCCCCGTCCAGTTCGTCGACACGCCGGTCGGGCGCGATGGCGAGGTCGCGCGGCTGGCCGGCGGGATGGCGTGGTTCGCTGCCTATGAGGCGATCGAGGGCGCGACCCGTCGGACCATTCCGATCGCCGCGTTCGAGGCTTTTGCCGCACAGGACGACCGCGCCGCCGCGATCCACGCTCGCATCATCGCCCCGCGCCCCTCGCTCACGCTGGGCGACCGGGTTCTCCGCTTCGACCAGCCTTCGGTCGCGGGCATCCTCAACGTCACCCCCGACAGCTTCTCCGACGGCGGCAAGCTGACCGACCCGGCCGCCGCGGCGGAGGCCGGCTTCGATCTCGCCACCAAAGGTGCCGCGATCGTCGATGTCGGCGGCGAATCCACCCGCCCCGGCGCGCCGCTCGTTTGGGAAGGCGACGAGATCAAGCGCGTCGTTCCCGTGATCGAGCGGCTGGCTAAGAGCGGCACGCTGGTTTCCGCAGATACCCGCAAGGCCGCGGTGATGGAGGCGGCGCTCGTGGCCGGCGCCGCGATCGTCAACGACGTCTCGGCCCTGCTGTGGGACGACCGCGCGCTCGACATCGTCGTCCGCGCCGGCTGTCCGGTGGTGCTGATGCATTCGCCCGATCCGAAAAAGGGCCCGCATGGCGGCAGCGGTTATGGCGACGTGTTGCTCGACGTCTATGACTGGCTCGAGGCCCGCGTCGCCGCAGTCGCCGCGGCGGGCATCGACCGGACGAAGATCATCGTCGATCCCGGCATCGGCTTCGGCAAGTCGCTCCAGGACAATCTCGCGCTGCTCAACGGCCTCGCCATGTTCCACGGTCTCGGCTGTCCGATCCTGCTCGGCGCGAGCCGCAAGCGGATGATCGGTGCGCTCTCCAACGAGGCGCCGGCGGATCAGCGGCTCGGCGGGTCGATCGCCCTGGCGATGAAGGGCCTCGCCGCAGGCGTGCAACTGCTCCGCGTCCACGATGTCCCGGAGACGGTGCAGGCGATCCGGGTGTGGCGCGGGCTGGTCGATGCGGCTTTGGTAAGCGGCATCAACTGATCGGGGCAAGCGCCGCCAGATAGGCGGCGGTCGCCAACAGGCCGAGCGCGCTGCGCCCGGCATGAAGACGCCCCCATTGCCGGATCAGCGGCCGGATCGGCGCCGGATCGTCCTCCGCGTCGATCGCGCCGAGCCGGCGATTGACCGGCAGGATCACGACCAATGTCCAGGGCAGGTTGGTCAGCATGAGCAATGCGCCGAGCAGGAAATACCAGCCGCCGCTCGTCCACCACGCGCCCGCGCCCAGCACCGCGCCGATCACCGCCAGCGGCGCCTGCATCAGCGTGCCGCGCTTGTAGGCGGGGAGCCATTCGGCCAGCAGCGCACGGTCGTCGAGCTTCAGCCGCGCAGGCTGCTCGGCGACGTTGATATAGACGGCAGCGCCGGCGAACAGCGCGGCGGCGGCAAGGGCGAACAATCCCCACATCTGCGTCATCCCGATCGTGAGGCGTCCACCGTGTCAGACCGGCTTCGGCACGTCCACCACCGCCGCGGGATCATAAGCGCGCTTGTAATCCCATTCGGTCTTCACCGGCGCGCCGCCCTGTTTCACCGATGCCATGATCGCGTGCATCAGGCGCATGTCCTGCAGCCCCTCCTCGCCGGTCGAGACCATCGGGGCCTTGCCGCGCACGACATCCGCCATCCAGTCCATCTCGCGGGCGAACTGGTCGATCTCGCGGATCTTCGGCTCGCGCTCGCTTTTGGTCCCGTCGATCGTCAGGTGGTTGCCGCCGTAAAAGGCCCCCGGCTCGGCGGTCATCTTCCCGTGCTCGCAGAACACCTGATAGGCCATCGTCCCCTGATAGGAGAAGGAGGTCGATCCGTTGGCGATCGCGCCCGAGGGGAAACGGAACTGCCAGGCGATCAGATCCTCGGTCGTTTTGAAGCGCGGATCGCTGCGGTCGGTCTGCGCCCAGGCGCGGACCTCGACCGGCTCTTCGTTGAGGATGTAGCGCGAGGCGTTGACGCCGTAGATGCCCATATCGACGAGCGCCCCGCCGCCCGACATCGCCATGTCGAGCCGCCACGCGTCCGACGGCTCGGCGAGGTCGGACTGCCGGCCCATATTGGTGACGACCAGCCGCGGCTTGCCCAGCGCGCCGGAGCGCACGCGGCGCATCACCTCCAAATTGAGCGGCTCGTAATGGCAGCGATAGGCGATCATCAGCTGGCGCTTCGCGGC
>NZ_JAQGLC010000348.1 GCF_028293085.1 Sphingomonas bacterium
TCAGGCGGAACGGCGCCTTGAATGCCTAGGCCTGTTCCTCGGACCAGCTTTCGGCATCGCGGTGGACGGAGGCGATCACCGAGGCGTCCTGCTCGCCGCCCATCACGCTGATCCGGCTGTTGGGCCAGGAAAAGAGGAATCGCGGTGAATAAGCCCGCCCGCACATGCCGTAATTGCCGGCGCCGAAGCTGCCGCCGATCAGCACAGTGATCTTGGGCACGCTCGCGGTCGCGACGGCGGTGACGAGCTTGGCACCATGCTTGGCGATGCCTTCAGCCTCGTAGCGGCCGCCGACCATGAAGCCCGAGATGTTCTGCAGGAACAGCAACGGAATGCGGCGCTGACAGGCAAGCTCGATGAAATGCGCGCCCTTCACGGCACTCTCCGAGAAGAGCACGCCGTTATTGGCGAGGATCGCAACCGGAATGCCCCAGATATGCGCGAAGCCGCACACCAGGCTCGATCCGTAGAGCGCCTTGAACTCATGGAACTCGCTGCCGTCGACCAGGCGGGCGATCACCTCATGCACGTCGTACGGCGCACGCACGTCGCTCGGCACGATGCCGTACAGCTCCTCGGCATCGAACTTCGGCGCGCGCGGCTCCTTCAGCGCGATGTCGGGCACCCGGTTCTCGGGCAAGGTCGAGACGATGTCGCGCACGATGGTCAGAGCATGCTCGTCATTCTCGGCGACGTGATCGACCACGCCCGATTTGCGACCATGCGTCTCCGCGCCGCCGAGCTCCTCGGCCGAGATGATCTCGCCCGTCGCGGCCTTCACCAGCGGCGGGCCGGCGAGGAAGATCGTGCCCTGGCCGCGCACGATGATCGTCTCGTCGGACATGGCGGGCACATAGGCGCCGCCGGCGGTGCAGCTGCCCATCACGCACGCGATCTGCGGGATACCCTTCGCGCTCATGTTCGCCTGGTTGAAGAAGATCCGCCCGAAATGATCGCGGTCCGGGAACACCTCGGCCTGGTGCGGCAGGTTGGCGCCGCCCGAATCGACCAGATAGATGCAGGGCAGACGGTTCGCCTCGGCGATCTCCTGCGCGCGCAGATGCTTCTTCACGGTCATCGGGTAGTAGGTGCCGCCCTTCACCGTCGCGTCGTTGCACACGATCATGCACTGTCGGCCCGAGACTCGGCCGATGCCGGCAATCATCCCGGCGCCGGGAACCTCGCCCTCATACATGTCGCACGCTGCGAGCTGGCCGATCTCGAGAAAGGGCGAGCCGGGGTCCAGCAAGCGCTCGACCCGGTCGCGCGGAAGCAGCTTGTTGCGCGAGACGTGCCGTTCGCGACTTTTCTCGCCGCCGCCCAGCGCCGCCCTGGCGACATCGGCGCGAAGCCGTTCCGCCAGCGCGCGGTTGTGCGCGGCGTTGGCGCGGAACTGATCGCTCTCGGGCGATAGCTTTGTGTCGAGAGCAGGCGCGCTCATGGTCGAATCCTCATCCTGCGATACTGCCTAGCCAGCGCGGGCGGGAATGGGAAGCGCAGGCCGCCGGGCACAGTGAAGCAGCCATCTGGCGCAACCCAAAACACGAGTGTATCCCGCGCGCCATACACCTTTAGGAGAGGTACTTTCATGAAGCGATCCATCATTCTCGCCCTGCTGCTCGCCAGTGCCGCCTGCACTCAATCCGCCACCAACCAGCCGGTGGGAAGCCTGGCCGGCGTCGACCAGACCCTGATCGACAAGGCAGTGAAACCCGGCGACGATTTCAACGCCTATGCCAGCGGCGCCTGGGCGGCGAAGGCCGAAATCCCCGCCGACCGGTCGTCGACCGGCGTCAGCCTCGACGTGTTCAAGGTCGCCGAAGCGCGCAACCGCGAGCTGATCGAGGGCGCGGCCAAGGCGAATGCGGCGGCCGGTACCGACCAGCGTCGGATCGCGGATTATTATGCCGCCTATACCGACACGGCCGGGATCGAGAAGCGCGGCATGGCGCCGATGAAGGCGCAGCTCGACCAGATCGCTGGCCTGAAGGACAAGGCGGCCTTGTCGTCGATGCTCGGCGCGACGATGCGCGCCGACACCGATCCGCTCAACGCCAGCAATTTCCACACCGAGAATTTGTTCGGCCTGTTCGTGACGCAGGATCTCAACCGGCCCGACGTGACGATCCCCTATCTGATGCAGGGTGGGCTCGGCCTGCCCGATCGCGATTATTATGTCTCGGCCAAGCCCGAAATGGCGGAGCTGCGCACGGCCTACAAGGCCTATGTCGCGAAGCTGCTGACGCTCGCCGGGGTCAGCGATGCGGCGGCGCGGGCCGACCGGATCATGGCGCTCGAGATGAAGATCGCGAACGCGCATTACGACATCATCGCCAGCCAGGATGCGCACAAGGCGCAGAGCTGGAAGCGGGGCGACTTCGCCACCAAGGCGCCCGGCATCGACTGGAACGCCTATTGGACCGCGGCCGGCCTGCCCGGGCAGCAGGATTTCTCGGTCTGGCAGCCCGAGGCGATCACCAGGCTGGCGGCGCTGGTCGCGAGCGAGCCGATACAGTCCTGGCAGGATTGGCTGACCTTCCACCAGATCAACCAGGTCACCTCTACGCTGCCCAAGGCGGTCGATGATGCGTCCTTCGCCTTCTACGGCACGACGGTGAACGGCACCCCCGCGCAGCAGCCGCGCGACAAGCGGGCGATCGCTGCGGTCAACGGCGCGCTCGGCGATGCGGTCGGCAAGATCTACGCCGACAAGTTCTTCCCGGCCTCGTCCAAGACCGAGATTCAGGGGATGGTGAAGAACATCGTCGCCGCGTTCGACACGCGGCTGGCGGCGTTGCCCTGGCTCGCTCCCGCCACCAAGGAAGAGGCGCGCAAGAAGCTCAAGGTGCTGATCGTCGGCGTCGGCTATCCCGACACCTGGCGCGATTACAGCTCGCTGGAGATCAAGGCCGACGATCCGGTCGGCAACCTCCAGCGCGCACGCCTCGCCGAATATCGCCACCAGATCGCCAAGATCGGCAAGCCGGTCGACCGCAACGAATGGTGGATGACGCCGCAGACGGTCAACGCGGTCAACCTGCCGGTGCAGAATGCGCTCAACTTCCCGGCGGCGATCCTCGAGACGCCCTATTTCGACGCCAAGTTCGACGCGGCGGCGAATTACGGCGCGATCGGCGCCGTGATCGGCCACGAGATCAGCCACAGCTTCGACAATCTCGGCGCCGATTTCGATTCGAGCGGCAGACTGCACAATTGGTGGACCCCGGCCGACCTCAAGCATTTCGAGGAAGCCGGTACCGCGCTGGCGGCACAGTATGACGCGTACGAGGCGTTCCCGGGGCTGCACCTCAACGGCAAGCAGGAGCTGGGCGAGAACATCGCCGACGTCGCCGGGCTGACCGCGGCGTACGAGGCCTATCGCGCCTCGCTGAACGGCAAGGAAGCGCCGGTCATCGACGGGCTGACCGGCGACCAGCGCTTCTTCCTCGCCTTCGGACAGAGCTGGCGGACCAAGATGCGCGACAAGGCGCTCCGCGCGCGCGTCGCGACCGATGTCCATGCGCCCGCGATGTGGCGCGTGCAGACGGTGCGGAACCTCGACGCCTGGTACAATGCGTTCAAGGTCGAGCCGGGCCAGAAGCTGTATCTGGCGCCCGACAAGCGCGTCCACGTCTGGTGACAACGGGGAAGGGCGGATCATGCTGCTGATCGGGCAATGTGATTCGCTCTTCGTCCGCCGCGTCGAGCGCGTCCTGCGCCATGCAGTTGCTTGCCCCGGGGACCGGAATCTTTACGGCGGGAGCCGTCGCACGGACTGTCGCCCCGAAGATCAGTCGTTGTCTGCCGCGCGCCTCGGGGGTCCGATCGATTGGCCTTCACGACCATGGGGCGCCCACCAGTCGAGAACCGGCCCGGCCGGCACGATGCCGCTGGGGTTTATGCCTTTGTGACTGCCATAATAATGGCGCTTGATATGGTCGAAGTCGACGGTTCCCGCGACGCCGGGCAACTGGAAGATATCGCGCGTGAAGGCCCACAGATTCGGATAGTCGACGATCCGCTTCAGGTTGCACTTGAAGTGGCCGTGATAGACCGGATCGAACCGGACTAGCGTGGTGAACAGGCGGATATCCGCCTCTGTCAGGTCGTCGCCCAGAAGATAGCGTCGCGACGCGAGACGCGTCTCGAGAAAATCCAGCGTCGCGAACAGCGGCGCGATGGCCTCGTCATAGGCTTTCTGTGTGGTGGCAAAACCCGCCTTGTACACGCCGTTGTTGAGCGTGTCGTAGATGCGCGCGTTGAGCGCATCGATCTCGGGGCGAAGCGGCCGGGGATAATAGTCGCCCGGGGTGGCGCCGACCTCATCGAACGCCGTGTTGAACATCCGCAGGATGTCCGCGGACTCGTTGCTCACGATCGTCCCGGTTTGCCTGTCCCACAATATCGGGACCGTCGCCCGGCCGGTATAGGCCGGATCGGCGTGGGTATAGACCTGATACAGAAAGGCCGCGTGGTTGATGCTGTCGGGAAGTACGCCGGGGCCATCCTCGAACGTCCAGCCATTTTCTCCCATGATCCAGTGAACGACCGAGAGCGAGATCATGTCGTCGAGCCCCTTGAGCGCGCGCATGACGAGCGTCCGATGTGCCCAGGGGCAGGCACGGCTGACATACAGATGATAGCGCCCCCGCTCGGCCTTGAAGCCGCCCGCGCCGCTCGGACCGGGGCGGCCATCGGCCGTCACCCAGGAGCGAAAAGCGCTTTCCTCGCGGACGAAACGGCCGCCGGACGCTGCGGTGTCGTACCCGACATCGCTCCATATCCCGTCAATCACGATACCCATTTCAATTCTCCAGCGAAAATGTGCGTCCCGCCTCTTTGCGTGTCGGAGCCACCGGCTATCATCACCATGGCGGCATTGCTGTCGGCCGCCGGTTCACCGGAACTCCGGGTCCCGGGCTCGGTCGAGCAGGAGCGGAATGATGAGGTCTTCCTCATCGGCCAGATGTCGCGTGAGGATATTCTCGAAGTCGCCGAGCGCCGCGATCATGCCATCCTGGACAAACCTGCGCCTGTCGTTCCCGCGCCTGTCATGCGTCTGCGCCTGTTCTGGATCCGATAAGGCGTGGATCAGCTCGCGGCCGGCGCCGGCAAGCCGGTCTATCGCGCCGTGCAGCGTGTGGTGATCATCATCGAGGATATCGAATCCCGATTTGAGCGACGGCACCGCGTGCGCGAATCGTGGAAAATAATGCTGATCCTCGACCATGTGATGGACCTGGAGCTGATGTAGAAGACTGCCCAATCCCCGTTCGAACAGGGGCAGGAACCGCGTCGGCTCTTCCAGCCCGCCACGCAGGCGGCCGGCCGACCCGCAGAGCGATTCAGTCTTTCCCCGGAACCAGTTGTGATTCCCCATCCACATCGCGGCGAGACCCGAGAGCGGAACAAGCCGGTCCCATGATACGCGCGGAAAACTATCGAGCAGGCCCAGAACGCCTGCCGGCATTCCATGGCGATTTTGGATCTTCAGATCTTCGGAAATGCTGGTCATGCCGTGCAACCTCTTTCACGAGAACGGGCCGGCCACGGACCATCGGTGCCGTGGCCGGCGCCTGGTCAGCGCGTGCCTTCCGTCAGGCCGAGCAACTGCCACTCCCAGCGGAGCCCCTGGCCAAAGCCACCGCCATGCTCGGCGAAGAGCTTGGCGATATCGTCGGCGGTGGGACGGGCCCAGTCGCGCTGCAGTTCGGATACATAGGCGACCGTGGTCAGCGGCTGTGCGCCGGCCTGGATCATGCGCTGGACGCCGCGCTCATGGCCTTCGGTGCTGCCGCCGCCGGATGCGTCGGTGACGATGTAGACCTCATAGCCATCGGCAAGGGCGTCGATCACCGGCATGCTCAGGCAGACCTCGGTCCACAGGCCGGCCATGACGAGCCTTTTCTTCCCGGTCTGCTTTACCCAATCGAGAACGCGCGAATCGTCCCATGCGTTGAGGCCGCTCCGATCGATCGGAGTCTGTTCGGGGAAAACGGCCTGCACTTCCTGGAACAGCGCCTGGCGTTCGGCAAAGGCCGTGGTCAGCAGCGTCGGCACATCGAAAATCCTGGCCGCCTTGGCAAGGAAAGTGGTGTTGTTGACCACGGTTTCGCTGGGGTGCGAGCGCATGGCCAGGAGCTGCAGATACTGGTGATCGATCAGCAGCAGGGCATGATCGTCAGGGGTCAGAAGCGAGCTTTTGGTTGTCATGAATAATCTCCTCGGTCGACGGGTCGGGGCTGATCCCCTTTCCGCTTCCGCCAAGATATGACTGGAACGATATTGCCAGAAGTAGGCTATTTCGGTACTCTGCGTTCGATTGGTGGAACGATCGATGCAGGACCTCAACACGCTTTTTTACTATGCCAAGGTGGTCGAGCATGGCGGTTTCGCGGCGGCCGGCCGGGCGCTGGGGATGCCGAAATCGACGCTGAGCCGCCGTGTCGCGCTGCTCGAGGAGCAGCTCGGCATCCGCCTGCTTCAGCGGTCATCGCGGCGCTTCGCGCCGACGGATGTCGGCCAGATCTTCTATCGGCACTGCGTCGCCATGATCGTCGAGGCGCAAGCCGCTCAGGAGGCGGTCGATGAAACCCGGGCGGAGCCGCGCGGAACGATCCGGGTCACCTGCCCGATATCGCTGACGCAAAGCCATGTCTCCGCAATGATCGCGCGTTTTCTGAGCGCCAATCCACAGGTTCGCATTCACTTGTCGGCCACCAACCGTCAGGTCGATGTCATCGAGGAAGGCGTGGACGTCGCCCTGCGCGTCCGCTTCCCCCCGCTGGAAAATACCGAACTGGTCATGCGCAAGCTGGCCGACAGCGTTCAATTGCTCGTTGCCCATCCGGCGCTGCTCGACAGAATCGGCCGGCCGGAAATGCCTGAAGAGTTGAGGCGTTTCGACACGCTGGACCTTATCCGCGGGATTCCAAGGCACCGCTGGGACATGATGGGTCCTGATGGTGCCGAGGCGCAAATCGACTTTGATCCACGCTATGTTTCCGACGATCTGGCGGCGTTGCGCGAGGCGGCATTGGCGGGTCTCGGTATCGTCCAGTTGCCGGAGTTCATGGTGCGCGACCAGATCGCGGCGGGCAATCTTGAAGCGGTGTTGCCGCATTGGTCGCTGCGGGCGGGAATCATCCATGCCGTCATCCCGTCCCGACGCGGGCTGGCGCATGCCGTGCGCAGTTTCATCGACTTTCTGGTCGAGGAGTTCGCCGCGGAGGCGGTCACGAATGCCCCGTAAACGGCCGATACGAAGCACTTGACCAGAGCTGCACGAGAAAATCGGCAAGGCGAGCTGACGCGCCGCATATGTTCGCCATGCTGCGGCAAATGATCATTTCGCCTCGCCATCGCTGGTGGATGCAGCGTGAAGATCGACGTCAGCGCTGGGCGACTCGTACCGGCGCCGGCGGGTTGGCAATGCCGCCTCCCGCCGCAAGGAAGAGGGTGACGGTCAGCACATACCGCTGGGTGCGCGCCTGGACGAGGTTCAACTCGGCCAGTTGCTGGAGCCGCTGGGCATCGAGGACCTGGACGATGCCCGCATTGCCGACGCCGTAACCAAGGCGTGTCAGCCTGAGTGCCGCATCAGCCGAGGCAAGCGCCTGTTGTTGCGCCTTGACGGCATCGGCGGAATTGGCGAGCCCGTGCAGGGAGTCAGCGACCTGCTGGAACGCGACGAGCACGGTCTGCTGATATTGGCCGAACGCCGCGTCATACGTGTCGCCTGCAGCGCGCTTGCGCGCCGTTAGCGTGCCGCCATGGAAGATCGGCGCGACCAGGCCGCCGAGCAGGCTCCACGCGGAGCCTGCGGGGCCGCCGGTCAGTCCCTGTTCGGCGATCCCCGCATTGAGGTTGATGTGGGGGTAAAGATCGGCCGTCGCGATCCCGATCGCCGCATTGGCTGCGTGAAGCTGCGCCTCGGCCGCGCGGATATCGGGACGCGCCCGGACCAGATCGGACGGCACGATCAGCGGCACGTCCTGGGGCAGGGTCATGGCGGCCAGGCTGAAGTCCGGTGCGCTCCAGCTCGCCGGTGCCTTTCCGACGAGGACCGCCAGCGCATCCTGGGCCACGTTGAGCTGCTGGCGGAGCGGCGGCAGCAGCGCGCGGTCGCGGTCGAGCTGGCTCTGTGCGGTCGTGACGTCGATCTGCGAGGCCACGCCGGTCGCGTTTGCCGCCCGTACCAGGTCCAGGGTCTTCTGGTCGGAGGCGATGATGTTCTGGACCGCTTCGATCTGGGCCCGGGTAGCGGCGATCTGCAGCGCCTCGATCACGGTGTCCCCCGCGACCGTAAGGCGTGCGGCGTTCAGGCCTTCCTTCTGCGTCTCGGCATCGGCCGCCGCCAGTTCGACCCTGCGGCGGTTTCCGCCGAACAGGTCCAGGTCGTAGCTGACCCCCACGCCAGCGGAATAGGCCGAGAAGGTCGGGAAGGTGAACGCCTGGGGGCCGAGGAAGAGGGCGCCATATTTCTGGCGCGCGATCTCGGCGGTTCCGTCGACCTGGGGCAGAAGACTGCCCCGCGCCGCCGCTACGTCATGGGCGGCGCGGGACAGGTTCGCCCGCGCGATCGCCAGCGACCGGTTGTTCGCCAGCGCAAGCTCGACCACCTTGTCCAGCTCCGGAGATCCCAGCCTGGTCCACCAGTCCGGCTGGACGGCGGCGCCGAAATCCAGGCGCTGCTGGACCTCATTCGGGCCGGCAGGGCCGAAATCGGTCGCCTGATTGGGGAGATAGGCCTGTTCGGAAGGCGGTGCCGGCGCACGGAAATCGGGGCCCGCCATGCATCCGGAGAGCAAGGCCGCAGCCGCAAGCGAGGCGAGCAGGCGGTGCCCGCGGGCGCGTCCGGTGCAAGCTGGGGCTGCCGGCGGCGAGCGGAAAGGGATATCGTGAATCATGATCAGTGAGCCTCTCCGGAGGGGCCGGTCCGGGCCTTTTTCAGCAGCAGGACCGCAAGCAGCGCCAGGCCGAGGAGCGCGCTTTGCAGCATGATGGTGTCGCTGAAGGCCAGCATGTTGGCCTGTCGACGGATGACCCGACCCACCGCGATCATCGCCTCGTGGCGCGCGACATCGTGGTCGGCGCCCAGGGCGGCAAACTTCGCCGTCAGCTGGTCGAGCCGGGCGCGGGTCGCATCGTTCAGGAGCGAAACCTGCGCGGTCAGCACATCCGAATGGAACTGCTCCCGCTTGGTCAGGAAGGTCTGGAGCACCGCGATGCCGATCGCGCCGCCAAGGTTGCGGATCATGTTGAACAGGGCGGCTGCCGATCCGGCATGGACCCGCTCGGTGCCGGCCACCGCGATGGCCGACAACGGGGTCATCACCAGTGCCTGCCCGAGGGCGCGGACCAGGCTCGAATAGAGGAACTGCGGCCCGGAAAAGTCGCTGGAGAAGCCCGTCGCGAGCAGGCTGCCGGCGATGAACAGGATGAAGCCGGCCACGACCAGCCTGCGGGGATCGACGCGCTTCATCACCTTGGGGATGAGCGGCAAGATGACGAGCTGGGGCAAGCCGATCCAGATCAGCACCTCTCCGATCTGGATCGCATTATAGCCCTGGATGCGGGCGAGGTAGAGCGGCACGACATAGAGCCAGCCGTACATTGACAGGCCGAAGAAGAAGTTGGCGACCGTGCCCAGCCCGAAATTGCGCCGGGCCAATAGTCGAAGATGCAGGAGCGGGTTCTTGCGGACGAGCTGGATGACGATGAAGGCGCCCAGCGAGACGATCGCGACAATCGTCAGGCGCACGATGAAGGCCGATCCGAACCAGTCGTCCCTGTTGCCCTCCTCCAGCACGGTCTGGAGGCAACCCAGGCCGATGGCGATGGTGGCGATGCCCAGCCAGTCGCCCCGGCGCAGCAGGTCCAGCTGGCGCGGCTCGCGGTCGAGCGAGAACCACAGCATGGCGAACATGACCCCGCCGGGCAGCAGGTTCACGAAGAAGATCGACTGCCAGCCATACATCTCGTTGCAATAGCCGCCGATCACCGGGCCGATCGACGGCGCGAAGATCGCCGAGATCGCATAGATCGACAGGCCGACCGGATGCTTCGAGGGCGGCAGCTTGGTCATGATGATCGAAAAGGCGAGCGGGATGAGCACCCCGCCGGCAAAACCCTGCATCGCCCGCACCACGATCATCTGCGTAAGATCGGTCGTGAATGCACAGGTCACGGTCATCACGAGGAACAGCAAGGTATTGGTGAGCAGATAGGTGCGCACCGAGAAGACCCGCGCCAGCCAGCCGCTGATCGGGATGACGATGATCTCGGCGACGAGATACGCGGTGGTGATCCAGCCGCCCTCGTCCGCGCCCGCGCCGAGCGCGCCCTGGATGTCGGCCAGCGAGGAGCTGACGATCTGGATGTTGAGGATGGCGAGGAATGCGCCGAGCGCGGCCCCGACCACGGCGACCCAGGTCCTGAAGGAAACCGTCTCCTCGGGTGCCGCGATGGAAGCCGGCGGAGCCTGTTGGCTGGCGCCCCGGGCCGGGGCGAGCGTGGCCATGTCAGTGCGCCCGGTTCGCGCCGGCACCCGGCCTGGTGTCGATCGAGACGCTCACCGACATGCCCGGCCGCAGGCGCCCGGCCAGCGGCCCACTTGCCGGAAAGGCGATCTTGACCGGGATGCGCTGGACGATCTTGGTGAAATTGCCGGTGGCATTGTCGGGCGGGAGCAGGCTGAACTCCATGCCGCTCGCCGGCGCCAGCGTGTCGACCCGGCCGCGCAGATCGTCATCGGGGAAGGCGTCGACGCGCATATGGGCGGGCTGGCCCGGCACGACATGGGTCAGCTGCGTCTCCTTGAAATTGGCGATGACATAGACGCGCTGCAGCGGCACGATCGCCATCAGCTGGTTGCCGGCCTGGACATATTGGCCCGCCCGAAGCGAGCGCGCGCCCACGGTTCCGTCGACCGGCGCGATGATGTTGGTGTAGCTCAGGTTGAGCGCGGCCTGGCGCCTGGCCGCTTCGGCATGCGCCAGCTGGGCCAGCGTCAGCTGGCGCTGGCTGGTCAGCACCGCGATCTGCTGGCGGGCCGCGACCGCGGCTGCGCGCCCCCGCTCCAAGGTCGCACTCTGTTCCGCCGCATCGGTGGACGCGCTGTCCGCCTGCTCGACCGAACCATAGCCGACCTTGGCCATCTCCGCTCGGCGCTGGTCGTTGCGCCGGGCAAGGCCGAGCGACGCGGCGGATGCGGTGACGCCCGCATCGGCCTGGCGGATCGCCGACCCCTGCGCGGTGATCTGGGCATCCAGATTGGCCACGGAAGCCTTGGCGGCATCCACATTGGCGGAGGCCTGGTCGAGCGCGGTGCGGAAATCGCGGTCGTCGATCCGGGCGAGGAGCTGTCCGGCCCTGACCGGCTGATTGTCGCCGACCAGCAGCTGCGCGACATAGCCGGCCACCTTGGGTGCGACGATCGTGGAATCGGCCTTCACATAGGCGTCGTCGGTCGAGACCTCGAAGCGGCCGACCGTCCAGTGGTGGGCGCCCGCCGTCGCGCCGCCGACCAGGACGACCAGGGTGGCCGCGGCCAGCGCGGACCGGACGATCCACCGCCGGCGGGAGCTGCCGGTCGAAGGGGCATCGAGATCGTCGATCGGCGTCGCCGAGGCAGTGGACACGGGGATGGGGGCGTTCATCGCGAAATTCCCTTTCGGCTGACATCGATCTCCCCATTGAGAGACTCGACGTTTTCCGTTTCGTTGGGCCGGGCCGATCGGGTTCGATCCGTTCCCTCCAGAAATAGGAACCGCATCAGGGGCCCCGGTAGACGCAGAGATCGGATCGCATCCTTTACCCAGATGGAAGAATGCGGTGGCCTGCGCCTTGACGATTTCCCGCTTCTTCGCGAAGGCCATTCTCACAGGCGTCGGCGCCTTGGTGGAGCGAAGCCACCGATCGGATCGCTCCCGTGCCGGTACGGAAGAGTGCGACGTGATGGACGATATCAGTGACCTGAGGCTGTTTGTGCGCATGGTGGCGGCGGGCAGCCTTTCCGAGACGGCGCGGCGTCTGAACAGCTCGCTCCCGGCGATGAGTCGCAGGCTCTCGGCGATGGAAGCGCGACTGGGCGCCCGCCTGGTCGATCGCAGCACACGCCGCTTCGTTCTCACTGAGGAAGGGACCCTGCTCCATGACAGGGGAATCGCCATTCTCGCCCAGCTGGACGAAGCGGAAGCGGAGGTAGCCGCGCGGAGTTCGGATCCCCGCGGGCATATCCGGGTCGGGGCGCCGGTCGAGATAGGAAGACGCCGGTTCGCGCCGCTGATCGCCTTATTCTCGAAACTCTATCCACGTGTCACGGTGGAACTTGTGCTCACCGACGAGCGCGTGGATGTCATCGGCGACGAGCTCGACGTCGGACTGCATATCGATGAGCCGCTCGACGGCAGCATCATCGTTCGAAAACTCCTGTCCAGCCGGCGCGTCGTCTGCGCATCGCCGGGCTACATATCCGAGCATGGTATGCCGGAGCGGCCGGAGGAGCTGCTTCGGCATGAATGCATTCGCCTGGTCCGGGGACGCCATATCTTCGATTGCTGGGCTTTCGCCGAAGCCGGCGAGACGCGCGAAGTCCAGGTGCGGGGCTCGTTGCTGACGAACAATGCCGAGGTGATGCATGGTTGGGCGCTGATGGGGCGAGGCATTGCGCTGAAGGCACTGTGGGATATCGAGGATGATCTTCAAGCGGGCCGTCTCGTGGAACTGCTTGCCCCTTTCTCCGGGAACGTGATCAATCTTTACGCGACCTATCCGACCAGAAGTCATCTTCCACGCCGCGTGCGCGTGTTCATCGATTTCATGCTCGCGAAGATTGGCGAGGCCGGCAGCGAAACCAGCGATGACGGATCGCGCTGATTGGCTCTTCGAACCGTCGATCGTCCCTGAGCGGCGCGCCGGATATGATTGACGGTCCCCCGTTTTGATGGACGCGGGTTTGGGCCATTTGCCGTTCGGCCCGTAACGCGCCGAAGTCCTGTGCCTCTGGCTTGACGATGGTGACCCCTACGAGCGTAGAACTTTAGTCTCAGGCAATGCCGGGACTTCCCTAACTACACTGTAAAGTCATAGATTTCTCTTGTAGTGTGTTCGCGATCGACCGCCCTGATTTGCCTGAACCCGCATCGAAATGTGGGAACGATTGTGGGATCATTTCAGGCCGGGAATCGAACCGATGTCTCTTACTGCACTCAGGGTGAAGAACGCCAAGCCCGGTCGCCATACCGATGGCCGGGGCCTGTGTCTGCTGGTCAAGGATAGTGGCGCGAGAACGTGGGTGCTGCGGATGCAGCGCCAGGGCACGCGCCGCGACTATGGCCTGGGCTCGGCGCTGGAGGTGTCGCTGGCCGAGGCGCGCGACGCGGCGGCAGCATTGCGCCGTCAGGTGCGTGAAGGTATCGATCCAGTCGCCGAGCGGCGCAAGTCGCGCAAGGTCGTGCCGAGCTTCGAGACGGCGGCGCGGGCCTGTTACGATGCAATGAAGGAGGGCTGGAAGAACCATCGCCATGCCAGCTGGATATCCAGCCTTGAGAACCATGTCTTTCCGCTGATCGGTACCAAGCCGGTGAACGAGGTGGACAGCGCGTGCGTGGTGGAGGTGTTGTCGCCCATCTGGCTCGACATTGCCGACACTGCCCGGCGCATATTGCAGCGCATCGGCGCGGTGCTGGACTTCGCGCACATCAAGGGATGGCGGAAGGAAGAAACCTCACTGCGCTCCGTCCGCAAGGGGCTTCCCCGTCAGGTGGACAAGGGCGGGCATCTCGAAGCCATGCCCTATGCCGAGGTGCCTGCGCTCATGGCGAAGCTGGCGGCGGCATCGCCGACCACCGGGCGCGACGCGCTACGGTTCACCATCTACAATGCGGTGCGCTCGAACGAGACGCGCTTTGCCGTCTGGCCCGAGTTCGACCTGGACAAGGGTATATGGACCATTCCGGGCGAGCGGATGAAGGCGGGCGAAACCCATGTCGTGCCGCTGTCGTCTCCGGCCGTGGCGCTGCTGCGCAAGCGGTGGAAGGAGCGCGAGAGTGATACCGGGCTTGTCTTCTCCGCCGATGGTGAAAAGCCGATCAGCGACATGACCATGACCAAGCTGCTGCGCGATGACGGGATCAAGGGCGTGACCGTTCACGGCTTCCGCTCCGCCTTCACCGACTGGTCATCGGAGAGAACCCGTTTCCCTAAGGAAGTTGCCGACAAGGCGCTGGCGCACAAGCTGCCCAACAAGGTCGAGGCGGCCTATCGTCGGACGGACTTTTTCGAGAAGCGCCGCAACCTCATGGCGCGCTGGGCAGAGTATCTGGATCGTGTGCCCACGAAGGTAAGCAAGGACGCCGGCCCCACGGCGTCCGAGCCTATGCCGCTCCGCGCTGCCGCCTGACGAGATCATGCAGGCTGGCCGTGGTGATGCGGGTGGATTTGCCGAGCTTCACCGTTTCGATCTCGCCGGCCGCGATCAGCTCGTAGAGCTTGGTGCGGCCGACACCGATCATGCGGGCAGCGTCATTGACGCGCACGCAGATCGGATCGGGAGGACGCGGGGCGATCATTGCCCCGCGTTCCCGGCGCGATCCTCGCGGTACGCCGCCGGATTGGCGATCCAGCGGTTGACGGCGGACTCGTGCCAGCCAGCGCCATGGATGCTGATCCGCACCTTATCGGGAAAGGTGCCGTCGGCCATCTTGCGATAGAGGGTCGTGCGGGAAAGGCCGGTGCAGGCGAGAACGGTCTTCAGGCGAATGATACGATCAGGGTTGGGCATGGGCGTGTCTTTCAAGTCACGGGGTTTGCAAACGCCCCCATGAGCTTGCATCGGATAGCCTTGCGTATCAGACAAGGGGCGTGTTGGGCGTTGTTTGGCTCGCGCGTGCAAGTGCCAGTAAATACTGGCGGACGGGGTCGGACTGTGGCGGAAGCTGGCGTAATTTGGTGGAGGGCCGCCACCGATTGGCATCAGCGCAGTTTTTGTTCCAATGTTGCTTTTGTACCACGCCTACCGGCCGCTCCCGCTGCTATTGAAGCGGCTTCGCGCTTTGCTCAGGTCGAGTCTTTCATGGCATTCCATCCTTTTCCGATGGTCTGCCCGCCATGGATCAGGCTGCGTCAAACTTTCCCGCCCTGCAAGAAGGGGGCACTGAAGTGCCGGTTTGCGCATCTTACGGAGCAGCGCGCCACGAACGCAGCCTCGTCGCGCGTTGAACTATAACGCTATGTGTTATATATGGACCTTGAAGTAGGAGACTGGCCATTACGCGTATCTTCAAGAATGGCTGGTTTGAACGCTTTGTGCGCAAGGAAAGGCTGGCCGATTCGGCGCTACGGGAGGCGGTGCAACGCGCCGAAAGCGGGCTGGTCGATGCCGACCTTGGCGGCGGCGCCATCAAGCAGCGGGTGGCGCGGCCGGGCAAGGGTAAGTCGGGCGGCTATCGCACGCTGATCCTGTTCCGGCAGGGAGACCGCGCGATATTCGCGTTCGGTTTCGCCAAGAGTGCACAGGCGAACATGTCGAAGGCGGACTTGGCGCTGTTGAAGGATGCGGCGGCCTAGGCGCTGGGATGGAATGTCGAGGAACTGGACCGGCTGATGGCGTCGGGAACGCTGGTGGAGATCGAGGATGAGCATTAAGACTGACAAGGGCTATCGCAGCGAGATCGCCGGCGCGATCCATGAGATGATGAACGATGCGCACGACGCTGGCGTGGTGTCCCGTGCAACGCTGCGCACCTTTGATGAGGCGTGCCTAGCCCCGGCTCTCGCGCTTGCGGGCGACGAAATCCGCGCGATCCGCGAGCGCGAGCATGTCTCGCAGCCGGTGTTCGCAGCCTATCTCAACGTCTCGCGCAATCTGGTGTCGGATTGGGAGCGCGGCGTAAAGCGTCCGGGTGGTCCCGCGCTACGCCTGCTCTCCATCATCCAACGAAAGGGATTGCAGGCCGTCGCATGAGCGACGATCCGGATTTGCGCGACAGTATCACTCGCACCTTCGAAAAGGCATGACCGAAAGGCGATGCGTCCATTCGAGATTATTTGACGCCAATGATCGCGGCCTTCGCACAATCGAATTGCCGTGATAATCACTATCTCGAAGAACTTCAGAGCGGAAATCTTGAAAAGATGGCAGCTCGCATATGGAGGCGATGCTTTATGCGCGCTTTACCTTTCTCGGACGGCTCTTAGCGAGAGCTAAAGACTCTTCGCTTGTTTCTTCAAGCAGATCAACGACCGGCGTGGCCACGCCGCGGGAGATGCCCGCCTGCAATCGGTGGCGGACCGTCTCGGATTACCGCAGCTTCTTCAAAGTATCTCGGTCGGGCTATCATCCAACCTCGCCCGGTGTTCGGAATCGCGTTCCTGCAATAGCTGTGCACGGACCCGATCGAGCAGGATGGATCGGCTGACTGGCTTGGTGATGAACTCTTTCCCACCGGCCTGGAAGGTGGCGGTCACCACCGATACTTCACGGTGGCTGGTAATGAAGATCACCGGCACCGCCGCAAGCGCCGGATCCGATTTCAATATCATGCCAAGGTCGGCCCCGCCCAAGCCCGGCATCTCAAAATCCAGGAGAATAAGGTCCGGAACGATCTCCCGGGCCAGCCTGAGGCCTTCCAGCCCCGAATCGGCAAAATATTGATTCGGATATTCGCCCAACATGCTGCCCAGGATTTTTATGAATCCGATATCGTCATCAATAATGAGAAGACGCGCGTTAAAAAATGAATTCTCGGAATGTAGAGCCATTGTCTCGTCGACGACATCCCGCATTATTACGTACCTTCGTTTCGGATGAACACGCTATTCGTATTCGAAAATTTCAAACTACACGATTTTTCGTACCACGAATATTGAGCGCTTGCCAAATTAAATTACTGGAACCATAAGACCTTTCATCAGACTTATTGCCTAATTGCATTGATACGCACGCTCGGCCTCACGCCGCGATCGCAGTATTTCTTCATGCGTATTCTCGGTGGATTTCAGTACCCCATCGTCGGAAAGTGACCATGAAAAGAAAGCAAATTCCGGTCGACGCTCCTCTCGTCGTTGCCGCGGCGGTCGAATCCATCGCCGAGGTCCGTCGCGAGGAATCCCTGCTCAAGACGGGCGCGTTGCAGGACGCGATCTTCAACAGCGCCAATTTCTCGAGCATCGCGACCGATGCGAAGGGCGTCATCCAGATTTTCAACGTCGGGGCCGAACGCATGCTGGGTTATGCGGCGGCCGACGTCCTGAACAAGATCACCCCGGCCGACATTTCCGATCCGTCGGAACTGATCGCGCGCGCGCTCGCGCTCAGCGTCGAGCTGGGCACGCCGATCGAGCCCGGCTTCGAGGCGCTGGTGTTCAAGGCGTCGCGCGGAATCGAGGACATTTACGAACTGACCTATATCCGCAAGGACGGCAGCCGCTTTCCGGCGGTCGTGTCGGTGACGGCGCTGCGCGACGCGGAAAACGCCATTATCGGCTATCTGCTGATCGGCACCGACAACACGGTGCGAAAGCAGATCGAGGTTGAGCAGAAGAAGCTCGCGCAGCGGCTGCGCGACCATCAATTCTACACGCGCTCGCTGTTTGAATCCAACATCGACGCGCTGATGACGACCGACGCCTCCGGCATCATCACCGACGTCAACAAGCAGATGGAGGCGCTGACCGGCTGCACGCGCGACGAGCTGATCGGCGCCCCGTTCAAGAATTTCTTCACCGATCCGGAGCGGGCCGAGGCGGGCATCAGGCTCGTGCTGATCAAGCGCAAGGTCACCAATTACGAACTGACCGCGCGAGACCGGGACGGCAAGGAGACCGTTGTCTCGTACAACGCCACCACCTTGTACGATCGCGACCGCGTGTTGCAGGGGGTGTTCGCCGCGGCGCGCGACATCACCGAGCGCAAGGGCGACGAACGGGCACTGCGCGAGGCAACATTCCAGGCCGAGCATGCGAACCGCGCCAAGAGCGAGTTCCTCGCCAATATGAGCCACGAGATCCGCACCCCGATGAACGCGGTGATCGGTCTGTCCTATCTGCTCGGGCGCACCGGGCTGGACGCCGAGCAGGCGACATTGCTCGCCAAGATCAAGCTTGCCAGCGACTCGTTGCTCGCGGTGACCAACAATGTGCTGGACCTGTCGAAGATCGAGGCCGGCGAGATGATCGTGGAAAGCGTCGCGTTCAGCCTGCGGGACCTGCTGAAGGAGATCGCCGAGATGATGGCGGTGCACGCCGATGCGAAGGGCATCGCCTTCGAGATCGACATGCCGGACGACTTGCCGGACGCGGTCGAAGGTGACGCCACCCGCCTCAACCAGATCCTGATCAATCTGCTGTCGAACGCGATCAAATTCACCGCCGTCGGTGGCGTCAAGCTCGGCGTGCACCGGGTCGGCACCGGATCCCGCACCGTCACCCTTTGCTTTATCGTCGAGGACAGCGGCATCGGCATCGCGCCCGAGGTGCAGGAGAAGCTGTTCGCGCCGTTCGCGCAGGCCGATGCGTCGACCACCCGGCGCTTCGGCGGCACGGGTCTGGGCCTTTCGATCGTCAAGCGCCTGACCAGCCTGATGGGTGGCGAGGTGGCCCTGGAAAGCACACCGGGCGTCGGCAGCGAGTTCATGGTCAAGCTGGCCTTCAAGCTGACATCGTTCAAGGCGAGCGCGCTGAAGACCGTCTCGCCCTCCGCACGCGGCGAACCCGCCCTGCTCGGCGTACGCGTGCTGATCGTCGACGATAGCGACATCAACCTGAAGGTGGGAAAGCGCATTCTCGAACTGGAGGGAGCGCAGGTCGGCTGCGCCAACAACGGGCAGGAGGCGTTCGAGCAACTCCAGGCCCGGCCCGACGCCTTCGATATCGTGCTGATGGACGTCCAGATGCCGGTACTCGACGGCTATGAGGCGACGCACCTGATCCGCGCCGAACTCAGGCTGGTGAACCTGCCGATCATCGCCTTGACCGCCGGAGCGCTGGTCAGCGAGCGGGACCGGGCGATTGCCGCGGGCATGGACGATTTCATCGGCAAGCCCTTTACCCCCCGCGCCCTGCTGGGGGCGATATTGCGCCATGTGCAGCCGGCGCGGGGCGAGGCCGACACGGCCACCGCCGAACCCCCAGCGCAGGCGGCGATGCTATGGCCCGAGATCGAGGGAATCGATTCGAGCGTCGTCCGGGAGCGGCTGAACGACGATGTCGAGCTGTTTCTGTCATTGCTCGAGCGCTTTCTCGCCGAATTCGCCGATATCGCGGCCGGCACCCCGGAACCGGGTGTCCGCGCGGGTCGCATGCACAAGCTGGTGGGCAGCGCCGGCATGCTCGGGGCCCAGGCGATCAGCGCGCTAGCGAGGGGAATCGAAACGGCTTGCGCCGCGGCCGACACACGCGCCGCCACGCGCCAGGCGACGAAACTTGCCAGGCAATTGCGGCGGCTGAATCAAGCGGCGTCGCCGCTGTTCGAAGCGGCACGGAGCCGGGCCGAGACTGCGGCCCTGTCGAGCGACGGAGAAAGCCGGAGACAGGGAGCGATCGCGTTCATCGATCTCCTGGACCAGCGGAAAATGTCCGCGGTAGGTCGCTTCGCCCACCTCGCGCCGCAACTTCGACGACTCCTGGACAAAGAGACGTTCGAACGCGCGCGAGGCCATATGGACAAGTTGCAGTTCGCCGATGCGGCCAGCGCGCTGCGCTCCGCATTGACGATGGATGTCGGAATGATCGCCGCATAATCAGCAAGCCGGTTCAGGCTCACGCGCAGGCTGAAATGCTAGCGTGTCGGGATCAGCCCGGCCGCGAAGGCGACATGTAGCGCCCCCGGCAGCCCGCTCACGTCGAGCTTCGTCATCAGGTTCGCCCGGCACATCGCCACGGTATGGGAACTGATTTCGAGCGCCAGGGCCATCACCTTGTTGGCGCGGCCTTCGAGGAGGCCCAACAGCACTTCGCGCTCGCGGGCGGACAGGCCGTCGATCTTCGCCCGCGCCTGTTCGCCGCGCGCCGCCGTGGCGCCCTCGTGTGCGAGGCCGGCAAAAGCCGCGTCGATGGCGCTCAGGAGCGCCTTTGCTTCATAAGGCTTCTCGATGAGGTTGACGGCGCCCGCCTTCATCGCCTCTATCGCCAGGTCGATGTCGCCCTGACCGGTAACGACCACCGTGGCGAACTTTCGGGGGCCCAACTCGTGCAAGGCATGGAGCACATCCAGTCCGCTCGATCCCGGCATGTGCAGATCGAGCAGCAACACGCCGGAGTCGAGTTCGCCCGCCTCCTCCAGGAACGCGTCGCCGCTGCGGAAGCTTCGCACCGCCAGGCTCGGCTCCATCGACAACAGTGCATGCACCGAGGCGCGGACGGCATCGTCGTCCTCCACGATATACAGGCTATCCGTCACGGCGACAGCGGGATCGCGCGAAATCTTGATAATAGTGATCGAGACCGTAAAGTCATTTCCACTCTCCGACAGGGCGGGAGCGCTACGCGTCTCTCAGTCGTCGAAATGCCAATGCGCCTCGACAATAATCATTCATCCCACAGATTCTTCCATTTGGCAATGATGAGATAAGCGCGGTAAATTATTAACTTGATTTTTGTTCGATTGTTTTCGATTTTGTCAATATGTCTTTTGTGAAAGATACAAATGACATTATGCGAAATCGCGCCGACATCGCGTCATCGTCCGCCCCCGCCTAATCCGCTCCCTTCGGAAACGCCGGCAGCTTCGCAACATCCGCCGGCTCACAAGCGACTCGAGCTCGGCCCGATCCGACGCCGTCAGCTCGACTATCGCCAATCGCAGCTTGACCATCGATCATCTCCTCCACCGGAAATGACCCTCGCGCAAATTTGAGTCTAAACTATAGCGAACTTCTGATTCACGACTCTAGGCTCCCGCTGGCGGAGCGTCTCGACCCAGCCCCCGCCAAGGCAGTCGCGCAGGATCGCGTCCGCATCCCAGTCGGCAACAAGCCCCGGGATCCGCGATGACACGACCGAACAGATAACCTTGGCCGACGTCGCACCCCCGCGCCCTCAGATATTCGGCCTGCGAGGCGTCCTCCACATCGCCGACCGGCTCGCTCAAAGACAAATCCGACCCGCCCACATCATCGCATGGTCATGCTGGCGACGAGCGCATCAGGCCACCGCACGCCGCGCTCATATCCACTCAAATATGCAACTGTAATGCTAGAGCCTGTGCGCTGATCCCAACTCCTCGGGGCTGAACGGTTCCAAGAGCAGAATACCCGCTATTCCCTCTTGCGACCAACGCACCACGCCGCGCCGTTGCAAGCCAGACTGAAGGCTGATCTTTACCGGCAATCCGGGTGAAAAGCTCCCATCATGTCGGATCTTCATGCCCCGCTGAGAGATGTCATCGACCATTACGGCTCGGATGCCCTTCTCGCTTGATAGGACCGCTTTCGTGGAGACGGGCAGACGCAGCGCTCGCCCCTCTTCGGACAATCCTTGCTCAGCGAGGTGTCTCAGAAGTGCGCTACTATCGATGGCCTGCGTGAGCTTGACGCCGCAGTCGGGACCGTCAGTCCAAACGACCCGTCCATGGACGCTGACCGTCTCTGAAAGCTGTATATCCATGGCCTCCCCCAGCAGTACGGGTAGAGACAACCGGAGCATAATACCCTCGTCCGAGAGGTTCCGCACTCGGACCAGACCCTCATCTGTATCAGTGCGCACGCGAGCGACTCGGCAGAGGGTACGTTGCCGATTGGACGTGCGCAGATCTTCCTGCTCGGTCGTGGAAGGATCAACCTCATCCCCAAAGGCCATAGGGACCGGCGTAGGCAATGATTTCATTTCGGTTCTCCACCGAAATATATGATGAATGCTGTTTGTGCTGTAAATTGCGGATCATTACCTACGCCCCTGTAATGAGACCTGCGCGCGGGTGGGTGTAGACGGCGGCTTTGATTGCTGATTCTATGGGCTTTCCGAAGAGGAGAGCGGGACGTGGCACATCGTTCGATAGGTCAGGAGCGGTTCGGTTTCGCAGGTCACTTGCGGCCCGCATCCTCGCTCGACGAGATCGGCAAGCTGATCGATTGGCGCCCGGTGGCCGCTATTCTCAATCCGCTCTATTCGGCCGCCAAGGGCGAACCCGCCTGGCCACCGCTGTCGATGTTCAAGGCGTTGCTGCTGTCGATCCGGTCCGACCTGTCGGACGTAAAGCTGGCAGAGGCGCTCGATGACCGGGCGTCCTTCCGCCGGTTCTGCGGCTTCTCTGGCAGTGAGGCGACACCCGAACGCACCGCCTTCATTCGGTACCGCAGGGCGCTCGTCACGCACGACCTTGATGCCGCGCTGTTCAATGCGGTGACCGTGCAACTCAAGGCCAGAGCGGTCACAGTCAAGGTCGGTACGCTGGTCGATGCGACGATCATCGCGTCTGCCAGTGAAGATGATGCCGAGGGTCGGTGGTTCAAGCACAAAGGCAAGGCCGCGGCGCACGGCTTCAAAGCGCATGTCGGCGTCGACGCGACAACGGCTCTGGTCGAGAAGATCGCGATCACGCCGGCCAGCGTCAACGACGGGCGCGCGGGACCGGACGCGTTGCCCGATGACCCAGGCGAGGTGTTCGCCGACAGTGCCTATCGGGGAAATCACTTCGGCGAAGCGGTTCGGGCCAAGGGAGGGGTGCCACGCCGCTCCGCGTTGCCGCCTGACGAGATCATGCAGGCTGGCGGTGGTGATGCGGGTGGACTTGCCGAGCTTCACCGTCTCGACATCACCGGCCGCGATCAACTC
>NZ_JAQGLC010000354.1 GCF_028293085.1 Sphingomonas bacterium
AGATGAACGAATCTGTCATTTTCGCGGGCCGCCCGGCGCTGGATCGATAAACCGGAACGTTCCGTCTGAAATTGGGACATTGAAGCGCTGCCCCGACCGCCGGATCGTCGTCCGGTTGTTCTGGGCGTCGAGCGCGACCCAGCCGCGCAGCAACAGGCCGGCGGGCCCCGACGCATCCTTTTCGAAGATCAAATTGATCCGCCCGTATTCCGGATGCTTGGGGTCGGCCGCATCGACCGACAGGATCGACGGATCGGCGGTCGGCACCATCTTGGCGAAGCGGCTGATGTCCTTCGACGGATCGAGCAACACGCCGAGCGGCGACCCGCCGATCGGCCAGCGCTGTTTCTGCTTCACCGAATAATCGAGGAACCACAGCGACCCGCCGTCGGCGACGATCAGGATCGGCACACCCTTTTCATACTGGAAGCGGATCTTGCCCGGGCGCTTGAGCGACAATGTGCCGTTGAGCATCTTGCCGGTGCGGTCGGTCTGGCTGAAGGTCGCGGTCATCGACCGGATCGCGGCGAGGTGCGCCTGGACCTTTGCGAGGTCGGGCGAGGGGGCCGGGGCCGCGGCGATGAGCGCGGGGACGGTAAGCAGCGCGAGGGCGCGAGACGTCACGAACATTCTCCTGAGGATTGGCGCAAGCATGGCGATGCCGGCTTGAACCCGCTCTGAACGTCCGAAATCAGAGCGGGTTGCCGTCGCGGTCGCGCAGCACTTCGCGGCGGCCGACGTGGTCGGGTCGCCCGACGATGCCGTCCTTTTCCATCCGCTCGATCAGCCGCGCGGCGGAATTATAGCCGATCCGCATCTGGCGCTGGAGCCAGCTGGTCGACGCTTTCTGGCTTTCGACGACGAGCTGGATCGCATTGCGATACTGCTGGTCCTCGGCCGAATCCTCGCCGATCGGCGCGCCGTCGAGCGCGAAGCCGTCGTCGCTCTCCTCGGTCACCGACTGGATGTAGTCGGGTTGGCCCTGCGCGCGCCAGTGATCGGCCACCGCGCGGACTTCGTCGTCGCTGACGAACGGGCCGTGGACGCGGCTGATCTGCTTGCCGTACGCCATGTAGAGCATGTCGCCCTTGCCGAGCAGTTGCTCGGCGCCCTGCTCGCCCAGGATGGTGCGCGAATCGATCTTCGACGTGACGTTGAAGCTGATGCGCGTCGGCAAGTTTGCCTTGATCACCCCGGTGATGACGTCGACCGACGGGCGTTGCGTCGCCATGATCAGGTGGATGCCCGCCGCGCGCGCCTTTTGCGCGAGCCGCTGGATCAGGAACTCGACTTCCTTGCCGGCGGTCATCATCAAATCGGCGAGCTCGTCGACGACGATGACGATCTGCGGCAGCGGGGAGAAGTCGAGCTGCTCCTCCTCGTATACCGGCTTGCCGTTTTCGTAGCCAATCTGGACTTTGCGGCCGAGCGGCTGGCCCTTGGCGCGCGCCGCGCGGACCTTGTCGTTGAAGCTGGCAAGACTGCGCACGCCGACCGACGACATCTGGCGATAGCGCTCCTCCATCTGCTCGACCGCCCATTTGAGCGCGCGAACGGCCTTGGCCGGATCGGTCACCACCGGGGAGAGCAGGTGGGGAATATCCTCGTACATGCTCAGCTCGAGCATCTTCGGGTCGATCATGATCATCCGGCACTGGTCGGGCCGCAGCCGGTAGAGCAACGACAGGATCATGCAGTTGAGGCCGACCGACTTGCCTGATCCGGTCGTGCCCGCGACCAGCAGATGCGGCATCGGCGCCAGATCGGCGATGACCGGATCGCCCGCGATATTCTTGCCGAGCACCAAAGGCAGCGAGGCGGACTGGTCCTCGAAGGTCTGCGATCCGATCAGTTCGTGCAGTCCGACGGTCTCGCGCCGGGCATTGGGCAGCTCGATGCCGATCACGGTGCGGCCCGGAATCGTCGCGACGCGCGCTGAGATCGCCGACATGTTGCGCGCGATATCGTCGGCGAGCTGGATCACCCGGCTCGCCTTGATACCGGAGGCGGGCTCGAGCTCGTACATCGTCACCACGGGCCCGGGCCGGATGTTGATGATCGATCCCTTGACGTGGAAATCGTCCAGCACTGATTCGAGCAACCGCGCATTGCGCTCCAGTGCTGCCTTGTCGACCGGCCCGCCGGGCGCCGGCGGCGCGGGCTTGAGCAGGTCGAGCGGCGGCAGTTGCGAATTGTCGCCCAGATCGAACGAAGCCTGTTTGGACTTGGGCCTGGCGATCGAGGGCGCGATGTTGCGCTCGGCGATGACGGGGCCCGGTCGCGAGTCGGGCGTCGCGACCGCGCGGGGCGTCGGTTTGCGCGCCGGTTCCGGGGGGAAGATCTCCTGCTCCGGCGCGCGCCGCTCGGCCTTGGCCGGTTTGGGCTTGGGCAAGCGCGCCGGACGCCTGCCCGCGTCGATCACGAAGCTCAACGCCCATATCCCGGCACCCGCCAGGCCGGTGAGCAGCCCGATGGCGCGGCCGGTCCAGAGGATCGCGGCCGGATCGCCGATAAAGCCGATCGCCCAGCGCAACAGGTCGGAAAAGGCGAGGCCGACCACTCCGCCATAGCCGGCGGGCAGTGACCGCACCGCGGCACTGGAGACGAGCGCGAACGTCGTGCTCATCAGCCCCGCGCCGCCCAGCGCCGTCACCAGCATTAGCCGCCACCGCCCGACCGGAATGTCGCTCCACAAGCGTGCGGCGATCACCAGCGCGACCGGCAGGAACAGCCAGGCCGGAAAACCGAACACGGCATAGGCGATATCGGCGATCCACGCGCCGGGCGTCCCCAGCCAGTTCTCGGCAGGCCCGCCCGAGGCGGTGTTGAGCGAGGGATCGCCCGAATGATAGGTCGCCAGCGCAATCAGCAGCAGGATCGAGGCGATCGCGATCGCGATTGCGCCGATCAGCGCCCCGCTCCGCGCCGCACCCGCCTTCACCGTCTCGCGCCACAAGGGCGGCTGCGCCCGGCTAGCCATGATCTGGTCCTCGATTGTTCGCTGTCTGTACGCGCGGAATCATCGCTCCTGGCGAGTCCGCCGTCAAGAAGGACGCATTGGCAGCCTCTCCGGCGCGCGCTAGAGCCGGGTGATGGATCACGCTGACGTCATCATCCTGGGCGGGGGCCTTGTTGGCAGCGCGCTCGCGGTCGCGCTAGATGCGCACGGCCTCACCGCGATCGTGGTCGACATCGCCGATCCGCAGGTGATTCTTGCGGCGGGTTTCGACGGCCGCGCCTCGGCCATCGCCAGCGCGCCCTATCGCATGCTTGAGGCGATCGGCGTGGTGGACCGGCTCGCCGGCTTCGGCTGTCCGATCCAAGGCATTCGGGTCAGCGACGGGCTGGAGCCGGGCGCGCTCGATTTTGAGCCGGATGCGGACAGCGGCGCGCTCGGCCATATGTTCGAGAATCGTCGGCTGCGCGGCGCGCTGCTCGCCGCGGCGGAGGCGGCGCCCGGCGTCGATCTGCGCATGAAGACGCGCGCGATATCGGTCGAGCGCGGCGAGCATGGTGTAACCGCCACGCTCGATTCGGGTGCAACCGTCAGCGCGCCGCTGCTGATCGCCGCGGAAGGGCGCAACTCGCCGACGCGCGAGGCGGCGGGCCTCAAGGTCGCGCGCTGGACCTATGATCACGCGGCCCTGGTCACCTCGCTCCACCATGAGCGCAGCCACGAGAATATTGCCTACGAGATCTTCTATCCGCAGGGCCCCTTCGCGATCCTGCCGCTCAACGACGATGCGGACGGCCATCGCTCCGCGATTGTCTGGTCGGTGCGGCGGGATGAGGCGCCGGGCATGATGAAGCTGTCCGATCGGGGCTTCCTCGCCGAGGCCGAGAAAAAGATGGGCGGCTTTCTCGGCAGGCTCGGGCCGCTCGGCGCGCGATCGAGCTATCCGCTCGGCTTCCACCATGCCGCGACGATCACGTCGAACCGCCTCGCTCTGGTCGGCGATGCGGCGCACGGCATCCACCCGATCGCCGGCCAGGGCGTCAATGTCGGCTTTCGCGACGTCGCGACGCTCGTCGAGGTGCTGGTCGAGGGCAAAAGGCTCGGCCTCGATCTCGGCGACCCGCAACTCCTCGCGCGCTACGAACGCTGGCGCAGCCTCGACACCTTCATGGTCGCCGCCGCGACCGACGGCCTGACCCGCCTGTTCGGCATCCCCGGCCGAACCGCCTCCGCCGTGCGCCGCTTCGGCCTGTCAGCGGTGCAGAAACTGCCGCCGCTCAAGGACCGCTTCATGGCCGAAGCGCGGGGCGAATCGGGCGAAGTGCCGAAGCTGCTGCAGGGGTTGACGGTCTAGCGGATCGTTTCGGCGATCTTCTGCTCGGCCTCTTCGGTCTTGCCCGCCTTGCGCACCATGATGAAGGTGCCCGACCAGACACCCGGTATATTCCAGCGCCCGTTGATCTCGTTGCCGTCGGGCGTGACTGACCCATCATAATGCACGGCATAATGGGCGCGCTTCGGGTCGTCATAGGACTTCACGAACATCACGGCCGTACCGTCCCGCCGCCCCTCCAGCCAGGCATGCAGCACCGCGTTGCGGTCGCACTGGTCCTGGCTCGGCTCGGTCGTCTCGCCGGTCAGGAAACCGCCGGCATCGCGCAGCGTCGCGGTGAAGGCATTGGGCCGATAGCCGCGGGGATAGTTGAAGATGCCGTCCCAGCCGCCGCTCAGATCGTCGGCGCCGCTCACGCCCGGATCTGGCGCGCTTCCTCCGCGATCATCACCGGCACCCCGCCCCGGATCGGATAAGCGAGGCCGGCCGCTTCCGACACCAGCTCCTGCGCCGCCTCGTCATAGCGAAGCGGCGCACGCGTCACCGGGCAGACCAGCCGCTCGAGCAGCCACGGATCGAGGCTCATTGCCCGCTCACTGTAACGTCACCGAATCCTCACCGTCGTGCCGACCGAAGAACTGCATCAGCTGGATGATCAGCTCGGCCCGGTCCTCGATGCCGGTCGCTTCGAGCAAAGCCTGCTTGGCGGCCACGTCGAACGGCGCGATCTGGGCGATGCCGTTGACGTGAGCGTCGTCGTTGAGCCGGTTCACCGCATCCCAGTCGACCGCATAGCGGTGGGTATGGGCGAAGCGGGGCGATTCCATCTCGAGCGAGGATCGGCG
>NZ_JAQGLC010000366.1 GCF_028293085.1 Sphingomonas bacterium
ACGAGTGCCGCCATTTCAGCGCGGCATTCTACCGTGGCGCTCCCCTGGTGCGGCACGAGGACGACCTGGTCCATCGCCTTGAGCGCATCGGGCACACGCGGTTCGTCTTCGAACACGTCGAGCCCCGCGCCGGCGATCGTCCCGGCCTCCAGCGCCGCGATCAGCGCCGGCTCGTCGACCAGGCTGCCGCGTGCGACGTTGATCAGCACGCCGGCGGGCCCAAGTCTCTCCAGCACCGCCGCATCGACGATGTTGCGCGTCGCGTCGCCGCCCGGGGCGATCAGGACCAGCGTATCGCAGGCCTCGGCCAGCGCGCCGATATCGGGCACGAAGCGGAACCCCGCATCCGGCCGTTCGTGCCGAGCGGTATACAGCACCTCCCCGGCAAAGGGCGCCGCGCGCTTTGCGATCGCCTGCCCGATCTTGCCGAAGCCGAAAATGCCGATCCGCCGCCCGCTCGTGCGCCGGCCGAGCGGCACGTTCCAGCCGCCCGCCCGCACCGCGCGATCGTTTGCCGCGATCCGCCGGTCCACGGCCAGCATCAGCCCGATCGCGAGGTCGGCGACATCGTCGGTCAGCACGTCGAGCGTCGTCGTCACCCGCACGCCTCGGGCGCGCACCGCGTCGAGATCGACCCGGTCGTATCCGACCCCGTTGATCGAGATGATCTCCAGCGCGGGCAGCCTGTCGAGCAAAGCCTGGTCGACCAGCACCGTCCCGCCGCCGACGATCGCGCGCGTCGTGGCCGGCGGATTGTCGCGGTGCACGCGGAAGCGCCTGGCCAGTTCGTCCATCAGGGATCCAGCCATGGCGGCGGGGAGATACAGGTCGGGAAGCTCGCTCATCGCGCCTCCATAATGCGCGCGCCTTGCCCCCGCCAGCGTCGGCGCGCTATCGCCGCTCAGTGACTGACAGCGACCGCCTCCTGACGCCCGCGCGCAAGCCCGAGGATATCGACGCGGCGCTGCGCCCGAAGACGCTCGACGAGTTTGTCGGGCAGAAGGGCGCGCGCGAGAATCTGCGCATCTTCATCGCCGCGGCGAAATCGCGCGGCGATGCGCTCGATCATGTCCTGTTCTTCGGCCCGCCCGGGCTCGGCAAGACCACGCTCGCCCAGATCATCGCGCGCGAGATGGGCGTGGGGTTCCGCGCGACCTCGGGCCCGGTCATCGCCAAGTCGGGCGATCTCGCGGCGCTGCTGACCAATCTCGAGGATGGCGACGTGCTGTTCATCGACGAGATCCACCGCCTCGCGCCCGCGGTCGAGGAAGTGCTCTATCCCGCGATGGAGGACCGCGCGCTCGATCTGATGATCGGGGAGGGGCCGTCCGCCCGCTCGGTCCGGATCGATCTGCCGCGCTTCACCCTGGTCGGCGCGACGACGCGCCAGGGGCTGCTGACCACGCCGCTGCGCGATCGCTTCGGCATCCCCGTGCGGCTCAATTTCTATACCGTCGACGAGCTGGAGAAAGTGGTCGCGCGCGCCGCAGCGCTGCTCGATCTGCACGTCTCCCCCGACGGCGCGCACGAGATCGCCCGCCGATCGCGCGGCACCCCACGCATCGCCGGCCGGCTGCTGCGGCGGGTACGCGATTTCGCCAATGTCGCAGGCAACGCGACGGTCGATGCCGCAGCGGCCGATGCCGCGCTCAACCGGCTCGAAGTCGACAAGCTCGGCCTCGACGCGATGGACCGGCGCTATCTGATGATGATCGCCGACGTCTATCGCGGCGGCCCGGTCGGGGTGGAAACGCTGGCGGCCGGGCTGAGCGAACCGCGCGACACGGTCGAGGAAGTGATCGAGCCCTATCTGATCCAGCTCGGCCTGATCGCCCGCACCGCGCGCGGCCGCTGCCTGAACGCCGGCGGCTGGAAGCATCTCGGCCTCACCCCGCCGGCCAGCAGCCAGGACGGGCTGTTCGACTAGGGGCGGACCTTCATTCCGGAACGGTTTTTCTTGTTGCGCCGCATTATGGCTCAGCCCGTCACAATCTGTTAGCGCCCGAGCATGCCGACCGCCGCCGCCTCTGCCCGTGAGATCCTCGTCCGCCTCCACGACGTGATGGCGTCGCGCACCGCGGCGCAGGCGAAGCTCAATTCGGTGGTCCAGATCGTCGGCGAGGCGATGTCGAGCGAGGTCTGCTCGATCTATTTGCTGCGCGACGGCGTGCTCGAGCTCTACGCCACCCGCGGCCTCGCGCAGGAGGCGGTGCACGTCACCAAGCTCGCGCTCGGCGAGGGGCTGGTCGGCACGATCGCGCAGGAGGTCGAGACGCTCAACCTCGACGAGGCGGCGAGCCACCCCGATTTCGCCTACAAGCCCGAAACGGGCGAGGAGAAATTCCACAGCTTCGCCGGCGTTCCGATCATCCGACGCGAACGTGCGGTGGGCGTCCTTTGCGTCCAGCATGCCGATCCCCATAAATATGACGATGTCGAGATCGAGGCCCTGCAGACCGTCGCCATGGTGCTGAGCGAGCTGATCGCCAATGCCGATCTGGCCGATGCGAGCGGGGCGGCGTCGGCGCGCCCGCAATCGACCGCGGCGATGCGCATCCTCGGCCTCAAGCTCGTCGACGGCATGGCCTCGGGCTATGCCGTGTTCCACCAGCCGCGCATCACCATCGAGCATACGGTCGCCGAGGATACCGAGGCCGAGCGCCACCGCGTCTATGCCGCGTTCGACAAGATGCGCGAGCAGATCGAGCGCATGGCGGCCCAGGCCGAATTCGGTGTCGGCGGCGAGCATGACGAGGTGCTCCAGACCTACAAGATGTTCGCCTATGACGAGGGCTGGAGCCGCCGCATCAACGAGGCGATCGATTCGGGCCTCACCGCCGAGGCGGCGATCGAGCGCGTCCAGCAGCGCACCCGCATGCGCATGCGTCAGATCGACGATCCCCTGCTCGCCGATCGCATGCACGATCTGGAGGACCTGTCGAACCGGCTGCTCCGCATCGTCTCGGGCCAGATGGGCACCGCGGCGCAGATGGGCCTGCGCCAGGACACGATCCTGATCGCGCGCAATCTCGGGCCCGCCGAGCTGCTCGAATATGACCGCCGCCGGCTGAAGGGCGTGATCCTGGAGGAAGGCTCGCTCACCGCGCATGTCACCATCGTCGCGCGCGCCATGGGCGTGCCGGTGCTCGGCCGGGTGAAGGGTGTCCGCCGCCTGATCGGCGAGGGCGATCTGCTGCTGCTGGACGTGACCGAGGCCAATGTCTTCGCCCGGCCCTCCGCCGCGATGGCCGAGGCGTTCGAGACCAGGCTCGATCTGCGCCAGAAACGCCGCGCCGCCTTCGCCGCCCTGAAGACCGAGGCGCCGATCACCAAGGACGGCCACCGCCTGACGGTGATGGTCAATGCCGGCCTGCGCGACGATGTGGCGGCGCTGGACATGACCGGGGCCGACGGCATCGGCCTGTTCCGCACCGAATTCCAGTTCCTCATCTCCGCCGCGCTGCCGGCGCGCGAGCGTCAGCTGCGCCTCTACAAGGACGTGCTCGACGCTGCCGGCGACCGGCCGGTCATTTTCCGCACCGTCGATATCGGCGGCGACAAGGCCTTGCCCTATCTCAACAAGGACGATGCCGACGAGGAGAACCCGGCGATGGGCTGGCGCGCGCTGCGGCTCGCGCTCGGCCGGCCGGGGTTGATGAAGGTGCAGGCGCGCGCGCTGCTCGAGGCGGCGGCGGGCCGCACGCTCAACGTGATGTTCCCGATGGTCTCCGAGCCCTGGGAGTTCGACGAGGCGCGCGCCCTGTTCGAGGCGCAGCGCGAATGGATGGCCGCCCGCGGGCGCAAGCTGCCGCTCGAGATCCGCTACGGCGCGATGCTCGAAGTGCCGGCGCTCGCCGAGCAGCTCGATCTGCTCTTGCCCAATGTGGATTTCCTGTCGGTCGGCACCAACGATCTGACGCAATTCCTGTTCGCCGCTGACCGCGCCAATCCGAGGCTCGCCGAGCGTTATGACTGGCTCAGCCCGGCGATACTGCGTTTCCTGCGCCGTCTCGTCGCGCCGACGCGCGATGCGAACGTGCAGCTCGCTGTGTGCGGCGAAATGGGCGGACGGCCGCTGGAGGCGATGGCGCTGATCGGGCTCGGCATCGAGCGGCTGTCGATCACGCCGGCGGCGGTCGGGCCGATCAAGGCGATGGTGCGATCGCTCGACCGGCCGGCGCTGATGGCGCATATGGAGACGCTGCTTGCCGCGCCGCCGCGCGACATGCGCGGCGCCTTGCTCGACTGGGCGACGAAAAGCGGCGTCGAACTGGCGTGATAGCGTGACGGGCGGCGCCGCGAGGCGTTGACAGGTGCCGAGCGCTTTGTGAGACACGCGGCGGCGCAGGATCAAAATATAGGGCGCAACCTGCCTGGCCGGAGACGAGCATGACCGATACCGATTCCGGCGAAGAAGCGACCTTGTTCCCCAAGACCGCGGGCGAGCGCCTGCGTGAGGCGCGCGAGGCGCAGGGCCTGTCGCTGGCCGAGATCGCGGCGCGCACCCGCATCCCGGTCCGCCAGCTCGAGGCGGTCGAGACGAGCAATTTCGCGGCCTTGCCGTCGATCACCTATTCGGTCGGCTTCGCCAAGGCCTACGCCCGCGCGGTCGGCGCGGACGAGGTGGCGATCGCGCGCGACGTCCGCGGCCAGAACGATCAGGCCACGCGGCGCACCGAATATGAAGCCTATGAGGTCACCGACAGCTCCGGCGGGCCGACCAGCGGCATCGCCATCATCGCCGGCGCGGTCGCGGTGCTTCTGCTGATCGCGGTCGGCCTGTGGTACGGCACCAATCTGTTCCGTGGCGAGGAAGCGCAGCCGGCACCCGTCGCCGAGGCGACCGAGAATGTGCAGGAGGCCCCGCCCGAAGCCGCGCCGACGCCCGCGGGGAGCGGACAGGTCACGCTGACCGCGACCGACGAGGTCTGGGTCCGGATCTACGACGCGACCGGCAAGACGCTCTACGAAAACACGCTGAAGCCCGGCGATCGCTTCGACGTGCCCGCTGACGCCAATAATCCGATGATCAATGTCGGCCGGCCCGACAAGCTCCAGGTGCTGCTCAACGGATCGGCGGTGGCGCCGCTCGGCGACGGTGCGGTGGCGATCAAGGATGTCGGGATCAGCGCCGCCGCGCTCACGGCGCGCGCCAATGGCACGCCGCAGCCCGTGCCGACGGCGACCCCCATTGGTGCCGTGCCGGCGACGGCCGCGACATCGGCGCCGCGGACGACGCAGCCCAGGCCGCGCCGCACCCCGAGCCCATCGGCGACATCGACGACCAGCCTGCCGGTGGTGACCCCGCCCGCGGCGAGCACGCCCGTTCCTTCAGCGACTCCTGCACCTTAAGGCTGGCGACAGGATGACCGTGTCAGCTATACCCGGACGTTCACCGCACCGGGGGGGTGTGTAAATGCGCAAATATTGGATGATGGCGACGACGGCGATGATGGTGGCGGGCTTCGGCCTTGCCCCGCAGGCCGCGCATGCCCAGGCGGCGATCGAGGGCCGCGTCGACCGGCTCGAAAGCGAGATGCGCGCGGTCCAGCGCAAGGTCTTTCCGGGCGGCAGGGATCAATATGTCCAGCCCGACAATGCGCCGACCTCGCCCAACATGGCGCTGCCCGGCAGCCCGTCGGACAGCCCGGTCGCCGATCTCGACGCGCGGGTGAACGCGCTCGAGACGCAGATGACCGGCATGACCGGGCAGATCGAGACGACCCAGCACCGGGTGCAACTGCTCGAGGACGCCTTCAACGCCTATAAGCGCACCACTGACGCGCGCCTGAAGGCGCTCGAGGACGGCGCCTCGGCGGTCGGCACCACCTCTGGCGCGCTCGAGGCTCCCGGCACGACAGTGGTGACGCCGGCCAGGCCGGTGACGAAGCCTGTAACGACACCGGCGACGGGGACGGCGACCGGAACCAGGCCCCCGGTAACGCCCACCAAGCCAGCGACCGCCACCAAAGACCCCGCCCGTGCGGCGAAGGTCGCGGCAATCGAGCGGCCGGTCAGCGACGATCCCGCCGAGGATGCCTATCTCTATGGCTACCGCCTGTGGCAGGCGAAGCTCTTCCCGGAGGCCGAGGCGCAGTTCAAGACCGTCGTCGCGACCTATCCCAAGCACAAGCGCGCCAGCTATGCGCAGAACCTGCTCGGCCGGTCCTATCTCGACGAGGACAAGCCCTCGCTCGCGTCGATCGCCTTTTACGACAATTACAAGAAGATGCCGACCGGCGACCGCGCGCCCGACAGTCTTTATTATCTTGCCCAGGCGCTGATGAAGCTCGGCAAGCCGGCCGACGCCTGCAAGGTCTATGGCGAGCTCAGCGACGTCTACGGCTCGAAGATCGCCGATCCGATGAAGGCCGACATAGCCCGTGGCCGCACCGAGGCCAAGTGCAAGTGAGGTGAACGCGCCCGATCCGGCGCTCGTGGCGCGCTTTCGGCGCGCTTTCGGGACGGTTTCAGGGCGTGCCCCCGGGGCGAATGAACGCATCGCGCTGGCCGTCTCCGGCGGTCCCGACAGCATGGCGATGCTCGCGCTCGCTGCCGCGGCCTTTCCCGGGCAGGTCGTCGCCGCGACGGTCGATCACGGATTGCGGCCGGAATCCGCGGATGAGGCGGCGATGGTCGCCGGCTATTGCGCCGAGATCGGGGTAACGCACGCAATCTTGCGCATCACGATCCCTCCCGAGGCCAGCGACAACCTTCAGTCCTGGGCGCGGCAGGAACGCTATGCGCTGCTCCGGCGCTGGGCGGTCGAAGCTGGCGCCGCCACGCTCGCCACGGCGCATCATGCCGACGATCAGGCCGAGACCTTCCTGATGCGTGCCGCGCGAGGCTCGGGCCTGTCGGGACTGGCGGCCATCCGGGCCCGACAGGAGATCCGGGTCGGCGCGGCGGTGCTGGCGATCGTCCGGCCGTTGCTCGACTGGCGTGGGGTCGCGCTGCGTGCGGTGGCGGAAGCCGCGGCGATTCCCTTTGTCGACGATCCGAGCAACGCCGACGACCGCTTCGATCGGACGCGATTCCGCGCCTTGCTCCGCGCGGCGCCGTGGATCGATTCGGGGCTGGTCGCGCGCGCAGCCGCGCATCTCGCTGAGGCCGATGCCGAGCTTCGCGCGCTGATCGACCTGCTCTGGGACGAACGGGCGCTGGTCCGTGGCGGCGCGATCGAGCTGTCGATCGCCGGGCTTCCCCGCGAGGCGCGGCGGCGGCTTGCGCGCCGGTCGATCGCCGCGGTTCGCGCGGACACGGCAAGCGAGGCGCCGGACTGGTCCGATGCGACCAACATCGAGCCGTTGCTCGATTCCCTCGAAGCCGGCAAATCGGCCACCCAGGCGGGTGTCATGGCCTCGGCGAAGGGCGACATCTGGCATTTTCGCGAAGCCCCGGCGCGCCGATCGCACTGATCGACGATTGCTGCGACTTGTTCCATTGCCATTAACCTCGCACCGCTTATCTTGTACGGTGAAAGGTACCGGATACCCATGAACGACAATGAGAAGCAGCAGAGCCCGGATAACGGGGGCGGCAATCCCTGGATGAAGAGCCTGTTGATCTGGGTCGGCATCCTCGTCGCGCTGGCGTTGTTCGTCACGCTGATCGACGGCCGCACCCAGCCGGCCGCGAGCAGCACCATCCCTTATTCGACCTTCCTCGACAAGGTTCAGGACGGTTCGGTCAAGGATGTGAACGTCGCGGGCGAGGTCATCACCGGTACCTATTCCGACAATACCAAGTTCCGCACCTATGCGCCGCAGGATCCGCGCCTGACCGATCGCCTGCGCGAAAAGAACGTGACGATCAGCGCCAAGCCCGAGGAAGGCATGCCGATCTGGCAATATCTCCTCGCCCAGTCGCTGCCCTTCCTGCTGTTCCTCGGCATCGCCTTTTTCGTGCTGCGCCAGATGCAGAAGAATTCGGGCTCGGGCGCGATGGGCTTCGGCAAGAGCCGCGCGAAGATGCTGACGCAGCGCGAGGGCAAGGTGACCTTTGACGATGTTGCCGGCATCGACGAGGCGCGCGAGGAGCTGCAGGAGATCGTCGAGTTCCTGAAGGACCCGACCAAGTTCGCCCGGCTCGGTGGCAAGATCCCCAAGGGCGCCTTGCTGGTCGGCGCGCCCGGCACCGGCAAGACCCTGCTCGCCCGCGCCATCGCGGGTGAGGCGGGCGTGCCCTTCTTCACCATCTCGGGCTCCGATTTTGTCGAGATGTTCGTCGGCGTCGGCGCGAGCCGCGTGCGCGACATGTTCGAACAGGCCAAGAAATCGGCCCCGTGTATCGTCTTCATCGACGAGATCGACGCGGTCGGCCGCCATCGCGGCGCGGGCCTCGGCAACGGCAATGACGAGCGCGAGCAGACGCTGAACCAGCTCCTGGTGGAGATGGACGGCTTCGAGGCGAACGAAGGCATCATCATCATCGCCGCGACCAACCGGCCTGATGTGCTCGATCCCGCGCTGCTGCGTCCCGGCCGCTTCGATCGCCAGGTCGTGGTGCCGCGCCCGGATATCGAAGGCCGGGTGAAGATCCTCCAGGTCCATATGAAGAAGGTGCCGCTGGCGCCCGACGTCGATCCGCGCGTCATCGCGCGCGGGACGCCGGGCTTCTCGGGCGCCGATCTCGCCAATCTCGTCAACGAGGCGGCGCTGACCGCGGCGCGCAAGGGCAAGCGCCTCGTCGCCATGGCCGAGTTCGAGGAGGCCAAGGACAAGGTCATGATGGGCGCCGAGCGGCGTTCCATGGTGATGACCGAGGACGAGAAGCGCATGACCGCCTCTCATGAGGCAGGCCATGCCATCGTCTCGATCCACGAGCCGGCATCGGATCCGATCCACAAGGCGACGATCATCCCGCGCGGCCGAGCCCTTGGCATGGTCATGCGGCTGCCGGAACGTGATTCCTACAGCTATCACCGCGACAAGATGTACGCGAACCTCGCCGTCTCGATGGGCGGTCGCGTCGCCGAGGAAGTGATCTTCGGGTACGACAAGGTCTCGTCGGGCGCGTCGAGCGACATCCAGTATGCGACCGGCCTTGCGCGCGACATGGTCACGCGCTGGGGCATGTCGGACAAGCTCGGCCCGCTCGAATATGCCGAGCCCGAGGGCGAGAGCTTCCTCGGCTATTCGTCGAGCCGCCCGGTACGCATGTCCAACCAGACCGCGCAACTGATCGACGACGAGATCAAGACGATCGTCGAAGGCGGCCTCAATCGCGCCAAGGAACTGCTCAGCAAGCATCTCGACCAGCTGCACCTGCTCGCCGGCGCGCTGCTCGAATATGAGACCCTGTCGGGCGACGAGATCAAGAAGCTGATCGCCGGCGAGGAGATCGGCCGGATCGACAGCGACCTCAAGGGCCCGTCGGGTCCGGCCGGCGGCACCTCGATTCCCAAGACGCGGCGGCCCAAGGGTCCGTTTGGCACCCCGGCGCCGCAAGGCGCCTGA
>NZ_JAQGLC010000370.1 GCF_028293085.1 Sphingomonas bacterium
GCGTCGAAGCTGGCCCCCGCTTTGCTCGCCGGCTGCACATTGGTGGTGAAGATGTCGCCGGAGGCGCCGCTCGAGGCGGTGCTGCTCGGCGAGATCGTCCAGGAACTCGGCCTGCCGCCCGGCGTGATCAATATCCTGATGGCCGATCGCGACGTCTCCGAGCTGCTCGTGCGCAATGAAGGGGTCGACAAGATCAGTTTCACCGGATCGAGCGCGGTCGGCCAGCGCGTCGCCTCGATCTGCGGCGGGCGCATGGCGCGTGCGACCCTGGAGCTGGGCGGCAAGTCCGCGGCCGTCGTGCTCGATGATTCGCCGCTGGATATCGTGGTCAGCGCGATCGCGCCGCAGGTCGGCATGCTCGGCATGCAATTCTGCTCGGCGCTCAGCCGGGTGATCGTGCCGCAGCATCGCCACGACGCGTTGCTCGAAGGCATCGCCGATGCGCTGAAGCAGGTCCAGATCGGCGACCCGTTCGATCTCGCCACCCAGATGGGACCGATGTCGATGCAGCGGCAGCGCGACCGCATCGAATCCTATATCGAGAGCGGCAAGGCGGACGGCTTCACCCTCGCCACCGGTGGCGGCCGGCCGCATGGTTTCAACCGCGGCTATTATCTCGAACCCACGCTGTTCGGCGACGTGCGCAACGACGCGAAGATCGCGCAGGAGGAGATTTTCGGCCCCGTCATCTCGGTGATCCCGGCGCGCGACGAGGAAGAGGCGATCGCGATGGCGAACGACAGCGAGTTCGGCCTCAACAGCTCGATCTTCACCGCGGATCGCGACCGGGCGATGCAGGTCGCGCGGCGGATGCGCGCCGGCACCGTCGGCCACAACGCCTTTCGCAGCGATTTCGGCATCGCCTTTGGCGGCTGGAAGCGCTCGGGGATCGGGCGCGAGGGCGGCCGGCTCGGCCTGATGCCCTATCTCGAAGCCAAGACCGTGATCCTCGACGAAGAGCCGTCGTCGGTCCTCGCCTGACATTGGGGGATAATATGAAGCGGACATTCATCGGGCTCGCGGGCGGGCTGGCGTTACTCACGGCCAGCTGTCACGGCGGCGGGACGAGCGCGACATCGGCGGACGAATGGCCCTATTATGGGCATGACCAGCAGGAACAGCGCTTCAGCCCGGTCGACCTGATCAACCGTTCGACGGTCGGCAAGCTTGGCCTGACCTGGTCGGCCGAGGTCGACAGCGATCGCGGCCAGGAAGCGACGCCGCTGATGGTCGGCGGAGTGGTCTATGTCAGCACCGCCTGGTCACTGGTCTATGCGTTCGACGCGACGACCGGCAAGCAATTATGGTCCTACGATCCGCAGACCCCGCGCAAGGATCTGATCAGCGCCTGTTGCGACGCGATCAATCGCGGCGTCGCGGTGCATGACGGCAAGGTCTATTTCGGCACGCTCGATGGCCGGCTGGTTGCGATCGACGCCAGGAGCGGCAAGCTCGCCTGGCAGGTCGACACCTTCGCCGGCGCGCCAGCGACGATGCGCTACACCATCACCGGCGCGCCGCGCGTGGCGAAGGACAAGATCGTGATCGGCAATGGCGGGGCCGAGATGGGCGTACGCGGCTTCGTCACCGCCTATGACGCGGCGAGCGGCAAACTCGCCTGGCGTTTCTACCTGACGCCCAATCCCGAAGGCAAAGCCGATGGCGCGGCCTCGGACGACGTACTGATGGCCAAAGCCTATCAAAGCTGGGGCGATGGCGAATGGCGCCGAAGCGGCGGCGGCGGCACTGCCTGGGATGCGATGACCTATGACCCGCAGGCCGACACTTTCTACATCGGGGCCGGCAATGGCGGCCCGTTCGACTATCAGGTCCGCTCGGGCGGCAAGGGCGACAATCTCTTCCTGTCCTCGATCGTCGCGGTCGATCCCGATACCGGCAAATATAAATGGCACTACCAGACCACGCCGTCGGACAGCTGGGATTATACCGCCACCCAGCAGATCATGACCGCAACGCTGAAGATCGACGGCCAGCCGCGCGACGTGCTGATGCAGGCGCCCAAGAACGGCTATTTCTACGTCCTCGATCGCAAGACCGGGAAATTGCTGTCGGCCAAGCCTTTCGCGCCGGTGACCTGGTCGACCGGTATCGACATGACAACCGGCCGGCCCAATTTCGTGCCCAACGTCCATTACCAGAACGGTCCCGCGATCCTGCAACCCGGGCCGTTCGGCGCGCATAGCTGGCAGGCGATGTCGTTCAGCCCGCGCACCGGCCTGGTCTACATCCCGGTGCAATTCACGACCGGCGCCTATCAGAAGCTCGACAAGTTTCAGCACCGTCCGGTGGGGCAGAATGCCGGCATCACAATACCCGAATTTCCCGAGGACCAGCTCGCCCAGATCCTCGCCGCGACGACGGGCCAGCTGCTCGCCTGGGATCCCATCGCGCAAAAGGCGCGCTGGTCGGTGCCGAAGCGCTGGTTCGTCAACGGCGGCACGCTGGCGACCGCCGGCGACCTGGTCTTCCAGGGCGACATGGACGGCGTGCTCAGCGCCTATGACGCTTATAACGGCAAGCTGCTCTGGTCGTTCAAGGCCGGGCAGAGCATCATCGCCCCGCCGATCAGCTACCGGATCAACGGCGAGCAATATATCGCGGTGATGGCAGGCTTTGGCGGCGCGGGTGCGCTGGTCGGGAAGATCGTGCCGAACCAACCGCGCAGCAACGGACGGTTGCTGGTGTTCAAGCTGGGCGGCACCGCGTCCCTGCCCCAGGTTGCGGCCGCGACGCTGGCGCCGATCGATGCCGCCGGCCTCAATTCGACCGGCAATGCGGATCTCGGCATGGTCGAATATGACCGGACGTGCGGAGTCTGCCACGGCGCGAACGCCTCCGTATCCTATACCGCCGATCTGCGCCGCTCGAACGCCTTGCACGACGCGGCGCTGTGGAAGTCGATCGTGATCGACGGGGCGCTCCAGGATCAGGGTATGGTCGCGTTCGGCAAGATCCTGACGCCGCAGGATGCGGAGAATGTCCGCGCCTATGTCATCCGCCAGGCGAAGAAGGGGGCAGCGGTGCCGGCGCGATAAGGCCTATGAGGGGAGTTCCGAACCCTGGACTCCCCGCCTCAATAAGCGATGGAGAATCTCCGCCGGCGATGCCGCGGCAGCTCCAGCTCGTCGACCAGCGCCTTGGCCAGATCCTCGTAGGAGATTCGGCTATTGCCCTCGGCATCGCGCATCAGATCGTCGCCGCCGAGCCGATAGACGCCGGTCCGCTCGCCCGGCCCGAACTGCGCGGCCGGCGACAGGAAGGTCCAATCCGCATCGCTCGCCTGGAGCGCCTCAAGAAAGCGCTTGCCGCCGCGCACCTCGGGCAGGAACTCGGCCGGCATGCCCGGCGCGTCGGCCAGTTGGAGGCCGGGCGCGACGAACAGGCTGCCGGCGCCGCCCACGACCAGCAGCCGCGGCACAGCTGCGTCGGCAACGGCGCCAAGGATCACCGCGGCATCCATCGACACGAACCGCCCCGCCACCATCAGCGCATCGCTGCCACGGATCGCGACGGCGAGCGCCGCTCGATCATTCGCGTCGGTCACCACCATCGGCACGCCGGTTTCGGCCCGCTGCCGGGCGATGCCGGTAACCTCATGCCCGCGCCCGGTCAGTTCGGCGACCAGTCGTCGTCCGACCTTGCCGCTCGCCCCGAGCAGCGCGACCTTCACCGACGGGCGCCCGCCAGCTTGAAGATGTTGTTGCGCTGGACGGCCGAAGATCCGCCGATGATCGGCATCAGCAGCGCGTCGCGGACATAGCGCTCGGCGTCGAAGTCCTTCACATAGCCATAGGCGCCGAGGATCGTCTGGCATTCCAGCGCCACTGCCTTGGCCACCTCGGTCGCGAACAGCTTCGCCATCGAGGTCTCTTCCGAACAAGGCCGCCGCTCGTTTGCCAGCCAGGCGGCCTGATACAGTACCAGCCGCGCGGCGTGGACCTGGGTCTTCATTTCCGCGAGCTTGTGCTGGATCGACTGGAACTCGCCGATCGCGCGGCCGAACTGGCGGCGTTCCAGCGCATAGCTCCAGGCGTCGTCGAGCGCGGCACGGGCGATGCCGATCCCGATCGCCGCCACCTCCAGCTTCTCGACATCGAGGCCGGGCCCGACCAGCATCTTCCAGCCGGCATTCCAGCCTGCCTCGCCGCCCACGAGATTTTCGGTCGGCACCTCGACATTGTCGAAGCTCACATCGGTCGTCGCCGCGCCCTTCATGCCCATGGATTCGATCTTGGTGATCGTCACGCCCGGCGCATCCGCTGGCACAAGGACGAAGCTGAGGTTGCGATGCCGCTCCTCGGCCGGCCCGGTGCGCACCAAAGTATAGATATAGTCCGCGATCCCCGCTCCCGAGCAGAAGCGCTTGGCGCCATTGATCCGCAAGACATCGCCATCGCGTTCCGCCCGCGTCTTCACGCTGGCTAGATCGGCGCCGGCATCGGGCTCGGTCAGGCCATAGGCGAACAGCAGGTCGCCCGAGACGATCTTCGGCAGCAGCTCCCGCTTCTGCGCCTCGGTGCCGCATTCCTCGATGTTCATGCCAGCATAGCAGGCGGCCATGATGTAAGGCACTGACACCGCGAGGCTGCGCCGCGAAAGCTCCTCGATCACCACCATGGTCGCGACGATGTCGCGGCCGAGGCCCCCATATTCCTCGGGAATGGTCAGGCCGAGCACACCGAGATCGGCGAGCTTGCGATGCACCTCGCGCGGAAAATGGTTGCGCGCATCCCAGTCTTTCGCGGCGCTGCGCGGCATTTCCCGCTCGACAAACTTCTCGAGCGAGTCGCGCAGCGAGGTGACGATCTCGCCCTCGTCGAAGTTCATGCGCTTTCTCGCGCACGGCCGAACACCGGCGCCCGCTTCTCGGCAAAGGCCCGCACCGCCTCCTGGTGATCGGGCGTGTCGTTGGACCGCGCCTCATAGGCCAGCGACGCATCCATGATCGACGTGGCGAGATCGCGCAGCCCGATATTGACCGACATCTTGGTCCAGCGGATCGCCTGGGTCGCCCCTGCAACGAGCTTGTCGGCAAAGGCATCGACCCGCGCGTCGAGTTCGTCGGCGGGCACCGCATGGTTGATCAGCCCCATCTGCGCGGCCTGGTGCGCCGTCATCATGTCGCCGGTCATCAGATATTCCTTGGCCCGCGCGTAGCCGATCAGTTGCGGCCAGATCACCGCCCCGCCATCGCCGGCGACGAAGCCGATGCTGACATGCGGGTCGCCGATCTTGGCATGTTCGGCAGCGAAGATGACATCGCAGAACAGGGCGATCGTCGCGCCCAGCCCGGTGGCATGGCCGTTCATCTTGCAGATCACCGGCTTCTCGCAATCGATCAGCCCGAACAC
>NZ_JAQGLC010000391.1 GCF_028293085.1 Sphingomonas bacterium
ATCGTCGAACACGATATCGGTCACGTCCACCCGGACGCCAGCCTTGAAGACATGATTGTCCAGGCCATTATAGGTGAAATCGTCGCGGATCGTATAATCCTGCTGCAACTCGTGGCGGGTCGAATCCTTGCCGCCGAAGGTCATCACGGGGACATATTCGAATTGCGGCTGATCGGGGTGGAGCGAGATCGGATTGAAATCGTAATTCAGATAGTTGGCGCTGAATTCATTGACGAAACTGTCGCCCCGATAGGTCCATTTGAACAGATAGGTATCGACCGTGTTGCGCTTGTTCTCCGCCGCGCTGAACGCGACCTGGTTGCCGAACGCCTGGATGTCGGTTTCCTGGCGGCGGCTGTAGGACAGGTCGAAGGTCTGGTTCGAATCCGGGGTAAAGGTCAGCTTGCCGAAATAGAAGTCGCCGCGGAACGGGCTGACAAAGGATCCCTCGAACTCGCTCAGCTTGTGGCCGGAGGACAGCTCGAACGCCGCCCGCTCGGCCGCGTTGCCGCCACCGATGACGTTGAACGCACGGTTCTGGTCGTTGCCCTCATAGGCGCCGAAGAAGAAGAGTTTGTCCTTGATGATCGGGCCGCCCAGCGAGATGCCATATTGCTTGCGCTGGAAGTCCGGCTCGGGCGAGCCGCGCTGCTTGTTGATGTAATCCTTCTCGGCCAGGCCCTTGTCGGTATATTGGCCGAATATCTCACCGTGGAACTGGTTGGTGCCCGATTTGGTGACGGCGGTGACGATCGCGGCGCCGGCCTGTTCATATTCGGCCTTGTAGTTCTGCGTCAGCACGCGGAACTCCTGCACCGCCAGCTGGCCGAACGGGTTGCCGCGGCTGTTCTGCTGGCCGGCAATGCCGCCTTCGCGCAACTTGTTCTTCAGGCTGACGCCGTCGATGAAGACATTGACCTGGCTTGCGGTCGACGCGCCGGACTGGATGCCCTTGTCGGTCTCGCTGTCATTATAGCGCACGCCGGGAGCGAGCGCGGCGAAGGACAGGAAGTTGCGATCGGTCTGCGGCAGCTTTTCGATCTGGGTGAGGCTGACATTGGTCGCGACCTCGCTGGTCTTCTTCTCGACCAGGCGGTTGGCAGTGACGACGATGTCCGCGCCCGCGGGCGGTTCCGCCGCGGCCGTCGCCGCGCCGAGCGCGAGATCGAGCGAGGCGGACTGGCCGATGCCGATCGCGGCCGTCTGAGTCGCCGTCTGCCCGTTGCTCGAGGCGGTGACCTCATAATTGCCGGGGCGCAGGCCGTTGATCGTGTAGCCGCCGGCCGCGTCCGTCGTCGCGCCGTAGGTCTGGTTGGTGTCGAGGTTGCGCGCGCTCACCTGGATGCCGCCCACGCCCGCGCCGCCGCCGTCCGCGGTCGTCACATGGCCGCGCAACTGCGCGGTGGTGGTCTGCGCCACGGCCAGTTCGGGCAGGGCGACGCCGCCGGCCATCACGGTGGCCGCCGCCAGAAATGCCCTGAAGGCTGTGCCTCTCTTCATGATCATCACGTGTTCCTTTCCCCAGCGGTTTCTGTTTGTTTCATGGGCAATGCCGTGGTGCCGCGCACGATCAGCTCGGGCGTGTGCAATGCGACAGATGCTTCGGTGGGCCGGTGCTCCATGGAGCCGGCAAGGCGCGCAATCGCTTGCGCGCCGATCTCCGCCATGCGGACGCGCATGGTCGTAAGGGCGAGGTAACGGGCGACGGGGACGTCATCGAACCCGGCCACGGCGATCCGGCCGGGCACGTCGATACCGGCCTCGCGCAGCGCGACGAGGCAGCCGATCGCCATCATGTCGTTGGCAGCGAAGATTGCATCGACCGGTTCGCCCCCGGCCAGGATCCGGTGCGCCGCCGCCTCGCCAGCTTCCTCGGAAAAGTCGCCGGGAATGATCCGCGCGGTGCCGCCGGGGGCAAGGCGCGCCATCGCCGCCGAAAAGGCCGTGGCGCGCTCCTCCGCATCGAGATTGCCGGCGGGGCCGCCGATATGGACGATGTGGCGCCGGCCGGTTTCCGTCAGGTGCCGCACCATCGCCTCGACGCCCGCGGCATTGTCGACGCGCAGCGCCTCATGACCCTCGGCATCACCGCGGCAGTTGATCAGCACCGCCGGCGTCGTGCGCGGCAGCGCCCTGACCAGCGCCGCCGCCTCGAGATGGGGCGCCATGATCACCAGGCCGTCGACCCGCCCGCGCATGGCGCGCAACGCGTGCGACGCCTGCTCGATATCGTCGTGCATGCTGGACAGCAGCAATTGCAGCCCGCGGCGGCTGGCCTCGCGGTCCATGCCGCGCACCAGCTCCGAGAAGAATTCGCCGTGGAGGTCGGGCAGGACCACGCCGACGGCATGGGTGCGCGACAGGCTCAGGCTGCGCGCGCCGGCATGCGGCACGTAGGCGAGCCGGTCGGCGACCGCCAGGATGCGGGCGCGCGTCTCCGGGCTGACGGTGGCCGTCCCGTTGAGGACGCGCGACACCGACGCCACCGACACGGCAGCCTCGCGCGCGACATCCCTGATCGTGTGACCCATTGGCCCCTGTGCCTCTCCGCCGGCATGTCTTCATGCTCGGAAATGTCGAGTGCGCGCGCGTCGCCTTCCCTTGCTACGCTGGCGCCGAGTCATGTAACCGGTTACATGGCGTGTCGCCAAGCAAAAAAGCGGCTGGCTTGTCGTGGCTTCGCCGTGGATGTGGACGAAGCCGCGCAGCGGCCCGGCGGAAGAGGAGTGGGAGATGCTCGAAAGACGGGTTTCGCGCCGCGCGGCGCTGATGGGCGCGGGCGCGATCATGGCCTGGGCGGGCAGCCCGGCGCGCGCGTTCCTTCGCGCAGCGGATGCTGAAGCCGCGCCCGGCTTCGTCGAGTCGCTGATCGCCACAATGACGGTCGAGGAGAAAGCGGGGCAGCTGACGATGATGGCGGCCGCCTGGGGCGGCGCGGCGGCGAGCGTCCTCAATCCTCCCGTTGCCGGCGCCAGTTTCGACGATCAGCTCGACCAGGCGCGGCGCGGCCGGTTGACCGGCGTGTTCAACGGCAATGGCGCGGAAATGGCCAGGCGGATGCAGACAGCGGCGATGACCGAGTCGCGACTGCGCATCCCGCTGATCTTCGCGGCCGACATCATCCATGGCCATCGCACCGTCTTCCCGGTGCCGCTGGCCGAGGCGTCGAGCTTCGATCCCGATCTCGCCGAACGCACCGCGCGGGCCGCCGCCTTTGAAGCGGCCGCCGCGGGCATCGACTGGACCTTCTCGCCGATGCTCGACATTTCCCGCGACGCGCGCTGGGGCCGCGGCATCGAGGGCGCGGGCGAGGATGTGTTGCTCGGGCGTGCCTTCGCGGCGGCGCGGGTGCGGGGATTCCAGGGGAGCAAGGGGCTGGCCGCGGACGACGCGATGCTCGCCTGCGCCAAGCATTTCGCCGCGTACGGTGCGGCCGAGGCGGGCCTCGATTACAACAGCGTCGATGTGTCCGAACGGACGTTGCGCGAAACCTATTTCCCGCCCTTCCAGGCGGCGTTCGACGCCGGGTGCCTGAGCGCCATGGCGTCCTTCAACGAGATTTCGGGCGTGCCCTCGACCGCCAACGAGTGGCTGATGACCGAGATATTGCGCGGGGAATGGAAGTTCGACGGCTTCGTCGTCTCCGATTACACGGGAGACGAGGAGTTGGTCGCGCACGGCTTCGCCGCGGATGCGCGCGAGGCGACGAAGCTCGCCTTTCTCGCCGGCGTCGACATGAGCATGCAGAGCGGATTCTATATCCGGCATCTGCCGGATCTGGTGCGGAGCGGCGAGGTGCCGGTCGCGCGGCTCGACCAGTCGGTGCGCCGCGTGCTGGCGATCAAGGCGAAGCTCGGCCTGTTCGACGATCCGTTCCGCCGCATCGATCCCAGGCGCGAAAAGGCGCGCAGCCGTGTTCCCGCGAGCATCGCCCTGGCGCGGGAATCGGGGCGGCGATCGGTGGTGATGCTGAAGAATGACGGCGACCTACTGCCGCTGCGCAAGGCCGGGCAGAAGATCGCGCTGATCGGCCCCTTTGCCGCAGGCCAGCATGACCTGACCGGTCCGTGGTGCGTCTATGGCGACAATGCGCAGGCGATCGATCTCGCGACGGGCATCCGCAAGGCGGTGGCGGATCCGCAGGCGGTGACGGTCACCGCCGGATCGGGCGTCGAGCAGCCGCTTGCCGGCGGGATCGAGGCCGCCGTCGCCGCGGCGCGGGCGGCCGATGTCGTGGTGCTCGCGATCGGCGAGGACGAACATATGTCGGGCGAGGCGCAGGCGCGCACCGAGATCGTCGTCCCGGCGCCGCAAATGGCTTTGGCCGAAGCGGTCGCCGCGACCGGCAAGCCGATCGTCGTGGTGCTGAAGCATGGCCGCGCGCTGGCGCTGGACGGCGCGGTCGCGGCCGCGCCGGCGATCCTCGCGACCTGGTTCCTGGGCAGCGAGACCGGCAATGCGATCGCCGACATATTGTTCGGCGATCACGGCCCGGCCGGGCGCCTGCCGGTCAGCTTCCCGCGGGCGGCCGGGCAGGTGCCCTATCATTACGACCACAAATCGACCGGGCGCCCGAATCCGCCGGGGCCGCTGCAGGAATATAAGGCGCATTATCGCGGGGTGCCCAATTCGGCGCTCTATCCGTTCGGGCACGGCCTGACCTATGGCCGGATCGACTATGCGGGCCTGGCGCTGGACAAGACGCTCGGCTGGGACGGGACGCTCGCGGTGCGCGCGACCGTCACCAACAAGGGCGCGCGGGCGGCCGAGGAAGTCGTCCAGCTTTACATCCATGATCGCGCGGCGAGCGTCACCAGGCCGGTCCGCGAGCTCAAGGGGTTCCGGAAGGTCGCGCTCAAGCCTGGCGAATCGCGCGAGGTGACGTTTACGCTGAAGCGGTCGGATCTGCAGTTTATCGGCCTCGACGAGAAGCCGACGGTCGAGCCCGGCACGTTCGATCTCTGGGTGGCGCCCTCGGCCGAAACCGATGGCGTGTCGGGAAGCTTCGAGCTGCTGCGCGGCTAGAGCAAGTTCGACCAAGGTCGAATCGCTCCAGTTTTTTTAATGTCGCGTTTTCCGAGCCGCTGGCTGTTCCAGCCAGCTCGAAAACGCTCTAGCCGGCGTTGCGGCGGGCCAGCGTGTCCGCGATCTGCGCATGCACGCCGCGCCGCAGCGGATTGGCGAGCATGAGCAACGCCGCGAGGACGAGGCAGGCGAGCGGCACCAGCGCGATCGTCCCGCGCATGCCCGCGAGCGTCTGCGCGCTCAGCCGCGTGTCGGCGACATAGCCGACCGCGGCGAACATCACGCCCATCAGCCCCGTCGCCACGCCCGTCGCAATGCGCTGCAGCAGCGCGGCGACGCCGAAAATGCTGCCCTCCACTCGGACGCCGGTGGCCAGTTCGCCATATTCGATCGTGTCGGGCAGCATCGCCCAGAAGCTGAAATGCAGGCCGATGATCGCCGCCTGCATCGCGATCAGGAACCATTGGGTCGCCGCAGCGCCGTGGATGTCGGTTGCCGCGAAAACGGCCATGCCGCAGGCAGCGAGGCTCGATGCCAGCAGCCAGCTGCCGCGCGTGCCGATGCGGCGGCCGATCGCGATCCACAGCGGCACCGCCACGGCGCTGAGCGCGCCCATCGAGGCGAGCGCGAGCCGCCCGGCGCCCTCGTCGCCGACGAAATATTTGAAATAATAGAGGATCGATTTCTCCAGCACCGTGACCCCGACGATCATGAAGATCATCGCGGCGTTGAGCGTCACAAAGGCGCGGTTTCGCGCAAGGGCGCGGATGCCGGCGAGGAGTGGCGGCCGCGCGCTGCGATCCGCGGGCGTCGGCACCTCCTTCACGATCGCGCCCACCGCAACCAGGATCGCGGTGCCCAGCACGGCGAAGGCGATCGCCGCGAACAGATAGACGCGGGCCCCTTCCTTGCCGCCGCTGACCCATTCGCCGATCGGCTGCGTGCCGATCGCGACGGCGACCGCGGCGGCGGTGCCGAACAGCATGCGCAGCCCGGCGAGCAGGCCGCGATCATCGCTGTCGGCGCTGATCCGGGCGGACATTGCGAGATAGGGAATGTTGACGAACGCATAGGCGGTTCGAAACAGGAGGTGGCCGCCGAGTATGACCGCCAACGCACCCGCCCCGCCCCAGGCGGGCGGCAGATAGGCGAGCACGAACGTCACGCCGAGCGGGACGGCACCGAGCAGCAGATAGCGCCGATAGCCGCGCCCGCCGCGCCCCTCGATCAGCAGGCCGGCAGCGAGATTCACGATCCCGTCCCAGATCGACGCGACCATATAGGTCAGCGCGGCCGCCGCCACCGGCAGCCGAAGCGCGTCGGTATAATAGAAGACCAGGAAAATCATCACGCTCTGCCAGTAGAGATTGAACGCGAAATCCCCGGAGGCGAGCAGGACGATCGCGCCGCGCGAAGGCCGGGCGCCGATCATGGCAAGCGTGCTTGACGCGACATGCGTCGAGCCTAGCGAAGCGCGAGTGGGGATGCACCTGCGGCGAAGGCAGCGGTGGATCGACCATGTTGCGCGCGACGTCGTTTTTATTCGCGACTCATGAGCAAAGTGCTTTTCCTATATCCTATATTTGATATAGGACCGCTCGAGAAAGCTGCCTCGAGGAGAGCCACGCGAAGAGCGGGCGGGTGATTTTCGTGGATAATCCGGCGGCGCGCGCCGGTCCTTTAGGAGGGAGAAGACCTGATGCGTGTTCTGAAAACCTTGTTCACTGCCGGTACGATGGGGGCCGCGGCGATGATCGCCCAGCAGGCCCTGGCGCAAGCCGCGCCCGCAGTGCCACCCGCTGCCGCGCCGGCCCAAGCCGGTGCACCGGCCGCCCCGCGCGTGCAGGCGCCGCTGCTGTACGGCTGGTCGCCCAAGAAGACTCCGGTCGAGGCCTATACCGCCCCGAACAAGCCGCACTGGAAGCTTTCGGAGATCCTCGCCTCGCACAAGGGCCAGGCGAGCTGGATCCAGCCGGTGGTGCGCAACAAGGATCTGATGGCTGACTGGCATCAGCTCGGCGCCGGCGGCAAGACGGTGGAGGTGCTCTATCCCGACAACCGCGTCGGCATGATCGTCTGGAGTGGCCAGGTCCGCGTCAGCATCAAGGGGCAGGAGCCGTTCGTCGCCTCCAAGGGCTTCGAGATCAACGTTCCGCTGCGCCTGCCCTTCACGATGGAGACGGTCGGCGATGCGCCCGCGCTGTGGCTCGAGGTGCATCAGGCCGGCGACGTGCCGATCTATCCGGTGACCAGCACGCCCACCAAGCCGAAGGACCTGCCCGGCTATACCTATACCAAGGTGGTGATCTCGGGTGGCGATGGCGTCTATGACGGCGCCAACAAGCCCTATCTCGATTTCTACAAGGACGTGGTCGAGCCCAACGCCCGCACCGGCGCCTTCATCGCCAGCGATCACTTCTTCCTGAACAACATCCGCGGCAAGGGCACGGCAACGCCGCCGCCGACCAATCTCGGCCATTTCCATGTCGATTTCACCGAGTTCTGGTTCATCATGGAAGGCAATATCGATTACCAGATCGAGGGCGTGCCCTTCTTCACCGCGGAGGCGGGCGATATCGTGACGGCGGCACAGGGCCGCTGGCACCGCGCCAGCTTCGGCGGACCGATCGGCCAGATGGATACCCGCGTCGCGATCAATCCCTTCCCGCGCGGCTTGCATGATTTCCCCGAGGATTCGGGCGGCCGTCAGTAAGACGGGCGAACGATCCTTAATGACTGGCCCCGCCTGCGCGAACAGGCGGGGCTTTTTTTGTCATCCCTGGGTGAGGCTTGACGATTCCTACTGGCCGAGCGCCGCCAGCCTGCCGGTATCGACCGAGGCCACCGCCTGTTTCAGCGTGTCGATGTTCGGCGCACTACCCTCGGCCGAGACCATGAAGCGGCTGGCGACCATCGTCCCGTAGCTGCCGCTGTTCGACTGGGTGTTCCAGCGCTCGGAGACCATCGCGCCGCCGACCATCTCGGTCTTCTCATAGCCGGTCGCGGTCTGCTTGCTCGACTGGACGTTCATCGCCCCGCCCAACGTCGCCAGCGTGCCGGCCGCGCCCATATCGGCGACCGACAGGCGGAAGCTCTGGTCGCCCGCGGTGTAGCGTCCCTCGGCATGGCTGCCGTTCAATCCGCCGATCCCGCCGCTCTGCGTCTCGACATCGCCGCGGGTGAAGCTGCCGATCGAGGCGGGGAGCATCGCCTGGAGCGCCGCAACGGGCACCGCCGTCTTGTTGCCCGTCGCCGCATCCGACTGCATCTTCTCGGTCGCCGCCTTCATCCGGGCGACGGCTTCATTCGCCTTGGCCATGTCGACCGCGCCGACGCCCGGCACGTTCAGCGTCCCGCTCACCGTGCCCGAATCGGCGACGAGGGGCGGGCGGATGAAGGAAGAGCTGATCGATGCCGTCGCGAAGGAGACCACCGCCATGGTGACGATGCAGACCAGGATCGACACCACGACATAGGCCGGCGCGCGATCGCCCGGCACCTTCATCAGCATCGGCAGCCCGATCCACAGGAGATAGAGGCTGTACAGCCCGACAATGCCGAGCCAGCCGAGCATCGGGATGATCTGGAAGATGCCGGCGAGCCAGGCTGCGGTCATCGAAAAGGCCACCACCTTCATGGCTGAAACCGGGTTTTTGGTACCGCCGAAATTGGGCGCGAGCCAGTCGATGATCAGCGCCATCACAAAGGCGCCGATCAGCGCGAGGACGTACATGCTGACCGCCGTCGTCACCGCGCTGCCGATCGATGGACGATAGGTGATGCCGAAGAAACCGATCCCGAAGGTCAGCATCCCGACCAGGTTGGCGATCGGCCCGATCGCCGCCAGCGGCACGACCCAGCCGATGAAGATGCCCTTGACCGTCATCGGATCGGCATCGATCCGCGGCCATTCCTGGGCGGGCGCGGTCAATAGCCGCTTGATCCGATCCACCATCCCGCCGCTGGGTTGATCGCCTGGTAGTTGCGTGGCCATGGCCTTGCTCCCTCTTGCTCTTCCCCGCCCGTGCGCGACCCTAAGCCCGGTCTGTCCGAAGGATAGGATCAAGGCGACATGCGCGCCGGTTTCGCCCCGCCTCCTCCTTATCACAGTTCGCGATTGCGGGGCACCGCCGTCATGCTATCGCCGCGCATCCCGTCTCCCGTTCCGGAGGATTCCCATGCGCTCCCATCTGTTCGTCGCCGTCCTGCTCGCCGCCACCGCAAGCCCCGCGATCGCGGCGCCGGTGCACCAATATGGCGATCTCGCTCTGTCGGCGAAGGGGGACCGGATCGCGACCATCGAGGGCAGCGACGCCAACCCGCGCGGGGTGATCACGATTCGCGCCGCCAAGGACGGGCATGTGCTGCGCGCGATCGATCCATGCGCGAAATGCACCTATTCGGGCCTGACCTTCGCGCCAGATGGCTCGCTCGCCTTCCTGCAGCGCGATCGCGCTGCCGGCACCGTTCTGCTCGAGATCGACGACGGCAAGGCACAGCGCACGATCGCGACGATCGGCGGCATCGCCCAGACCCCGCGCTTCTCGCGCGACGGCAAGCGCATCGCGCTGCTGGTCACGGTCGGCGCGGCGAAGGAATCGGGCGCCACCCAGGCCGGCGTTCGCCAGGTTGGCGAGATCGGCGAGCATAGCGACGAGCAGCGGATCGCGGTGTTCGATGTGGCGGGCGCGCCGGTCGCGGCGGCGGACGTGAAACCGGTCTCGCCCGCGAACCGCTACATCTACGAATATGACTGGACGCCCGACGGCACCGGCTTCGTCGCGACGACCGCGCTCGGTAATGGCGACAATAATTGGTGGGTAGCGACGATCGATGCGATTGACGCAAGTAGCGGTGCGGTGCGCACCATCGCGAAGCCCGCGACGCAGATCAACTTTCCGCGCGTTTCGCCCGACGGGAAAACGGTGGCCTATATCGGCGGGCTGATGAGCGATTTCGGCTCGGTCGGCGGCGATGTGTGGACCGTGCCTTTCGTTGGCGGCGCACCGAAGAACCTGATGGAGAAGAGCAACCTCACCGTCACCTCGATCAGCTGGCCGGGCCGTCTCATCCACGGCACCAGCCTGAAGGGCGACAGCAACGGCCTGTTCGCGCCCGCCGGCGACCGCGCCAACAATGTGGGCTGGAGCCGTCCCGCCAGCTTCTCCGCAGGCGACGGCCGCGCGGCGTACAATGCCGACGGCACGATGGTCGCGATGGTGGTGCAGGATTACACCCATGCCCCCGCGATCTTCGCCGGGCCGGTGCAGAATCCGGTCCAGATCACTCATGACAATGACGATCAGCCGGCCATGGTCGCTGCCAAGAGCGTGACGTGGAAGAGCGACGGCTTCGATGTGCAGGGCTGGCTGCTGTCGCCGATCGGCGCCGATCCGGCGACCAGGGCGCCGATGATCACGATCGTCCATGGCGGGCCCGCAGCCGCCAGCGGGCCGAGCTATGGCGCGCGCGGCGCGACCGCCGCGCTGCTCAAGGCCGGCTATTATGTCTTCTTCCCCAATCCGCGCGGCAGCTATGGCCAGGGCGAGGCCTTCACCGCCGCCAACAAGCGCGATTTCGGCGGCGGCGACCTGCGCGACATCCTCGCCGGCATCGACGCGGTCGAGAAGGTCGCGCCGATCGACGAGAACCGGCTGGGCATGACCGGGGGCAGCTATGGCGGCTTCATGTCGATGTGGGCGAACACCCAGACCAACCGCTTCAAGGCGATCGTCGCGGGGGCGGGGCTGTCCAACTGGATCAGCTATTACGGCACCAACGGCATCGACCAGTGGATGCTGCCTTTTTTCGGCAAGACGATGTACGACGATCCCAAGGCCTATGAGGATGTCTCGGCCATCTATTTCATGAAGAAGGCGAAGACCCCGACCTTCATCTATGTCGGCGAGCGCGACATCGAGGTGCCGCCGACCCAGTCGATCGAATATTGGCACGCGCTGAAGGATCAGGGCGTCGATACGTCGCTGGTGATCTATCCCGACGAGGGGCACGGCATTCGCGGGCCGGCGAATGCGGCGGATGTGACGAAGCGGACGGTGGCGTGGTTCGACAAATATCTGGGGAAGTGAAACCTCCCTCTCCCGCCGGGAGAGGGACCTAGCGCAGTGGTTTGCCGGAATCTTTCCAGCGGTCGAGGATCTGCGAGTCGCCCGGCAGGCCGTCCGACGCGACCGGCTTGAGCATGCTGCTCTGGGCATAAGCGGGCTGGATCATCGCTGCCGCAGTACGCGGAGCGGGCGTCGCCGGCGCTGCCGACGCCAGCACCAGCGCCGGCTGGGCCGGCCGCGCGTGCGGGCCCGGGAAGGGCTCGTTCCCGGCATAATGCTGGCTGAAGGCGGCGGGGGTGCCCCACCAGCCTTGCCAGCGGTGGAAGAAATGCGCACCGATCGCGGCGGTCATCACCAGCGTCTTGTTCCAGGATGGGGTGACCGCATAGGTATGGTAATGCGTGGCCAGGCCCACCGGCGCGAAGACCTGCCCGTTGAGCGCGGCTACCGCGACCTTCATCGCGCGGATCCAGTAGGCGCGCGACGGAACCCGCGCCATCGAGCCGTCACAGGCATAGCTGAACTGGCAGCCGGTGTTCCGCTCCGACCCCTGATAGACCACGCCGCACACCGTTGCCGGGAAGGCCGGATGGCGGACCCGGTTGAGGATCACCTGCGCCACCGCCTGCTGGCCGGCATCTGGCTCGGTCGCCGCTTCGTAATAGATCGCTGCGGTCAGGCATTGCAGCGCGCGCGCGCGATCGGTGGTGCTGGCGCCGGCCATGGAGAAGGGCAAAGCCGGGCGGATCGAGGCGTCGGTGGCGAGCGACGCGGCCTCGGGCGGCAGCGGCATATCGGGCAGCTTGGTCGTGCCGGTCGCGCCGGCGCCGGGCGCGGCGGTTTCGTCCGCGACATAGAACCAGGCGGCGCCGGGGAAATGATCCTCCGACTCATAGCCGACCGGCTTCGCCGCGACGGCCGCCGCCTTGGCCCGCTGGTCGACGATCGCGCGGATCGCGGCGCTGGCGGAGACGCCGGCGCAGACGAGCATGACGATCCCGGCGATGCCGAGCTTGCCCAGCCGTCGCATCCGGAACCAGTTTCTGATCATGCCCCACACCATGGCTGCGCCATAGCCGATCGGCCCGGTTCGCGCTGCCCCTGATTTGGCGGTGTGTCGCAGCGAAACACTTGATGGTTAACGTAATTTTTGAATTTCCTGCCCTCGCCCCTGGACAGGGGCGAGGGCAATTTTACTTCAGCGCCGCCGTATCCAGGTTCAGGGCGCTTGCCGGGATCAGCTCCAGATCGGGATATTGCTTCCGGAGCGCATCGATGAAGTCCTTCGAATCGCCGACGACGATGATGCTTGCCTGGGTCGGATCGAGCAGCTTCGCCGCCGCCGCCTGAACCGCCGCGGGATCGACCGCGGAGACCGAGGCGGTGAAGGCCTTGAGCTCGCCGAGCGGCACTTCCTCGACCACATAATCGCCGAGCACATCGGCAAGACCGTCAGTCGTCTCGATGCCGCGGCCGAAATCGCCGATCAGCGTGGCCTTGCGCGGCTCCAGCTCGTTCGCGGGGACGGGCTCGGCGCCCAATCGCTTCATCTCGGCGATCATGATCGCGACCGTCTCGGGCGCGGTCGGGTTCTTGGTCTGGGTCCGGGCGGAAATCGAGCCGGGGTTGCGCCGTGCGCTGAGCGAGCTGCCGGCGCCATAAGCGAGGCCGCGCTTGATGCGGATCTCCTGGTTGAGCCGCGACGAGAAGCCTCCGCCAAGCACGGTATTGGCGACGCTCGCCGGATAGAAAGCGGGATCGCGACGGGCGATCCCGGGCCGCGCGACGATGACGCCGGCCTGGCCGGCCCCGGGCATGTCGACCACGATTACGCGCGGACGGATCGGCGTGGACAGGACGCTGGTGACAACCGGCCCGGCCGGGTTCTTCGGCGCTTGCCAGCCGGCGAAGTTCTTTTCGGCCAGCACCCGAGCGGCGGCGGGCGTGATGTCGCCGACCAGGATCAGCGTTGCCTGTGCCGGCAGCCAGGTGCCGTCATAGGCGCGCCGGACATCGACGGGCTGGATTGCCTTCAGCGACGCCGGTGTGCCGGACAGAGCATGCCCATAGGGTTCGATCCCGAATACCGCCCGACCGGCGACGAGGCCGGCGAGTTGGGCGGGATTCTTGAGCGTGACCGAAACGCTGTCGATTGCCTGGGCGCGGGCGCGTTCCAGCTCTTCGGTGGCGAAGGCGGGATGGCGCGCAACATCGGCGAGAATGTTCAGCGCGGGCGTGGCCTGATCCGACTTGACCGTCACCGTGATCGACGAGCCGTCCCAATCGGCATCGCTGCCGATCGATCCGCCCAGCGCTTCGATCTCGGCGGCGATCTGTGTCGCCGAGCGGGTCGTGGTGCCCTTGGTCAGCAGGTCGGCGGTCAGGCTGGCCAGGCCAGCGCGCGCATCGGGATCGCTGGCGCCGCCGCCACGCGCGACAAGCGAGGCGCTGAGCAGCGGCAGATCGTGCTTCTCCGCCACGATGACGCTCAGGCCGTTGGCGAGCTTGAACGCCTGCGGCGTAGGGATCGCCGCGGCGAGGGCGGGGCCGGCAACGGGCGGGGCGATCCGGTCGGCGTCGGCCGCGGGCGTCACCACGACGACATTGGGCGGGGTTACCAGGGGCGCGACCTCGACCGTGGAGGCGACCGTGACGGTATCGCCCTTCACCCCGGCGGGCGCGCTTTCGGCGGGAAGGTAATGGATCGCGGCCGAGCGTTCGTCGCGGAGATATTTCCGGGCGACGCGCTGCACGTCCGCTGCCGTCACCTCGGCGATCGCGGCGAGTTGACGGTCGGAGGCGCGGGGGTCGCCATCGATGATCACCGAGGCGGCGAGCGTCGACGCCTTGCCCTCGGCGGTCTCGCGGCCGCGGAGCGCACCGGTCAGGATCTCGTTCTTCGCCTCGGTCAACTCGGCCGGGGTGACCGGCGCGTCACGCAGCCGGGCGATCTCGCGACGGAGCGCCTTCTCGCCTTCATCGGCCGTCTTCCCGCCGGCCATGATCGCAATGGCGCCGAGCGCACCGGGACCCTGTTTGGTATCGAGATAGGTCTCGGCATTCTGGGCGATCTGGTCGCGATAGACGAGTGTTTCGTACAGGCGCGAGCTTTCGCCCTGCGACAGCACCGCGTTGAGCACGCTCAGCGCGGGACTGTCGGGATCGTTGTCCGGCGGCAGGGGATAGCTGATTGCAACCGCGGGGAGCGGCGTGTTCGGCTCATAGACGGTGACGTGGGTCGCCTTGGTCCGCTCGGGCTCGACCACCGTCACGCGCGGGATCGGGCGGTCCGGCTTTTTGATGTCCGTGAAATACTGGTCGATCCAGGCGTCGAGCTGCTTCGGGTCGAAATTGCCGGAGACAACGAGGATCGCATTGTCTGGCCGATAATAGGTCGCGTGGAAGGCGCGGACATCGTCGATCGTCGCGCTTTCCAGATTCTCCAGGCTGCCGATGCCGGGCCGGGCATAGGGGTGTCTGGTGTAGGAGATTTCGGGGAAGTAGATCGAGAAGAGCTTGCCATAGGGCTGGGCGAGGGTGCGCAGGCGCAACTCCTCCTTCACCACGTCGCGTTCGGAGGCGAAACTCTTGGGCTCGACCACCAGGCTGGCCATGCGGTCGGCCTCGGCGAAGAGCAGCCGCTGCAGGTGGTTCGCCGGCACCACCTCGTAATAATTGGTGTAGTCGTCATTGGTGGAGGCGTTGTTGTAGCCGCCGACATCCTCGGTCAGCCGGTCCATCTGCTCCGAGACGAGATTCTTCGTCGCCTTGAACATCAGATGCTCGAACATGTGCGCGAAGCCCGAGCGGCCGGCGGGATCGTCCTTCGACCCGACATCGTACCAGACCTGCACCGAGACGTTGGAGGTGCCGGTATCGCGGATCGCATAGACCCTGAGGCCGTTGGCGAGCGTGCGTTCGGTGAAATCGAGCGGTTTTACCGCAGCGGCGGAGGTCGGGGCTTTCTGCGCCTGGGCCGAAAGGGGAAGCAGGGCGGCCCCCAGGAGAAGGGCGGCACGGTAAAGGCGCATGAACGGACTCCGGTTCTGCGGGAAGCGATCGGTCGATGGTGTCGCGCCCGGTGCTGTTCGTGTCAATCGGACGGGACGGCGGATGGCGAGGCAGGGTTAAGGTGCGGCATCGCAAGAGCGCTTCCCTGTCGGTGGCGCAGATTTGACGTGCGTGGGCTCAGACGATGAATTCGTTCCCGAATTGAGGAAATATAATCTTCACTGAATATCCATCTCTACTTCGCAAATATGTACGCGAGCATACAATAGCGTTCAGGAACGCTATCCTTTCCCGCGCGTATAAAGTGCCTGACCCGATAACCGGGTGGAAGGAACTATCATGAAGATCGTACGCATGTTCGCCGCCGCCAGCCTGGTAGTTGCCTCGCTCGGCGTCGCGACGGTCGCCGACGCCCAGACCTATGGCGGCAACGACCGGACCTATAACCAGAATCACCGCAATGACGGCGATCGTCGCGACCAGCGCAACGATCGCGGCAATCGGTATGAGAATGACCGCGGCCGCCATAATGGCTGGAACAACCATCGCCGTTGCCACACCGAATGGCGCCACCATCACCGCGTGCGCATCTGCCGCTAAAGACTGGTGAAGGGGAGGGCGGCGACCGCGAGGTTGCCGCCCTTGCCTTGTCCGGCTCAGCGCGCGGCAGGAGGACCCGCGGCGCGGTTGATGTCCGCATTTTCCAGGATCGTCTTCGCATAGCCATTGCGCGCGACGGCGATCATCGCCCGGCCGACCTGCTCGGTGGTGGTCAGCAGCCCGGGTGACATCCTGCCCAATAGCGCCGCGAGTGGCCCGGTTGTCGCGTAGATGGCGCGGTACCATCCCGTCTTCGAGACGATGCCGTGGAGCGGCTGGATGAAGCCCGGCCGGAACATATACGCCGCCTTGAACGGCAGCGCGAAGAGCGCATTTTCCGTGCGTCCCTTCACCCGCGCCCACATGAAGCGGCCTTGCTCGCTGCTGCTGGTCCCGGTGCCGGTCACATAGATGAAGGTCATGCCGGGATTGAGTTCGCCGAGCAGGCCGGCGACCGTCGTCGTCAGATCATAGGTGATACGGGTGTAATCGGCCTCCGACATACCGACTGCCGACACGCCGAGGCAGAAGAAACAGGCGTCGAACCCGGCGAGTTCGGCCGCCCGCTCGCGGGTCGCGAACAGATCGGGCAGGACGATCTCGTGGAGCTTCGGATCGGTCCGTCCGGACGACGCGCGGCCGACCGTGACGACGCGGTCGATGCCGGTATCGAGCAGGCACTCGCGCAGCACGCCTTGTCCGACCATGCCGGTCGCCCCGAAGATCAGGATGTTCATGCCGGCAGGGTAACAGGCGGCGTCGGCGCGGGAAAGCGGAGGACGATGCGGCCGCGGCGTCTATCCCTGCGGTTTCATCGGCCCGTCACTGGCCTGGCACCGGCCGGCCCGGCAGGCTCGAGCGCGCCGGCAGCCGCGGCGGCCTTGTGCGCGGCGAGCTTCTCGGCGAGCGTCACCACGCCGTCGTGGTTGGTATCGATCATGTCGAATGCCGCCAGCGGACGCCTGCTCGCCTCTTCCCGGCTGAGCTTGCCGTCGCCATTGGTGTCGACCGCATGGAATGCGGCAACGGCGGCATTGAGCATCTTCTGCGCCTGCTCCTTGCTCGGTGCGCCGGGTGTTCCGGGCGGGTTCCGGTTCAGAACCATGGTCATGCGCTTGCCGAATTCGGCAAGGCTCATGAAATTGTCCTTGTTCGTGTCGGCGCGATCGAACACCTGCCTCGCCTGCGCCATCACCTGCGCGCGCGTGACATTGCCTTTTGGCGTCGCGGCCTTTTTCGCCGGTGCGGCGTGCAGGGGCAGGGCGATCATCAGCCCGGCCAGCGTAGCCAGTCTCGCGAGATTGGGCAGGAGCATCGCAATTCTTCCACAGGCGCGCCGGCTTTGGCTGTCGCGGCCGTCGCTTCGCTGTAAGCGATAAGCGGGGCAAGCTATCTCGGGCATGAACGGGCCGGGACGAGATGCAGTTCGGACGTGTGGCGCATTTGGGTCCCGGTGGATGCGACGCGCTGCGTCACCCGGTTTGCAATACCAGCAACAGCACGATGACCATGCCAAGGCCCGCCGCGACGCTGGTGGCCCATCCGATCGCGCGCGACCGGGTCCAGCCGCTGACGCCGAGGCTGACCAGCAAGGCGATCAGCGCGACCAGAAAGCTGAGCGTCATCGTCACCTGCGCCGTGCCAGTGAGGCGACCGGCGCCGGCCGGCGCGTCGGGATGCAGCGCCGCGATCAGCATCGTGGAGGCCACGACCGCGACGACGAAGCCGACCGCCGACGTCACCGCGCCACCGATTGCGACCGCCGCGGGGCGCGAGCGGTGCCCGAAGGTGAGGAATGTCGCGAGATAGGTTGCCGCGAACCCGCCGAGAAAGGCGCTGAGTGATCCGATCTGGGTCGCAAGCGTGGAGAGGTAGGCGGGGGCCAGGTGTTGCATCGGGGGATGTTACGCACCGGGGACCGCACAGGGCAAGGATGCCGGTTGCGCCGCGTGCGACAGGAGTCGAACATCCTGTCGAAACCGCAGAGTCGCATCGTGCGCGATCCGGATTTCGGGCGCGCCAGGGCCGAAAACGTCCAGCGGAAATCTATGGCGGCAAGTTGAACGGCCGGCCGGCGCCTCGCTCATGACGGAAGGGCGATTTTCCGAGATAATAGACCTTCGATCAGAAAGCCGTGCCCGGATCGCCCCGTAAAGCCGGTGTAAATCTTCGGCGCCCTGATTTTCCCATTGTGATGCAAGGCGGCAACACAGAATTAAACCGCCACTTCACGCCACTTTACAAACTACTACCCAGAAGACAGCCTAATAATATCCAGGGAGTGTAATTGCACCCCTGAACAAACTGCACGGGCAACGTGCGTCAATGGGGGTTTTTGTTGTAATGATGATCGAGACACTTTCGCGCCTGCGCAGCGGTGCGGCGCCTTTTGCCATGCTCATCGGCCTGAATGCAGCGCCGGCCTTTGCGCAGACTGCCCAGACCTTGCCGGCCGATACGGCGCAGGCCGCGGCCGAGGACGAGCCCAAGGATATCGTCGTCACCGGATCGCTGTTCCGCCGCACCGACACCGAGACGCCGTCGCCCGTCACCGTGCTGACCGCCGACAGCCTCGACAAGGCCGGCATCAGCACGATCAACGAGGCGATCCGATCGATCTCCGCCGACAGCGCGGGATCGATCGGTACCGGCTTCCAGAGTGGCTTCAGCGCGGGCGGCTCGGCCGTTTCGCTGCGCGGCCTCGGCGTGTCGTCCACGCTCGTCCTGATCGACGGGCTGCGCTCGACCAACTTCCCGATCAACGACGACGGCCACAACGCCTATGTCGATCTCAACAGCATTCCGTTCAGCCTGGTCGACCGCGTCGAGGTCCTGAAGGACGGCGCTTCCTCGACCTATGGCGCGGACGCGATCGGCGGCGTGGTCAACATCATCCTGAAGAAGCAGTTCAAGGGCATTGACGGGCTGGTCGAGGCCGGGGTCGCCCAGGAAGGCGATGCCGGACACCAGCGCGCGGAGCTGACGCTCGGTTACGGCGACTATGCCGAGTCCGGCTGGAATTTCTACATCAACGGCGAATATCAGCATGATGGCAGGGTCACCAACCACAGCCGCGGCTTCCCGTACAACACGACCGACCTGAGCCCGATCGGCGGCCTCGACAACAACACCGCCGACAGCACGCTGACCACGCCGACGCCCAATGCAGTGGTCGTGCGCACCAACCAGACCGACCTGAACAACCCGCTCGCCGGCGGGACGGCGCCCTTCGCGAGCGGCCTGCAGGCGAACGGCACCCCCTACAGCAACTATTCGTCGCTCAACCTCAATTGCGCCGGCGGCAGCTATACCGTGACGGGGGGCGCCGCCCGTGGCAGCGGTTGCAAATACGACCTGACCGATCTCTATTTCCAGCTCGCGCCGCTGCAGGAACGCTATGCGTTCAACGGCCGGCTGAGCATCCGGCTCAGCGACAATATCGAGGGCTATGTCACCGGCAGCTACTCGCACGATTTCGTCAGCATCCTGAACGCGCCGCGCGCGCTTCGGGCAACCCAGCCGTTCGGCGGATCGCCTGCGCTCGCCTCGAGCAATCCGGGCATCGTGCTGCCGGTCTATGTCTGCGGCACGGGCGTGAACTGCGCGACCGCCGCCGACCGGCGCCTGAACCCGAACAACCCCTATGCGGCCGCCTATGCCAATGATCCGGCGAATGGCGCCGCCCGCATTTATTATCTGTTCGGCGACATCAAGGCGGGCAGCGATCGGAGCAACGAAGTGATCCGCGGCAGCGCGGGGCTGTTCGGCAGCTTCGACGGCGACTGGGACTGGCGGGTCGACGCGGTCGGCGCGAAGGACAATCTCAGCATCACGCAATATGGGTTCATCAACATCCCGAACCTGCTGAACGCGATCAACACCGGCAGCTATAATTTCGTCGATCCGTCGCTGAACAGCGCGGCGGTCCGCAACTTCGTCTCGCCCAATGTCACCACGCCCTCCTTCTCGTCGATGGTGTCGCTCGACGCCTCGGTGACCAAGAAGCTGCTGACGCTGCCGGGCGGCCCGCTGCAGCTGGCCGTTGGCGGGCAGATCCGCCGCGAGACGCTGACCAACAACAACCAGAATGCCCGGCTCGACACCTATACGCTGACCACCTCCTCGGCATTCGGCGCGCACACCGTTTCGGCCGGCTATTTCGAACTGGACGCACCGATCCTGCCCCAGCTCGACGTCAACGTATCGGGCCGGTACGACCATTATTCGGAAGGGTTCAGCCACTTCTCGCCCAAGGTCGGGGTGAAGATCACGCCGATCAAGCAGATCGCCTTCCGCGGCACCTTCTCCAAGGGCTTCCGGGCGCCGACCTTCGCGGAATCGGGCCCGCGCAGCCAATATGCCGGCTTCTCGACCTTCACCCCGCCGACCGCCTTCCAGGTCGCGCATGGCGGCACGGTGGCGGGCGGCAACACCAATCCGTACGCCCAGGCCTATCAGCTGGGATCGGGCCTGGTCGGCAATCCGAACCTGAAGCCCGAGCTGTCGCGCAGCTTCACCGCGGGCGCGATCTTCGAGCCGGTGCCGTGGCTGAGCTTCACGGTGGACTATTACAATGTGAAGAAGACCGGGCTGATCGTGGCCGGCCCGCAGATCGGCGATGCCCGCAATGCCTATTATTCGCAGACCACCCTGGCTGCGGCGACGGCCGCGGTTGCGGCGGTCGGACCGGGCTATTCGGTCAATGTGGTCGATGCGCCGGATCCGCTGTTCCCGAACGCGCTGCCGCGCGTGCTGATCATCAACGCGCCGTTCGTGAATGCCAATTACGCGATCACCTCGGGCATCGACGTGTCGGCCACAGCCCGGATACCGATCTCGGACGGGATCAAGTTCACCAGCAAGATCGAGGTGACCGACGTCTTCCAGTACGATCTGCATCCGACCACCGGGCCGGTGCAGAAGTTCGCCGGGACGCTCGGCCCGTACGAACTCTCGTCGGGCAACGGTACGCCGAAATGGCGCGGCAACTGGCAGAACACGCTGGAAGTTGGCGACTTCTCGCTGACCGCGACGACCTATTGGGTCGGCCGGATCAAGTCGATCGCCAATGACGAACGCGCCGGCGACGATTGCACGCTGAACAACCAGTATGCGACCGGGGACACGGCCAAGGGTGCGCAATTCTGCTACATCCACAGCTTCCTCAACACGAACCTGAACGCCACGGCGCGGGTGAACGACGATTTCACCTTCTTCGTCGACGTGGGCAATCTGTTCAACGCCCGGGCGCCGATCGCGCCCGGTGCCTATGCCAGCGCGCCCAACTTCCTGACCACCTGGCACTTTGCCGGCCTTATCGGGCGGACGTTCAAGGCGGGCGCCACGTTCAAGTTCTGATCGAAGACCCTTCCTGCTCTGGGGCGGCGTCGTGAGGAGCCGCCCCTTTTTTTGCGTCTTGAAATGGAATGTCTACTATGTTAGTAGGGTATTCAGATGAGCGAGACGAATTGTCTGCCTGCTTCATACCGCGATCACCCGGTGTGGGCCGCTCTTTCACTCTATTTGATCGGGCCTCCGGACGCCGCCTTGCCCTTCTCGGCGCGGCTTGCGCGCGAGAATGGCTGGAACGAAGCCTTCGCTGCGCGCGTCATCGAGGAGTATAAGCGCTTCTGCTTCCTCGCTGTGACCGGGAACGGGGAGATGACCCCCTCCGACGCAGTCGACCAGGCCTGGCACCTCCATCTCACCTATAGCCGGGACTATTGGGAGCGTTTCTGCCCGGAGATCCTCGGCCGCTCGCTCCATCACGGCCCGACCGCGGGCGGTGGCGATGAGCGGCATCGCTATTTCGAGCAATATGCCGAGACGCTGAAAGCCTATGAGATCGCTTTCGGCGAAGTGCCGCCCGCCGACGTCTGGCCGGGCGCGGTGCGACGGCTGATCGAGGATCCCAAGGCGCGCCGGGTGCACCCGCGCGATGCCGTCATCATTCCCCGGACCATGGCGAGGCTGCTGCTCCTGCTCGCGGGAGCAGCAGTCATCGCCCATGTCCTTTTCTGGTAGAGGAGCATGTGACCATGTCGCTTGGACCCTTCGATCTGACCGGCGGACCTTTCCTCCAACTCTACGCCATCCTGGGGGCGGTCGCGTTGATCGCCGGCTGGATCATCCCGTACTGGCTTCGTCCCGAGGGCCGTGCGGTGGAGGTGACCGATGCGGGCGAGCTTGCCTATCTGGCGGGGGGTGCTTCCCGCTTTGCCGACGCGGTCGTCGCGCGCCTGCTTTCGGCGCGTGCGCTCGTCATGATCGGGAAGACCGGTTTTCATGCCCAGGCACGGGATGCGGGCCGCACGGCGGCCGAGCGCAGCGTGCTGGCGCTTCCCGGCGAGGTGCGATGGCCGGCGATCGAACGGTCGCTCAAGTCCCATACGGCACCGATCGAGCGCGAGCTGGTGTCGGCGGGACTGATGATGGACGACGGGCTGATCCGTCAGATGCGCTTCTGGCAGACACTCCCCTATTTGCTGCTGCTCGGCTTCGGGTCGATCAAATGGATGATCGGCGTGTCGCGCGACCGGCCCGTCGGTTTTCTGACCGCGTTCCTGATCGTGACCGCGGTCGTTGCGCTGCTCCGCTGGGCCGCGGTCGACAAGCGGACGAAGGGCGGCATCGCGGCGCTCGCCGACGCCAGGGCCCGCGCGGAACGCCTGCAGCGGGCGCCGACCACGACCGAGACCGATCTCGCGGTCGCATTGTTCGGGACGGTCGTGCTTGCCGGATCGGGGTGGTCCGATTTCCACCGGTTCAGAACAGCGAGTTCGAGCGATAGCGGAACCTCGGGTGACGGGGGAGGATCGAGCGATGGCGGAAGCGGGTGCGGTGGCGGCGGGGGAGGGGGAGGGGGAGGATGCGGTGGTTGCGGTAGCTGAGCGCCGCTTTCTTCAGGCGCCTTTTCTTGCTGCCTTGACCCAGGTTCGCGCCAGCATCACCGGCCGGAAACCCAGCGCGGCATAAAGGTCCTTGGCCGATTCTTGCGCCAGGGCGCCGAGGAAGATCGTGGCGCAGCCGCGTGCGCGCAAGTCTTCGACAAAGGCCGCGATCATGCCGGAGGCGATGCCCTGGCGGCGCCAGGCGGGCAGGGTGAACAAATCCTCGATCATCCCGATGCCGTCGGGCGCGACGATCCGGGCGCCATAGGCGACCGGTGCGCCGTCGCGCAGCACGAAATGGAAGCGATAGGCTTCGCCCTTGGCGCGATATCCCGCCACCGTTGCGTCAGTGACCGACGGATCGAGATCGAGCCCGCCGGTTCGCGCGCCTTCGTCATGGTCGGTGCGCACCAGCGTGGCGAGCGCCGTCCAGTCGGCATCGCTTTTCACCGGGCGAAGGTCGATCGGGTGGGTTGCGCGCGTGAGGCGCCCCCGCAGCGCCATCTGGACGACGCTGGGGCGTTCGACATAGCCGTCGAGCGCGAGGCGGGCGAGGAAAGCGTCGGGGGTGAAGCGATCGCTATGGACGACGCGCCAGTTGCTGTGCGCGAGATGGCGTTCCATCGCCGCGAGGACGGCCTCGATCTCCGCATCGCTCGCCGCGGTGACCGCATCCGCATGGTTGGCGTCCCAGATCTCCGGCAAGTCGGGATTGGCGACGATGCGGCAGCCCGGCGTCTCGATCAGCCGATTGCCGAGCGCGCGCTGCCAGCGATAGGCATGCGCGATCCGCTCGGCCTCGGCCGTCATTTCTTCCGGTTGCGGTTCGCGTAGAGCAATGCCGCAACGATCGCCGCCGAGCCGATCCCGAGCCCGATCGTCGCGAGCGGCCAGCGCTTCGCCTTGGCGTTATCGGTCACTTCGGCGGCCTCGCGCTGCTCCTTGGCGAGGCGCGTCGCGGCGAGGATCTCGTTGGTGTCGTCTTCGTCGGTAGGCAAGTCACTCTCCCTTGAGCGGGCCGGCATAATCCCGCCTGAACGCATCGGCAAACGCGGCGAGCCGCCCGCCGGCAATGGCGGCGCGCAGATCGGCCATCAAGACCTGATAGAACCACAGGTTATGCTCGGTCATTAACATCGCCCCGAGAATCTCCCCGGCGCGGACGAGATGGTGGAGATAGGCGCGGCTCCAGGTGGCGCAGACCGGGCAGGGGCAGGCCGGATCGAGCGGGCCAGTGTCCTCGGCGAATTTCGCGTTGCGGATATTGAGCGGGCCGGCGCGCGTGAAGGCCTGGCCGGTGCGGCCCGAGCGGGTCGGGAGCACGCAATCGAACATGTCGATGCCACGCTCGACCGCGCCGACGATGTCGTCGGGCTTGCCCACGCCCATCAGGTAGCGCGGCTTGTCGGCGGGGAGCTGGCCCGGCGCGAAATCGAGGCAGCCGAACATCGCCTCCTGCCCTTCGCCGACCGCGAGGCCGCCGACCGCATAGCCGTCAAAGCCGATGTCGATGAGGGCGGCGGCGCTTTCACCGCGCAGCGCCTCGTCGAGCGCGCCCTGCTGGATGCCGAAGATCGCGGCACCCTCGGCATGTGCACCGCCACCGTCGAACGCGTCACGGCTGCGCTTCGCCCAGCGCATCGAGCGCGCCATGGCGGCGGCCTGGACCTCCTTCGTCGAGGTGGTCGGGACCAGCTCGTCGAAGGCCATGACGATGTCGGAGCCGAGCAGCCGCTGGATCTCGATCGAGCGTTCGGGCGAGAGGGTGTGGCGCGAGCCGTCGAGATGGCTCTTGAAGGTCACGCCGTCCTCGGAGCGGGTGGTGAGGTCGCTGAGGCTCATCACCTGATAGCCGCCGCTGTCGGTCAGGATCGGGCGATCCCAACCCATGAAGCCATGCAGCCCGCCGAGCCGTGCCACGCGCTCCGCGCCGGGGCGGAGCATGAGGTGATAGGTATTGCCCAGGATGATGTCGGCACCGCTCGCGCGCACATCCGCGGGCTTCACCGCCTTGACCGTCGCGGCGGTGCCGACCGGCATGAAGGCGGGCGTGCGGATCGTGCCGCGGCGCATCGCGATTGCGCCGGTGCGCGCCTTGCCGTCGGTGGCGTGGATGGTGAAGTCGAAACGGGGAGGCATGCCGATCCCCTAGCGTCGGAAAGCGGCGGCTGTCGACACGCATCGCTTGCGCGGCCTAGACGTTGGCGCACCATGGCCGATGAAAAGACTGAAGCGTTGCGCGAGATGGCGCGGCATCGCGGGCTGAAGCTGAAGGCGTCGCGTCGGCGCAAGCCGGGGGGCGATTTCGGGCTTTATGGTCTGGTGGACGCCGCGGACAAGGCGGTGCTCGGCATTGGCAACAAGCGGCTGGAAGCGAGCGCGGAGGAGGTCGAAGCCTATCTGCGCGAAGCGATGCGGGCGACCTGGAAGAGCTCGGCGGGAACGGTGAAGGCGCGGAAGAAGGTGGCGGCTCCGCCTGAACCAGAACCTGAGCCCGAGCCCGAGCCCGAGCCCGAACCGGGGCCCGAACCGCGGCCCAAGGCGGAACCGAAGCCCAGGCCAGCCCCGAAACCGAAGCCAGCCCCGAAACCGAAGCCAAAGCCAAAATTCAAGGTCGCTGTCGCCAATCTGTTCGCCAGGCTGCCGGCCGCGCGTCGTGCCGAAGCCTTCACCGCGTTGCTCGAGTGGCCGGGAGTACGGATCGAGCGGATCGTCTCGCACGGGCAGGCGACGCCTGAGGACGAGCCGATGGTGCAGGAGCAGGACGAATGGGTCGTGCTGCTGCAAGGGGAGGCGGGGATCAGGATCGAGGATTCGGCGGCGGTGACGTTGCGGCCAGGCGATTACGTGACGATCGCGGGCGGGCAGCGGCATTGGGTGACCTACACCGCGAAGGACGAGCCGACCGTATGGCTCGCGGTGCATGCCGGCTAGAGCGAATTCATTCTGCCTTGTTCAAGCTGAGAAAGAGCAGGGCGAGGCTCCGGTGAAGCGCCGTCCGATCCTTTGCTGCCATCGTCCGCGGCGACTTTGAATCAATGCTGGACGGTCGCGCCGGATATGGATCCGTCCTGCAGCGCCAGTTCCCAGATCTCGCCCTGTTCGGGATGGCCGAATTCGTTGTGGATCTCGGTCTTGACGATCTCGAAGTCCGCGCCGGCATAGATGCGCCGGGCGCTTTCCAGCACGGTATGGGTCCACAGCTTGAGCGTCGTGTAACCGGCCTCGCGCGCGAAGGCGATGCAGCGGCCGACCAGGTCGCCGCCAATGCCCATGCCGCGCGCCCAGGGCTCGACATAGAGCAGCCTGAGCTGCGCGATCCCGTCGCCGGCATCGACGACGAACACCGATCCGGCCATCGCGCCGCCGCTTTCGGCGATCCAGCATTGCTCGCGGCCCTCCTGATAGTCGCGCAGGAACGCCGAGGTGACCTCGCCGAGCAGCGCCTCCATCGGTGCACCCCAGCCATGGCTCTCATGATAGAGGATCGCCTGGCGCGCGGTGATCATGCCCATATCGCCCGGGCCGAAAGTGCGGACGTTGTAGCCGGCGGCGTCACCCGCGGAGAGCAGCCCGCGCGCCGTATCGAGCGCCGCGACCAGCACCCGCCGGTCGGCCTGGGGCAGTGGCGCGACGCGCTGTTCGAGCACCTCGCGCTGGCGCTTGTCGAGATCGGCGAACATCTCCCGCCCCGCCCCCGTCAGCGAGATCGGGCGGCGCCGGGCATCCTCGCCGCGGCCGCGCTCGACCCAGCCATTCGCCTCGAACTTGCGCAGCATCCGGCTGGCATAGCCGGCATCGAGCCCGATCACCTGTTGCAGGTCGATCGCCACGGGCCGGTCGCGCGTCGCGATCTCGTAGAGCAGCCGTCCCTCGGCGAGCGACAAGGCGCTGCCGAGGAAGCGCTGATCGAGCGCACCCGAGAAGCTCGTATAGAATCGGTTGAAGGCGCGCAGCGCGGGAATGGTCGAGTCCATGCTTAGCTGATGTGATTAATACTTGACGATGTCAAGTAATCACGGTGGCGCGAAACGCTCCAGCATCTCGTGGAATGTCGAGTCGGCCGCCGCCTGCGACCTGGCGTCGACAAGGCCCTTCGGCTCCGCCTCGGCGATCGCATATTCGGCTTCGACGAACGCCTCGATTTCGGCGGGCATCGGCGCCAGCCCGAGCTCGCGCGTTTCGGCCTTGCGTGCGATCAGGTCGGCGATGATCGTCCGGACTTCCGCGGGCGGTTCGCACTCGGCGATCAGCGTCGGGAAATGCATCGGTGGCGTGGCGGTGGGATGATAGCGCATCCAGCGCAGCACCGCGGCCGGGCGCAGGATGTAGAAGAGCCGCTTGATAGCGATCCCGTCCCCATCGCTCGCCCGCTTCCATTGCTGCAGGCCGAGATGAAGATAGTGACGCCGGACCAGAGGGAGCGGGGCATGGGCGTCGGCAAAGGCCAGGAGGGCATCGCGGAACGCAGGATCGCGGCGATAGACGATCGGCGAACGCAGCCATTCGATCGCCACCGCATTGCCCTTGACGATCAGCCGCAAAGCCTTGGCGACGTCCCAGCCATTGACGTCGAGCAGCCCGTCGAGCGGCGTCTCGATCACGTCGCGCCGCGGCCAGAGGCTGAGATAATCCCGCCGCCGGCGGACGAACAGGAAGCGGCAGTCATAGTCGCTGTCGGGCGAGGCGAAGCCCCAGGCCCGGCTGCCGCTCTCGATCGCGAGCGGCATGGAGACCCGATCGTCCTGCACGATCGCGCCGAGGCGCGCGTCGATCGCGGCGACGGTCGCCGGATCGAAATCGGTGGGGATCGAGCGCATCAGGCCTGGCGCCGCCGCTCTTCATCGTCGCGGCGCAGGGGCCGGCCGAGCAGCAATTGCGCGACCTCGTCAGGGCTCTCGAACAGGATGTCCGGGCCGGCCTGCACCAACGCGTCGCGATGTGCATAGCCCCAGAGCACGCCCGCCGCGGTGACGCCGACCTTGCGCGAGGCCATGATGTCGCGGGTTTCGTCGCCGATCGAGATCGCCTCATAGGGCTCGACACAGCTTCGCCGCAGGACCCGCCGATAGCGCGGGGCCTTGCCGAACAGAGAGGCGCCGCATTCGAACCAGTCGATCCGCGCGACGAGCTCGGGGCCGAGAATGGCCTTCGCATTGGCCTCGTCGTTCGAGGTGACCAGCGCGATGCGCATGCCGCTGTCGGCGATCTGCCCGATCAGCGCGCGAACGCCGGGGAACAGCGCAATGCGATCGGTCTGCTGCGCCAGCAGCGCGTGGACGTAGCGCCCGATCGCGGGGAGCTTCCAGCGCGGGATGCCGAGATAGCGGATCACCTCGCGCGAGGTGCGGCCGCGGAGCATGGCGACTTCCTCGGTGCTGACGGTGCGGAAGCCGAAGCGTGCGGCGAGCTGGTCGGCGATCGACAGGAACCAGTCGCCGCTGTCGGCCAGCGTGCCGTCGAAATCGAAGATCACCAGCCGGTAGCGGGGCGACGGCGCGCCGCCGCCGGCGTCGCTGCCGGAAGGGCTGGCGGGGGCCGTCACGGCGTCACCGTTTCGAGCCGCCACGGCGGCGACCCTCGGGGCTGTCGTCGACGCCGGACTTGATCGTCAGCAGCTCGGCGCGCGTGACCACGCCGTCCTTGTCCTTGTCGAAGCGCGCGAACAGCGCATCGAACTGCGCCTCGAGCTCGGCCAGGGTGATGCGGTTGTCGCCGTCGGTGTCGATGGTGAAGGGGCTGGGCAGGGCGTTGCGATCGCCCAGCCACAAAAGCGCCCAATCGCTATAGCCGATATAGCCGATCGACCCGGTGCCTGCGCCCTCCACGCCTGCAAAGCTGCGCTTCAGGCAGGCGTCGAGCTCGGCATGAGTCACCTTCGCATCGCCATTGGCGTCACAGGCGGCGATCATCATCGCGGCGGGCTCGACGATGATCGTTGGTGTCGGCTGGCCGGTCGGGGACGGCCCGTTGGGCGTGCCGAGCGGGATCGGCTGGATCGATCGTCCGCTCTGCGCGGCGGCTGGCGCGGCGATCGCCACGGCGACGATGGTCAATGCGACGATGGGGGTCAACGCGGCGATGGGGATCGACATGCGTATCTCGGGCCCTTTCACGGGATCAACGGGCTGGCGTCGCCACGGCCATGGAAACCGATAGCCGGATTCGGTGGCGTGGCGATAGCCATGCTGCAGGTGCGTGCGGATGAGCGGAAGGCCCGATGCCGGAAACGATGCGGGCGGGGGCCGGGTGTCGCGCGGTCGGCGAAAAGAAATACTTCGCGTTTTGGTGCGCGATTTCGGTCGAAAACTGACAGCCCGTCCTTGACGAAGCGGGGTGGGCGACGCGGGGGCGTCCGGGAGGGTCGCCTGGGCAAGTATCGGGCATGTAATCGGGGTCGGGGGGACAATAGCGCGAAAGTGATATTCCCGGCGCAGGCGGATTATGTCACCCCTTTTGGATAAAAGTATTTGGCGATTATCCCCTTGACCCACGTTCGGGATTGGCCTAATCAGAATGCATGAGCAAGTCGCCTTCCGCATCGCCCGCCCTTTCGGTCCGTGAGTTCTTCGCGCGCTTCCCGAACGAGGAAGCGTGCCTCACCCACATCATGAACGTGCGCTTTGGCGGCACGACGATGGATTGCCCTTCGTGCGGCGCAGAAGGCGAGTTCCACAAGCTGCGCGATCGTCGCGTCTATGCTTGCCCGCATTGCCTGTTCCAGATCGCACCGACCGCTAACACGGTCCTGCACGACACCCGCACGCCGCTGGTTAGCTGGTTCTACGCCATGTACCTGTTCGCCACCACGCGGCACGGCGTGAGCGGCAAGGAACTGCAACGCCAGCTCGGCGTGACCTATAAGACCGGCTACCGGATCGGCATGCAAATCCGCAAGCTGATGGGCGCCGCGGATTTCGACGGGCTGCTCGCCGGCCATATCCAAGCGGACGAGGCCTATGTGGGCGGTCGTCGCTCTGGCGGTAAGCGTGGGCGCGGCGCACCGGGCAAGACCATCGTCATGGGCATGATCGAGGAAGGCGGCAACATCGTCACCCAGATCATCCCGGACGTGAAGAAGCCGACCCTGCGCGCGGTCGTGAACGCCAATGTCGAGAAGGGCTCGGTCGTCTCGACTGACGAACTGATGAGCTACGGCTTACTCACCGGCGACGGCTATATCCACGGCGCTGTGAAGCACGCCGCGAAGGAATGGACCCACTACGATTACCGGCAGGACGTGACGCACTCCACGAACAGCGTGGAAGGCTTCTGGCGGCTGTTCAAGGCGTCGGTGCGGTCAACTCATATCCAGATCAGCGGCAAGCACATGCAGCGCTATCTGGACGAGTTCACTTTCCGCGCGAACCACCGCGAGCGTGTGAACGCGATGTTTGATCTGATGGTGGGCGCGCTGTGACAACGCGCTCCACTATCGCCTCGAATTGAGCGGGATCGGCTGGACCGATGCCCTGCGCTTCGGCTTGCGCGATGAAATCCTGCAATCGCCCTTCTGAAAGGGCTTTCGACAACGTAAGTTGCGTCATGCTGCTACCAATCCCGCTATCGCGTCGTCGGGAACGTTGTCTTGAATAACGTTCGCTGCCTGCGAGAGAATGCCCAGATAGTCACCCATCGCGCGCTTGTCGCGAACGACCGCGACGCCGACCGGACGTTGCTGCAACAAGCTTAGATCGTGAAACATCGTTGCCGTGGAATACACGGAACTGTGGTGGTTCGAAACCGCCTCGAACGCGAGGCGCCGGCCGTCAACCGTGACGAGCGCCGACACCTTCCAGCGATGGCTAGAGGCGCCCGCAATCTCTGCGTCCTTTGCGACCTTGGGCGCCCCGAAAAGGTGAACCAGGCGCAAGTACAACTGCGCCTCAATCTCAGCTTCGTTGCGGCTGGCGACACGCTCAACGATCCGGTGCGCAATTTGAACGGAAGCGGCGCCGACATCGGCAATGGCCCCCGCAAGCTGGTCAGCGCTAACTTCGATCGAGATGGAGCGATTAATGCAATCAAGGCCGAACTGTTCGGCAACGGCATTGGCGCTCCGGCCAAAGAGATGATCGGCACCGACAAGATCGGCCTCATGATAGGCAAGGCCTGAATCGCTGACCCGGAAACCCTGCCTAGCCTCTGCTACCGTAATCGCGGCGACGGCGCCGCTCGGATAGAAAGTGGGGATCGTGACGACTGTTTCCTGTCCCACGTCTCTGATCGAGACGAGCGCCTTCATAGCAGCCCCAACCGCCGCGCGACGCTCAAAAAGGTGTATTTTCACAGGCATATCGTCACAACAATTTAGGCGACCATTCGGGTTCCGCAATATCAGTTATATCACTGATTCTAAACAGATTCTTAGCATAATCAAGCATTTCGCTAAACGCCTGTACGGGTTCGACAATTTTGATCGCCACGGGCAGGTTGCCCGCCCTCATCCGTTGCAGATCGTCTATCCAGTTCGGTTCGAAAGGATGCGCGTGCGTTCCGGTGATCAGCAGTCCGCGAAGCTCGACCGGACCTTTGAACCCGTTTTTGTGAAATGGGCTGAGCGGTTTCCAGTCGATGCGCGCCAAGGGAATGCGTGTCCGATTGCCGGGGATGCCGGTTTCCAGCTGTAGCATTACATCAGCGTTCGGACGCTGATCGTAAGCGATACCGCGCAGCGCCAGTTCGGCAATTGTCACGCCCTCGATATCGAGAGGCGCGAGAAATTCCATCTTCCCATCGACTGATCCCGGTCCAGACCACGCGACCAGAGACGGGAGCGTCTTCCACTTTTCGATCAACGGATGGAAAGGCCCCGGCATTTGCCATGCATATCGCGGTCGTTACGATGTGGCGAATCTTTGGGAGGGCGCGATGATCGGTCTGATGATGATGCTGGCGGCGGCGAACACGCCGCTCGATGACGCGCAGCGTGATTACAACATTTGCGTCCGAAAGGCCGCAGTAAGGCTGGAGCCATCCGGCGACGCTCCGGAGGATATAGCGCGAGCCGCCCAAGTGCTCTGCTCAACTGAACGCTTCGTTGCCTTGAACATCGCCGTCAAGGCGGGTGGTACCGCAGTCAATGACACCGAAAGCGCGGCCAAGTTTTACGCTGCGGCAGAAGTTACGATTGCCCGTTTATGCCGCAAGACCAAGGACTGCATCAACACAGGCCTCAAGTGAACGTGTGTGAAGGGGATAAACGCCAAGTATTTTTCTGCCCGACCCGGCATTTTCACGAAGAAAAGCCGCGGAACCGCCATAACAACTTGCCATGCGGGTGCCGGAGGCGATCCCAGTACGATCGGCATGGCACTCCTCCATGAAATGCCAAGTACATAATTTTGTCACCCAGCTTTTTCCAACACTATAGTTACAAATATTCATATTTTTATCGTTCCGTCGCAGTATCTTGCGTGGTTCGCCCGCGTCTTTCAAAAAGAACGGGCGATTCCCCTATGGCCGAGCGCTCGACTGGATTGAATCGGCCGAGCGAGCCTCGGCCCGGCCGCGGGAATCGCCCTTCAGCAAGCCGCAACCATTGCACCATAAGCGTTGCGCGGCACCGGCACTCCGCGCGATACTGCGCGGCGGCGGGGGATGTAGCGCGCCGCGTCGCGGCGAGGGGACAGAGCATGGCCGACGACGCCGCGGACCAGGGCCTTTCGACGAGGCGCGGCCTTTCCATGGGCCAGAAATATATCGGCCTGAGCGTGACGCTGCTCGCGTTGATGCTGGCTGCCGCGGTCTATTCCTTCGTCCAGGCCAATAGCGCCAGCGACGAGACGCGGCTGCTGGCCGAGGTGATCGAACCGCTCGACCACGAACTGAACGACCTTGCGCAGAACGCCTCCGGCGAGGCGTTGTCGGTCGAGCGGGCGCTGCGTTATGGCGGACCGCAGATCAATGATCCGGCGCGTGCCGGCGAGCAGGCGAGCCGGTTCGCGACCTTCTCGGGACGAGTCGGCACCGACCTGTCGCGCCTGGCACGGCATATCGCCGCCTATCAGGCAACGGCGCCGCGGACGGATATCGCCGTGGCGTTGAGCCGGCTCGATCTCGAGGTGCAGGCGGTGAAGCGCGAGCATCGGCGCTACAACGCCTCGGTGACCGCGCTGCTGCGCGCCGGGACCGGCAAGCCCTCGGCGGCGATCCGCGAGCTCGAGGCGCATGCGCAGCAGCAGGAAACGGCGCTGATCGCCGCGATCGAGCGGATGACGCTCGAGGCCCAGACGCTGGCGGTGGCGAACGAAGCGCGGGCGAGCAGGACGATGTCACGCTCGCTGCTCGTGTCGCGGGAAAATCTGGTGCTGGCGATCGCGGCGTTCCTCGCCGGATCGCTGCTGTCGTTCCTGTTCACCCGCCGCATGGTGGGGCGCGTCCACCGCCTGATCCGGGGAACGCAGGAAGTTCGGCGCGGCAATCTGGAAGTGAGCCTGCCGGCCGTTGCGGGCGACGAGATCGAGCAGCTGACCAACGCCTTTGCGGAGATGATCGGCGAATTGCGCAGCAAGGCGGCGATGCGGCAGACCTTCGGCCATTATATGGATCCGCGCGTGGTCGACCGGCTGCTGGGCGACGATCGCGCGCTGCTGGAGGCGGGCGAGCGGCGGACCATGACCGTGTTCTTCTCCGATCTGCAGGAGTTCAGCGCGATCTCGGAAACGCTGACGCCGACCTCTCTGGTCAAGCTGATCAACCGCCATCTCTCGCTCGTCTCCGAGCCGATCCGCGAGCATCAGGGGGTGATCGACAAATATATCGGCGACGGCGTGATGGCTTATTGGGGCGAGCCGTTCACCCAGGGCGATCATGTGCTGAACGCCTGCCGCGCCGCGCTCGCCCAAAGGCGCCAGGCCGACATGCTGCGGGCGGAGCTGCCCGAATTGCTCGGCCTCCGGCGCGGCGCGCCCGATGTGCATGTCCGGATCGGCCTGGCGACGGGCGATGTCGTCGTCGGCAGCATCGGTTCACCGACCTCGAAATCCTTCACGATCATGGGCGACACGGTCAATATCGCCTCGCGCCTGGAAGGGGCGAACAAGGCCTATGGCACGATGATTCTGGCCGACGAGGCGACGATCGACTGCGTGCGCCCGCAGATCGAGGCACGCGAACTCGATATCATGGCCGCAGTCGGCAAGAGCGAGCCGGTGCGGATCTTCGAGCTGCTGGGCGAGCGCGGCGACGTGGAGCCCGGCGTACTGGAGTCGCGCGATGCGTTCGAGGCTGGGCTGGCGGCCTATCGGGCGGGCGACTGGGAGACGGCGACGGCGCGGTTCGGCGAGTGCGGGCGGTTGGCCCCCGGGGATGTGCCGGCGCGGCTGTTCCTGGAGCGGGTGCGGGTGTTTCGCGCGACGCCGCCCGGGCCGGATTGGGCGGGGGTCTGGGTGAACCAGGTCAAGTAGCGAGGGGCGGTCCGATGATGTTTGCCAAACAGCTGCGCGCGCCGGTGATGCAGGGCGAGATCACCTGCAGCGTCCGCATCTGGCAAAGCCCGCGGGTGAAGGTCGGCGGGCGTTATCGGTTGGGACCGGGCGCCATCCATGTGACGTCGATCCGTGAGATCGGCTTTGACGGCATCACCCCCGAACTGGCGCGCCGCTCGGGATTCCAGGGCGTGATCGACCTGCTGAAGGTGGCGAAGCACGGTGCCGGCCATCACGTCTATCTGGTGGAATTCGAGTATCGGGAGTGAGGCGATACAGTCCGGTCGGAACAATGGTTTACGGCTGTTTCGCGCCCGATCGGGGTCGTTCGCGAGTTATCGGCCATTGCCCGAAACCAGCCGTTCCTTCTATCGTCGCGCACGATCATCAATACTGGGTGCGAGGGTCGCCATCAAATTTACAATTTGTCGCCTTTCCCATTGCGCTCGCAGCATGGCGACCTGCACTTTCGGGATGCACCGGTGCTGATAGAATTCGACCATCGGGAATCGGACTCACCCTATATCGAGCGCATATGGCGCAGCCGGAGCCGGCAGGGCGGCTTCTTCCTGTCCATGGCCGAGGGCAGCATCGAACTTGTCTTCACCAGACTGCCCGAATTTTCGGCAGCGACGCTGCGGGGTCCCGTGTCCAAAGGTGCCCTTATCGAATGCCCGCCGAACGGCGAATGGCTGGCCGTCCGATTTCGGCTGGGGACCTATCTGCCCCAGATCCCGACGGCGACATTGATCGATCATCAGAATATGGATTTGCCCCTGCTTTCCCATGGCCGCTTCTGGCTTTCGGGCCGAGGCTGGGAAATTCCAAGCTATGACAATGCGGAGAATTTCGTTGCACGCCTGGCGCATGCCGGCGTCATTGCCAGGAGCCATGCAATCGACGCCGCGATCGAAGGCGATAGCGATCGCATGTGCCGGCGCTCCGTCCAGCGCCATTTTCGCCATGTCACCGGCATGACGTTCAGCAGCTATCAGCAAATTGAGCGGGCCCGTCATGCGGCAGCCTTGCTGACAGGGGGGAGCTCGGTTCTCGATGCGACATTCGACGCCGGCTATTTCGATCAGGCGCATCTCACCCGCTCGGTCAAGCACCTGATCGGCACGACACCGGCAAGGCTTGCACGCGAGCGGCCGCAACTGTCGTTCTCATACAAAGAAAAAGGCGCCTGATCGGATAGTCGTGCCGCGCACTCGCCGGGGGCGAGAGCGAATCGAAGGAGCGCGGCCATGAGTTTCCAGGCCTATCTTGACAATATCGAAGCCAAGACCGGGAAGACTCCGGACCAGTTCCGGCAATGGGGCATCGACCGTGGTTTTTCCACGGGGCAGGGACTTGCGGACGGCGTGAAGGCGGGCGCCATTGTCGCCGCCCTGAAGGACGAATTCAGCCTCGGTCATGGCCACGCCATGGCGATCGTGGCGGTTCTCAAGGGCAAGAACAGCTAAAGAGAGGGGCGCCCCCATCGTTCGGATCCGCTGGATGATTTCCGCCTGCAATCGGGCTCGGCCAGGCGATCATCGCCGCCCGGACCTTTGCTCGGCCGAGCGATGTCCCGCAACTTCAAGACAAGGAAAGAGACAATGACGAAAAGCAGATTTGGACGCGCAGCCGGCCATGCGATGAGCGGGCTCGTCATCGCCTTCATGCTGCTCGACGGCGGGATGAAACTGGTCCCGCTGGACGTGGTGATCAAGGCTACCGCCGACCTCGGCTATCCGCCAACGCCCGAGCTGGCGCGGGGACTGGGCGTGGTGGGGCTGCTGTCCACCGCGCTCTATGCTTTCCCGCGAACGGCGGTGCTCGGCGCAATCCTGCTGACCGCCTATATGGGTGGGGCCGTTGCAACGCATGTGCGCGTGGGCAGTCCGCTTTTCACCCATATTCTGTTCGGCGTTTATCTCGCCATCCTCGCATGGGGCGGCCTTTTTCTGCGCGACTCCCGGATCAGAAACCTGCTTCCGCTGACATCGCCACCGGAGCAACGGTGACATAGTGGTCGCGCGGTTCACGGCCGCTGACCTGGGAGCAATGGCGCATCAAAGTCCGGTGCCGAAGGCAGAAAATTACGACGCCTATCTAAAATAGGCTAGCTTTCGGCGCTGTTCAGCCCCGCACTAGATAGTGTCCGCCTTAGAAATCTCGGTACCCTGACGAGCGCCGGGCCTTGCCTGGACCTTTCCTTCAGGCCGCCTTGTCGAGCAATGCCGGCAGGAATTCTTCCATTGCCTGGAGCGGGTGGGGATAGCGGAATTCGTTGCAGGACATCGGGATCACGATGCCCTCATGGCATCCCGGCACGAAATAATGACCTTCGAAACGGTTCGGATCGCATATGGGGTCGCCCGCGGGATAAACCGCACCGATCGGGCAATAATTCAGATCGGTGCCGAATACGGCATACAGCGCCATGTCGACAAAGGCCGTGGAATCGATTGAGCCTCGCAGATGCGTATCCTGGGCGATGACGGCGAAAAGCTGCTGACGCACATAATAGAGCGACGCCATATCCTTCACGACCTGCTTGAATTCATGGCTGCCATCATGGTGCACGACGGTGGATCGCGGCGCTTCCACCATCATCACCGAGCGCACATAATGGGCCAGATCACCATGGAATAACCGGACGCGTGCCACCGCATCCGGAAACATCCGCCGCACGCGCTCATAAGAGAAATGCAGCCTGTTGGGATGGATGTCGATCAGGTCGAGGGTGAAATCCAGGCGGTCCATGCAACCGGCCAGAATGGACGACGAGCCGCCCATGAAGCAGCCGACTTCGATCACATGATCGAACTCGCCGTTGAAATCGCGCAATGTCCGGACCAGGTCGAAATAATATTGGACCGAGCACTGGTCTTCATATTGAAGCGGCACCTCGCAGGATCGCTTCCAGATGGCATCGAACAGCCGGTTTCTGCCAAGCAGATGTCGGGCATGGTCCATGGCGCGGTACCCTCCGCGCAACGGGCATTCGAGCCTTGCGGCAAGGTCGGCGACGTCGGTGACGCTGCGGTCGGGATCAATGAAACTGCCGAAAGTCATGGTCGCATTCCGCCCCCGTCATTCATGCCACGATCGGTAAGCAGGCATGGTAAATTCCGGCTTAATGGACGGGATGGCACACCAATGTCGGCCATTTGATTCTGGCGCCCGAAAGCGGCCGAGCGGGAAGCCATCGATTGCCGTCATTTGCGCGATGCGCAGCGGGTGACTCACCCGAGCGTGCCGACACGCCCCGAAAGATCGAGGTGGCAAGCGTTGCCGAGCCGACCATCGAGCACCCGACGGGAAGCGCGTTACGGCAGCAGCAGCGACGCATCCCCGTACGAATAGAAACGGTAGCCATTTTCAATGGCGTGAGCGTAAGCGGCTTTCATCCGCTCGCGGCCCATCAGCGCGCTGACCAGCATGAACAAGGTCGATCTGGGCAGATGGAAATTGGTGACGAGCCCGTCCACGCCCCTGAACCGATAGCCCGGCGTGATGAAGATCGCGGTGTCGCCCTCGAACGGGCGGATCACATCGTCCTCGCCGGCCGCACTTTCGATCAGGCGCAGGCTGGTGGTGCCGACGGCGATCACGCGGCCGCCCCTGGCGCGGACCGCGTTGAGCCGGTCGGCGGTGGCGGCGTCGATGCGGCCCCATTCGGCGTGCATCCTGTGGGCGTCGGTATCCTCGGCCTTGACCGGCAGGAAGGTGCCTGCGCCGACATGGAGGGTGAGCGTCGCGTGCCCGATCCCGGCGGCGGCGAGGCTTTCCATCAACCCCGGCGTGAAATGGAGCGCCGCGGTAGGGGCGGCGACCGCCCCTTTTTCCGAGGCGAACATGGTCTGATAATCCTCCGCGTCGCGCGCGTCGGCGGCGCGGCGGGCGGCGATATAGGGAGGCAGCGGCATGCGGCCGGCGCGATCGAGCAGCAGCTCGACCGGCTCGTCGCCCGCGAAGGTCAATGCGAAGCTGCCATCCTCGGCGCGGTCGCCGGCGATCGCGGTGACGCCCGCGCCGAAATCGATCGCGTCGCCGTCGCGCAGGCGCCGGGCGTTGCGGATGAAGGCGCGCCAGCGCCGCGGGCCTTCGCGCTTGTGGAGCGTGGCGCCGATCTTCGCACCCCCTTTTGTGCCCTCGAGCTGGGCCGGGATCACGCGGGTGTCGTTGAAGACGAGCAGGTCGCCCGCGCGCAGCTGGCCGGGCAGATCGGTGACCGTGCGGTCGCCCGTGGCATCGCCCTCCAGCACCAGCATGCGCGCGGAATCGCGCGGGCTCGCGGGCCGAAGCGCGATCCGTTCGGGCGGGAGATCGAAGTCGAACAGGTCGACCTTCATGGGAGCGGCCCCTTTGCCCGCCCGACTGACGCCGTGACTATTTAGCCGTCGCCTTCGCCGCGGGCTTCTTCGCCGGCGCCGCGGGCTTCGGCTTCACCACCAGCGGCGCGACCGGCTTGCTGCTGTTGTTGCCGGGCAGGGTCAGCGGGGCATCGAGCGTCGGGGCCGGCGGCGGCGGCGGGGCGACATAAGGCCCGGGATTGTCCGCCGCGATATAGGCGTGGAGGATCCTGGTGGGGTTCGCCGGCGGCTCGCCGCGCTGGATCGCGTCGACATAGTCCATGCCCGAGAGCACGCGCCCGAAGACGGTATATTTGTGATCGAGGCTGAGCCGCGGCTGGAAGACGATGAAGAACTGGCTGTTCGCGCTGTCTTCCTTGTCCGCGGTGCGCGCGGCCGAGACGGCGCCGCGGACGTGCGGCAGGAAATTGAATTCCGCCTTCATGTCCGGCAGCGTCGATCCGCCGGTGCCGTCGCCCTTCGGATCGCCGCCCTGCGCCATGAAGCCGTCGATCACGCGGTGAAAGGCGAGGCCATCATAGAAATGCTGGCGCGTGAGCGTCTTCACCCGCTCGACCATCAGCGGCGCCGCATCGGGGCGCAGCCAGATCGTGACGCGGCCGCCATCGGACAGATCGAGATAGAGCAGATTCTCCGGATCCGTCGTCGACGGCACCGGCGGACGCCCGCCGACCTTGAGGTCCATGACCTGCGCGGTCGCCGGTCCGGCAAGAAGAAAGGCGGTCAAACACGCGATCAGGCTGGCAATAAAACGCATCACATCCCCGTAAGGCTTTGGCCCGCAAGTGTCGGGCCTAGCGCGCTTAGAGCAAATCCCCGCTTGCGCCAAACTGAACATCAGCGCCGGTCATCCGATCCAACCGTGGCGCTCGTGTGGCAAGAAGGACGAAATTCGTCAGGAGCCCTTGCGCCCGACCTTCTCGACCCGCGCCGCGACGTCGATCGCGACGGCGGGCGTCACGAAGCGGTCGATCGGCCCGCCATAGAGCGCGATCTCCTTGACGAGGCGGCTCGCGATCGGCTGGAGCGAGACGTCGGCCATCAGGAACACCGTCTCGACGCGCGGATTGATCTGCTGGTTCATCCCCGCCATCTGATATTCATATTCGAAATCGGCGACGGCGCGCAGCCCCCGCACGATCACCCGCGCGCCCTCGCGCTCGGCGAAATCCATCAGCAGCGAATCGAAGCTGACGACATGGATCTCGCCGCCGATCTCCGCCACCTCGCGCTGGACCATGGTCATGCGCTCTTCGAGATCGAACATCGGCGATTTGGACGGGTTGGTCGTCACCCCGATGACGAGCCGGTCGACCAGCTTCGCGCCGCGCCGGATGATGTCCATATGCCCGAGCGTGACGGGATCGAACGTGCCGGGATAGACTCCGGTGCGGATGGTCATGGGGAGTCCCTCTATCGGTCGCGTTCGAGCGTGTAGCGCGCAATGTCGCGCAGCAGATCGGCCTCGGGTCCATAGCTCTTGAGGTGTTCGATCGCCTGA
>NZ_JAQGLC010000394.1 GCF_028293085.1 Sphingomonas bacterium
GCCATCGCTCGAACGCTAAAATCAACACCCAAGAGGTGCGGCAACCGCCTTATAGCGGTCGCCGCCCCGTTCGGCCTTCGGCGTACCGCTACATGCGGTCGAGCATCGCGATATGGTGCTGCACGACTGGTACGATCTTCGCCGCGGCACCGCGCAGCGCCGGGTTGTCGCCGCCGGTTGCATAACCCCGCTGCAGCATCAGGGCCTCCTGATGCGCCTTCTTCTGCTGCATCACATAGAGACGATCACGGTTTCGCCCGCGCGCCGCGCGAAGCGCCGCCAGATCACGTGTCATGTCGCGGTCGAGCATCGGCGGCCTTGGGTGCAGGCCGGATCGCATTGCAGCGGCCTTGACCATCGCCGTGCTGTTGGTGTGATCGCGCACCATCTGGCGCGCGAAACGCGCGATTCCGGGGTTGCGCGACGTCGACAGCAACTGGCCGGACTGGCGCTCGAACAGATCGCTGGCGCCCGCCTTCATCAGATAGACCGGCGTCGGCGGCGCCGTGCCCTGCTCGGGCATCGGCTGGTGACCCCTCGGGCCGTGCTGCGCCGCGAGCGCGGCGGGAAGAGCGAGCAACGCCAGCGCGGCGAACAAGGTGCGGTTCGATTTCATCATCTTCTCCTGTTTGTCCTGGTTGCGGGCGATCAGTCGCTGGCGCTGCCGGGTTCGGCCATCTTGCGGTGCTGCTCGGCAAGGATCGCAGCTGGCGTGACATTGGCCAACGCCTGCTGGATCTTGTTCTTCCACCCCGACACGATGCTCGCCTTGCCGGACATCACCGCATCATAGCCGTCCTTCGCGACATCCGCCGGATCGCTCTTGTTCGGATTGGTGCCGACCTCGGTGTCCATCATGTCGCCGCGCTCGAAGAATTCGGTTTCGACCGGACCGGGCATCAGCGTGGTGAGCGTCACGCCTTTGGAGTCCTTGATCTCGTTGCGCAGCGCATCGGTGAAATTGTCGACGAAGGCCTTGGTGCCGTTATAGACCGCCTGGAAGCTGCCGGGGATGAAACCTGCGATCGATCCGGTGACGAGGATCTTGCCTTCGTCGCGCGCCACCATCTGCTTTAGCACCTTCTGCAGCAGATAGAGCGTGCCGGTGACGTTGGTGTCGATCACATGCCGCCAGTCTGCCAGATCCTGATCTAGAAAGGCGTGGCCGAGACCGTGCCCGGCATTGGCGCACAGAAGATCGACCTGCCGCCCGCGCGCCGCGCTCAACAGCCGGTCGACCCCTTCGATCGTGGAGAGGTCGGTTTCCATTGTCTCGACCGACACGCCGCTGCCCTGCAGGCCGGCGGACGCGTCGACGAAAGGCGTATCGGCGACGACCAGCAGGTCATAGCCGCCCTTTGCCGCGAGCTTTGCCAACTCGGCGCCGATGCCGGTCGAAGCCCCGGTAATGATCGCGAATTTACTGGCCATCGTCGTCTCTCCTTACGCTGTAGTGCCGGCGGCGAAGTCGGGCTTGAGCACCACCTTCGTCACCTCGTTCTGGTTGTCGTGGAACATCTTGTACCCCTTGGGGGCATCCTCGAGCGCGAGGCGGTGCGAGATCAGGAAGGTGGTATCGATCTTGTCTTCCATGATCGCGTTGAGCAGCGCCGGCATATAATGCTGGACGTGCGTCTGGCCGGTCTTGAGCGTCAGCCCCTTCTCCATGAAGGCGCCGAGCGGGAACTTGTCGACGAACCCGCCATAGACCGCCGGCATCGAAACCCGCCCGCCCTTGCGGCAGGCGATGATCGCCTGGCGGATCGAATGGGTGCGGTCAGTGCCGAGAAACGTCGACGCCTTGATCTGATCGATGACATTGTCGACGAAGAAACCATGTGCCTCGAGGCCCACCGCGTCGATCACCGCGTCGGGGCCGATCCCGCCGGTCATCTCAATCAGCGCTTCATAGGTGGCGCTTTCCTCGAAATTGATCGTCTCGGCACCGAACTTCTTCGCCAGCTCGAGCCGGTGGGGGAAATGGTCGATCGCGATGACGCGCTCCGCGCCCATCAGGAAGGCCGACTGGATCGAGAACAGGCCGACCGGGCCGCAGCCCCACACCGCCACCGTGTCGCCGGGTTCGATCTGGGCGTTTTCCGCCGCCTGCCACCCGGTCGGCAATATGTCGGAGAGGAACAGCACCTTTTCGTCCTCGACGCCGTCCGGGATGACGATCGGGCCGACATCGCTGAACGGCACGCGGACATATTCGGCCTGGCCTCCGGCATAGCCGCCGGTCATGTGGCTGTAGCCGAACAGACCGGACATGGGCTGGCCGTACAATTCCTGCGCGATGTCCTGATTGTCGGCGGGCAGGCCGTTGTCGCACGCCGAATATTGGTGCTTGCCGCAGTGGTAGCAGCTGCCACAGGCGATGGTGAACGGCACCACGACGCGCTGGCCTTTCTTCAGCGTCGACTTCGGCCCGACCTCGACCACTTCGCCCATGAACTCATGGCCGAGCACGTCGCCCGCCTGCATCGTGGGGATATAGCCATCGTACAGGTGAAGATCGGAGCCGCAGATCGCGGTCGCGGTCACCTTGATGATCGCGTCGCGCGGATTGACG
>NZ_JAQGLC010000005.1 GCF_028293085.1 Sphingomonas bacterium
GGCGCCCGGATCTCCGCGGGGAAATCGGGGAAGGTTGCCAGATCATTGCCCGCCAGCGCGGTCGAAAGGGTAAATTGACCTCCCGTCAGCTGCATGCCGTCCCCGGAGTCTCCGGCGAAGCGCACAACGATCGATTCTGCGGGTGGATGGGCGGACGCCTCTGCGGGCGTCAATTCGTGAACGGCGGATGCCATCAATGCACTTCCTGTGGAATTATCTGTCCGCCCTCTATGCCTGGAGCGTTGACTGTCCAAGGTAGTTCGATCGGAGGCGTGTGCAAATCCTTCTTTTGTCCCCGGGTTGGACGAGCGAGATCAAGCTGCCTAATCAGGCCGAAGAGTCCGGCGATCGATATGTCCCGGCCCCAAGGGAGATTGATGTGAGCGAACCCTTTGTCCGTCCCGATGTGCGCGCCTTTCTCGATTTCCTCAACAATGTCCCCGGCCCCAAGATGCATCAGCTCGATGCGACGGCGGCGCGGGCACTCTATGTCGCGATGAAGGACGTCGCCGAGCCGCCGATCGGCGAGCTCGCGACGATCACCGACCTGAGCATTCCGGGCCCGGCGGGCGACATTCCGGCGCGCCTGTTCGATGCCCGGCCAGGCCGCGAGCCGGGGCCGGCGATGGTTTTCTATCATGGCGGCGGCTTCGTGATCGGCAATATCGATTCGCACGCCAGCCTCTGCGCGGAGATCGCGCGAACGCTCGACCTGCCGGTGATCTCGATCGACTATCGACTCGCACCGGAAAGTGCCTGGCCCGCCGCGCCCGATGATTGCGAGGCCGCCACTCGCTGGATTGCCGGCAACCCGACCGAGCTCGGCCGCAAGGTCACCAGCCTCGTCCTGTGCGGCGACAGCGCCGGCGGCAATCTCGCGATCGTCACTGCGATGACGTTGCGCGATACGCCCGCGGCGGTGCCGGTGATCGCCCAGTTCCCGATCTACCCGCTGGTCGACACGACGCGCGATTATCCGTCGCTCAGCGAGTTCGCCGAAGGCTATCTCCTCACCCGCGGCAGCATGAGCTGGTTCGACCAGGCCTATAACGCCGAGGCGGCCAATGTCCGCGCCTCGCCGCTGACCGGCGACCTTGCCGGCATGCCCCCGGCATTGGTGATGACGGCAAGCCTCGATCCGCTCCGCGACCAGGGCCGCGCTTATGCCGCCGCGCTTGCGTCCGCCGGCGTGCCGGTGGCGTTCCGCGAGGCCAAAGGCAACATCCATGGCTTCGCCAATCTGCGCAAGGCGACGCCCTCCTCCGCAGGCGACGTAGCGGCGGCGCTGACGGTATTGAAAGCGATCATCGCCGAAGCCGAAGGCGACCGCGTAATGGCGCAGGCCGCGGGATGATCGATCCCAATACCCTTCCCTATCGCCCCTGCGCCGGCGTGATGCTGCTGAATCGCGAGGGCCAGGTGTTCGTCGGCCAGCGCCTCGATACGACGCTCGAGGCCTGGCAGATGCCGCAGGGCGGGATCGACGATGGCGAGGACGCGCAAGACGCCGCGATCCGCGAACTCGGCGAGGAAACCGGCGTCGCGCCCGACAAGGTCGAGCTGATCGCCGTCGCGCCGGGCGAGTTCTTCTACGATCTGCCGCCAGAGCTGATCGGCAAGGTTTGGAAGGGCAAATGGCGCGGCCAGCGCCAGCGCTGGTTCCTCTACCGCTTCCTCGGCGAGGACAGCGATGTCGATATCGCCACCGAGCACCAGGAATTCCGCACCTGGCGCTGGATCGAGCCGGCCCAGCTGCCCGCCCTCATCGTACCCTTCAAAAAGGCGCTGTATGAGGATGTGCTGGCGGCCTTTGCGGATCATCTCGGCTGATTGCGGGACGCCGGCCCGCACGCTATCCGATCGCCATGCGCCTCCGTCTCGCCCTGCTCGCCGCACCCTTGCTGCTCGCCAACGCGGAAGTCCCGCCGCCGGTAAAGGCGATGCTCGATGCCGCAATGGCCTCGGGTAACGAGGCCGAGGTCGCAACGGTCGCCAAATATGCGCGCGCCGCCGCGCCCGAAACCGCGGACGCGATCGCGGCCTCGGTCGATGCCTGGCGCAAGGAACGCGCGGCGAAGCGCGAAGCCGCCTTGCGCGAGGCTGGCCCGTTAGACCTGTGGCACGGCCGGGCCGAACTCGGGGGCTATCTGACCACGGGCAATACCCACGATATCGGCGTCAGCGGCGCGGTCGATCTGTCGCGCGAAACCCTGCGCTGGCGCCACAAGATCCATCTCGCCGCCGATTACAAGGAGAGCGCCGGGATCGTGAGTCGCGAGCACTATCTCGCCGGCTACGAGCCGAACTTCAAATTCTCGCCGCGCGGCTATGTCTATGGCGCGGCGCAATATGAGAGCGACCGCTTCCTCGGCTATACCAGCCGTTATTCGGCGTCGCTCGGCGCCGGTTACAGCGCGATCAAGCAGCCGGGCGTCACGCTCGATCTGGAGCTTGGCCCGGCCTATCGCGACACCGCCTTCACCGACGGCACGACCGAAAGCAGCGTCGCCGCGCGCGGTTCGCTCGATTTCGACTGGAAGCTGACCAGGGCGGTCTCGGTCAGCCAGGCCGCCTCGGCCTATGTCCAGCATTTCAACAGCACGGTCAGCAGCACGACCGCGCTCAACGCAAAGCTGATCGGCCCGCTCGCGGCGCGCTTCTCCTATGTCGTGCAATATGAAAGCATGCCGCCGCTCGGCCGCGTCGGCACCGACACGACCAGCCGCGCGTCGCTGGCCTATAGTTTCTAGGGTCGGCTCATTTGGGCCGTTTGCCCGCTCCCTTGGGAAGCGGGCTCACAGCGTGATTCAAATCCTCGTCCGATCGTGTCAGCGTCCCGTCAGTGAAAGGTCCCAAACACGCGAAACCAGCTCTGTCGGCGATTGAATCGAGTCTCCCCGTTATGCGCACCGTCCCTCCCTGTTATCGAGGCAGTTCGCCCTGTTCCGGGCAACAGTTCACCCTGTTATTGAATAACAGGGTGAAATGCCGTCATCATATTGATAATGATGGATATTATTTCCAACAAAACAGCCCGAAACTGGCAAAAAATAAAACCCCGCCCTGTTATTCACCCTGTTATGGCGAATTAACAGGGCGGAACCGCCGGTTCCCGAGCGGCCCGAATCGGGCTAACAGCGCAGCATGACCGCCCTCTCCCCGATCGAAAAAGACGCCATCGCCACCCTGTCCGACGCGCCGATGCTCGCCCAGGTGCAGGATTGGGCCAGGATCAACAGCGGCACGCGCAACCTCGCCGGAGTCGCCGTAATGGCAGGCAAGCTCGGCGACGCCTTCGCCCCCCTGCCCGGCAGGATCGAGCTGGCCGAGCCCGCGCCGGTGACCAGCGTCGGCCTCGACGGCACCGTCTCCGATCTCGTCCACGGCCGGCATTTCCACCTCACCGTCCGGCCCGACGCGCCGGTGCAGATGCTGTTCACGGGCCATATGGACACGGTCTATCCGGTCGATCACCCGTTCCAGGCGCTGACCTTCCTGGCGGACGGCACCCTCAACGGCCCCGGCGTCGCCGACATGAAGGGCGGCCTGTCGGTGATGCTCGCCGCGCTCAAGGCGGTCGAGGCGTCGCCGCTTGCCGGCCGGATCGGCTATGAGGCGGTGATCAATTCCGACGAGGAAACCGGCTCCTCCTCCTCCTCGGCGCTGCTGGCCCAGGCCGCGCGCGGCAAGATCGCCGCGCTCACCTACGAACCGGCATTGCCCGACGGCACGCTCGCGGGGGCGCGCGGCGGCACGGGCAATTTCTCGATCGTCGTGCACGGCAAGAGCGCCCATGCCGGGCGCAACCCGGACGAAGGGCGCAACGCGATCGTCGCCGCCGCCGATATCGCGCTCCGGCTGAGCAGGGTGCGCGGCCCCGGCCTCGCGGTGAACCCGGCCCGGATCGAGGGCGGCGGGCCGAACAATGTCGTCCCCGACCTTGCCATCCTGCGCGTCAATTTCCGCCCCGCGGCGCAGGAGGAAATCGCCCGCGCCCAGGCAGCGGTCGATTCCGTCGTCGCGGCGGTCGCCGCCGAGCATGACGTCCGGATCCAGGTGCATGGCGGCTTCAACCGCCCGCCCAAGCCGATCGACCCGGGCGCGGCGAAGCTGTTCGAACTGGTCAAGAGCGCGGGTGCCGATCTCGGCCTCGATCTCTCCTGGCGCGCCACCGGCGGCGTCTGCGACGGCAACAATATCGCGGCATGCGGCGTGCCGGTGGTCGATACGATGGGCGCGCGGGGCGGCGCGATCCACTCGTCCGACGAATTCCTGATCGTCGACAGCCTGGCCGAACGCGCCGCGCTCTCCGCGCTCACGGTGCTGCGCATCGCCGAAAAAGGATCGCTATGACCTTCCGCATCCGTGCCGCGCGCGACGAGGATCTTCAGCCGCTCTACGAGATGGCGAAACTGACCGGCGGCGGCTTCACCAACCTGCCGGCCGATCGCACTGCCCTGACCGCCAAGTTGGCGCGTAGCCATGATGCGTTCGCACGCACCGACGACACGCTCGGCGACGATCTGTTCGTGCTGGTGCTCGAAAATGCGGCGACCGGCGAGGTCCGCGGCACCTGTCAGATCTTCACCCAGGTCGGGCAGCGTTACCCCTTTTACAGCTATCGCCTCGGCACGCTGACTCAGCACAGCGCCGAGCTCGGCCGGACCTTCCGCGCCGACCAGCTGTCGCTCACCACCGATCTGGAAGGCTGCAGCGAAGTCGGCGGGCTCTTCCTTCATCCTGGCGAGCGCGCCGGCGGGCTCGGCATGCTGCTCGCGCGCAGCCGCTATCTGTTCATCGCGAACCACCGCGCCCGCTTCGCCGATCGTATCCTCGCCGAGTTGCGCGGCATCATCGACGAAGCCGGCGGATCGCCCTTCTGGGACGGGTTGGCGGGGCGCTTCTTCGGGATGAATTTCCAGGACGCCGACCAGTTCAATGCCGTGCGCGGCCACCAGTTCATCGCCGATCTGTTCCCCAAGCATCCCATCTATATCGCGATGCTGTCGGAGCATGCGCGCGCCTCGATCGGACTGCCACATCCGTCCGGCCGCGCGGCGATGCGGATGCTGGAGAATGAAGGCTTCGCGTACGAGAATTACATCGACATCTTCGACGGCGGCCCGACCATGACCGCCAAGACCGACACTGTCCGCACCATCCGCGATGCGCGCCCTACCCGGGTGGTGGCGATCGACGACGATGGCGGTACCGCCGCGCTGGTAGCAACCGGGCGGCTGTCGGAATTCCGCTGCGCCTATGGCCGGCTGCGCGAATGCGGTGACGGCATGGCGCTCAGCCGAGATTGCGCGGCCGCGCTGGCGGTCAGGGAGGATGACGAGGTCCTCACCGTCGGGAGGGTCTGATGCTCACCGAGATCAACTTCGACGGCCTGATCGGCCCGAGCCACAATTATGCCGGTCTCAGCCCCGGCAACCTCGCCGCGACGCGCAACGCCGGCAAGGTCGCGGCGCCACGCCGGGCTGCACTGGAAGGCATCGCCAAGATGCGCGCGAACCTCGCGCTGGGCCTCACCCAAGGCATACTGCTGCCCCTCGCCCGCCCCGACCATGCCTGGCTGGAATCGCTATCCACCAGCTATGCCGAGGCCGCCTCGCATCTCCAGGCCCAGGCCCTGTCGGCATCGGCCATGTGGGCGGCTAATGCCGCCACGGTCTCGCCCGCGCCCGACACCGCGGACGGACGCTGCCACCTCTCGGTCGCCAATCTGGTCACCATGCCCCATCGCAGCCACGAATGGCCGGGCACGCTCGCCCAGTTGCAGATCGCCTTTGCCGACCCATTGTTCGCGGTGCACGGCCCGGTCCCGGCGCCCTTCGGCGACGAGGGCGCAGCCAATCACATGCGGCTCTGCGCAGCGCACGGCCAGCCGGGCGTTGAAGTCTTCGTCTATGGCGTCTCAGGCGGCCCCTTTCCCGCGCGGCAACATCGTGAAGCCAGCATGGCGGTGGCACGGCGGCACCGGCTCGATGCGGGCTACACCTTGTTCGTCGAGCAATCCGAAGCGGCGATCGCCGCCGGCGCCTTCCACAACGATGTGGTCGCGGTCGCCAATGAGCGCATTCTGTTCGCGCATGAGCTGGCTTTCGCCGACAGGGATGGTTTCTACGCCGATCTGCGCGCCATGCTGCCCGAGGTAGAGATCGTCGAAGTCCCCGCGTCCCGCGTGAGCCTTGCCGATGCGGTCTCCTCCTATCTGTTCAACGCGCAGCTCGTGACCCTGCCAGATGGCGGGATGGCGCTGATCCTGCCCGAGGAAGCACGCGAGAATGAATCGGTGTGGACCTGGCTGCAGGAGATGGTCGCCGGCAATGGGCCGATCCGCCGTCTCGAAGTGGTCGATGTCCGCCAGTCCATGGCCAATGGCGGCGGCCCTGCCTGCCTGCGCCTGCGCGTCGTCGCCGACCCGGCGACGATCGACCCGCGCTTCCTGGTCGACGACGCCCGGCTCGATCTGATCGCCGGCGTGATCGGGCAATATTGGCCCGAAGAGATCGAGATTGCCGCGATCGCCGACCCCGCGCTGATCGGCGCGGTCGAGCGCGCCCGGCGCGCGCTGCTGGAAGCGATGCAGATTGTCGAATTAATTGACAGGTAACCATATCCGTTAGTGCGGAATCGCGCGAATCCGCCATTGGCCCGGTCATTGCTTAATGACGGACATGTGGACGAAATTTTCCCGCCTGTTCGTCATCAAGACCAAGTTCGAGGCGTTTGCCGTGATCTACGGCCTCGGCACCGGCGCCGTGGAGCGGGGCATGCACTATCTGCAGCAATATCCCGGCTTCGGCGGCTGGATGCTGTTCGCGGTCTGCCCGGTCGCCGTGTTCATGGCCGGCGCGCGCATCCTCGATTCGGTCGAGCGCTCGCGGGCGGAGTGAGCCAGCTTTCCCCCACAACAGGATAAGTTGATCGCGCTCGGCGGTTACGCCACTATCTGAACGACGATGTCCGCGTCCTCCCCCTTGACCCGTCTCACTCATCTCCAGCGCCTCGAGGCCGAGAGCATCCACATCATGCGCGAGGTGGTGGCAGAGGCCGAGCGCCCGGTGATGCTCTATTCGGTCGGCAAGGATTCGGCCGTGATGCTGCATCTCGCGCGGAAAGCCTTCTTCCCGGCGCCGCCCCCCTTCCCCCTCCTCCATGTCGACACGACCTGGAAGTTTCGCGCCATGTACGAGCTGCGCGACCGCGCCGCGGCGAAGGCGGGGATGGAGCTGATCGTCTATCGCAACCCCGATGCCGAGGCGCGCGGGATCAACCCGTTCGATCATGGCAGCCTCCACACCGATCTGTGGAAGACCGAAGGGCTGAAACAGGCGCTGGAGAAATACGGCTTCGACGCGGCGTTCGGCGGCGCGCGGCGCGACGAGGAGAAGAGCCGCGCCAAAGAGCGGATCTTCAGCTTCCGCTCGGCCCGCCAGCGCTGGGACCCGAAGAACCAGCGGCCCGAATTGTGGCGGCTCTACAATGCCCGCAAGAGCCGCGGCGAGAGCATGCGCGTCTTCCCGCTCTCCAACTGGACCGAGCTCGACATCTGGCAGTACATCCTCGCCGAGGGGATCGAGATCGTCCCGCTCTATCTCGCCGCGCCGCGCCCGACGGTGGAGCGCGACGGGCTGATCTTGATGGTCGATGACGACCGCTTCCGCCTGGAGCCCGGCGAAGTGCCGGTGGAGCGCTCGATCCGCTTCCGCACGCTTGGCTGCTATCCGCTGACCGGCGCGGTCGAGAGCGAGGCCGCGACCCTTTCCGAAGTGATCCAGGAGATGCTGCTCACCACCACCAGCGAACGCCAGGGCCGCGCGATCGATCACGATCAGGCGGCAAGCATGGAAAAGAAGAAAGCGGAGGGGTATTTCTGATGGCCTCCGCACCTTCCTACCAGACCGACGCTCTCATTGCCTCGGACATCGACGCCTATCTCGCGCTCCACCAGAACAAGTCGCTGCTGCGCTTCATCACCTGCGGCTCGGTCGACGACGGCAAGTCCACCCTGATCGGCCGGCTGCTCTACGATTCGAAGATGATCTTCGAGGATCAACTCGCCGCGCTGGAAGCCGACAGCAAGCGCCTCGGCACCCAGGGCCAGAATATCGATTTCGCCCTCCTCGTCGACGGCCTCGCCGCCGAGCGCGAGCAGGGCATCACGATCGACGTCGCCTATCGCTTCTTCACCACCGAGAAACGCAAGTTCATCGTCGCCGACACCCCCGGGCACGAGCAATATACCCGCAACATGGTCACCGGCGCATCGACCGCCGATCTCGCCGTGATCCTGATCGACGCGCGCAAGGGCGTGCTGACGCAGACGCGGCGGCACAGCTACCTCGTCCACCTGCTCGGCATCGGCCATATCGTGCTGGCGGTGAACAAGATGGACCTGGTCGGCTATGATCAGGCGGTCTTCGACGCCATCGTCGCCGACTACCGCGCCTTTGCCGATTCGATCGGGATCGACAGCTTCACCGCCATCCCGCTCTCCGGCCTGGCCGGCGACAATATCGCCTCGCGCTCGGCCGCGATGGACTGGTACGGCGGCCCGTCCCTGATCGAGCATCTCGAAACGGTGCCGCTCGACAGTGACGCCGCGCAGGAGCGTGCGTTCCGACTGCCCGTTCAATGGGTCAACCGCCCCGATCTCGATTTCCGCGGCTTCGCCGGCATGATCGCCTCGGGCACGATACGGCCGGGCGATGCGGTGCGCATCCTGCCCTCGGGCAAGACGACCAGGGTCGCGCGCATCGTCACGATGGACGGCGACCTCGACCGAGCCGTCGCCGGCCAATCGGTGACGCTTACCTTGGCCGACGAAGTCGATTGCTCGCGCGGCGACGTGATTGCCGCCGCGGCGTCTCCCCCCGAGGTCGCCGATCAGTTCAAGGCGACGATCGTCTGGATGGAAGAGACCGAGCTGCTCCCCGGCCGCACCTATTGGATGAAGATCGGGTCGCAGACGGTCGGCGCGACGGTGCAGCCGCCCGATTACGCGATCGACGTCAACACGCTGGCCGAGCTGTCGGTGAAGACGCTGGGGCTGAACGATATCGGCGTCGCCCAGATCTACACCGATCGCCCGATCGTGTTCGAGGCCTTCACCGACGGTGCCGATCTCGGCGGCTTCATCCTGATCGACCGGGCGACCAATGCCACGGTGGCGGCCGGCATGCTGACCTTCTCGCTCCGCCGCGCGCAGAATGTGCACTGGCAGGCGATCGACGTCACCCGCGAGGCGCATGCCGCGCAAAAGGCCCAGCAGCCCAAATTGCTGTGGTTCACCGGCCTCTCGGGGTCGGGCAAGTCGACCATCGCCAATCTCGTCGAGAAGAAGCTGTTCGCGCTCGGCCGGCACAGCTTCCTGCTCGACGGCGACAATGTCCGCCACGGGCTCAACCGCGATCTGGGGTTCACCGATTCCGATCGGGTGTAGAATATCCGCCGGGTCGGCGAGGTCTACAAGCTGATGACCGACGCCGGGCTGATCGTGCTGACCGCGTTCATCAGCCCCTTCCGTGCCGAACGCGAGCTGGTGCGCCGGATGCTGCCCGAGGGCCGGTTCGTCGAGATCCACATCGACACCCCGCTCGCCGATGCCGAACAGCGCGACGTCAAAGGCCTCTACGCCAAGGCCCGCGCCGGCAACCTCGCCAACTTCACCGGCATCGACAGCCCCTACGAACCACCCGAGGCACCCGATATCCACATCGATACCACCGCGACGTCAGCGGAGGACGCCGCCGAAACCATCGTCGAGAGGATACTGGGCGAGGGGCTGAGCTGGGTGATCTGAACGCGCCTGCCCGTCGTTTCGCGCTGGACATTACCGATACTTCATGCCGAAGTCACCGCGCCGTGGCATGCTGATCGATAGAGCGGAATGCGTCGGCGGGCCTGGACCCTGTCACGCCGATGCATGACGGACGGCGCTCGGCTAACCACTCCCGGTCGAGCGCCGTTTTCGCGTTTCGGCCCTTAGTAACCGGCGGACTGCGAGTTTCATGGACGCTCCCGTTTTCTACGATCCCAGCGGCAAGCGTAAGCGCTGGTCGTTGCGTGCTATCGCCGGGGTGATCCTCGCGCTGGTGGCAGCCGCCCTGGTGTTCGCGTTCACGATCGTCGAGGTGCCGATCCCGAGCCCGCTCGATATCCGTATCGAGCGCCAGCAACCGCGCCCGCTGCCCGCCGAGCTCGCGCATGTCGGCCGCCTGCTGAAACGCAATGTCAATCGCTTCGCCTCCACCTTCGGCTGGTTGCCCGCCGGTGCTGGATCGCCTGCCGTGGCGGCGGTCCACCAGCAGGTGACGGGATTCTATGTGCCGTGGGACGATGCATCGAAAGCCTCGCTGGTACGCCATATCGGTCAGCTCGATTGGCTCGTGCCCGTGATTTCGACGATCACCGGGCCGGATCATAAGTTCGTCTTCACGCCCGATCGCGTGCTCGATGCCGTGCTTCACAATGCAGCCACGCGGCCCAAGATATTCCCGCTGGTGCAGAATATCATCGGCGGCGTGTGGGATCCGGTGGGCATGACCGCCTTGCTTCACGATCCTAAGGCGCGGGCGAAATTGCTCTCCGATATCGAGCCGATGCTGGCGCGCGAACAGGCAAACGGCGTCGTTTTCGATTTCGAGGAGCTGCCGGCCAGCGCGCAGCACGATTATCTGCGCTTCATCGCCGAAGCGAAGGCGCGTTTCGGCCCGCGCGGACTGTTGGTGACGATGGCCGTGCCGGTCGGCGATCCGGATTGGAACCTCAAGGCCTACGCCCATTTCGCCGATCGCCTGTTCGTCATGAACTATGACGAGCATGACGATTCGGGCGATCCCGGGCCGATCGCCTCGCAACGCTGGTTCGTCGATCGCATGCGCGAGGCGGTGCGCGATATCGGCCCGGCGAAGGCGATCATCGCGATCGCCAATTACGGATACGACTGGCAGAAGGGTGCGAAGCAGGCGGGCATCGTTTCCGTCGAGGAAGCGTGGCTGGCGGCGCACGACAATGAATCGCCGATCAAGTTCGATCCGCTCAGCGCCAATTCCACCATTTCCTATCAGGACGACAACGGCAACGCGCACACTGTGTGGTTCCTCGATGCGGCGAGCGGCTGGAACCAGATGCGCGCCGTCGACGCGGTCGGCGCATCGGGCGTCGCCTTGTGGCGGCTCGGATCGGAGGATCCAGGCATATGGGCGGCCTTCCGCAGTTTCGAGAGTCGGCAGCTACCCGATCTTTCGACGCTGCGCTCCGTTGGCGACGTCGATGTCGAGGGTAATGGCGAACTGCTGCGGATCACCGATACGCCCACGCTCGGCCACCGTACCGTCACCGCCGATCGCTTCGGCCTGATCCGGGGCGAACAGTATCAAAGCCTGCCGACGCCCTATGTCGTCACTCGCACAGGCTACATGCCCAAGGTCGTCGCGCTGACGTTCGACGATGGGCCGGACGGACAGTGGACGCCCAAGATCCTCGATATCCTCAAGCGCGAGAACGTGCCCGGCACCTTCTTCGTGATCGGCGAGAATGCGGTGAGCCATCCGGGGCTGCTCAACCGGATCATCGATCAGGGCAGCGAGATCGGCAATCACAGCTACACGCACCCGAACATGGCGCTCGTCAGCCCGCGCGGCACCAATATCGAGCTCAACGCCACGCAGCGGTTGATCGAAGCCTATACCGGCCGCGCCACGCGCCTGCTGCGGCTGCCCTATTTCGGCGATGCCGAGCCGACGACGGACGACGAGCTCATCCCTGCTCTCCGCGCGCAGAATGACGGCTATGTGAATGTCGGCCTGCACGTCGATAGCGAGGATTGGACGCGTCCGGGTGTCGATGCGATCATCCGCAACACGCTGTCCGGCGTCGCCGCCAGTAGTCCGGATAGATCGGGCAATGTCGTTCTGCTCCACGATGCCGGTGGCGATCGCGCGCAGACGGTGGAGGCGTTGCCGATCATCATCGCGACGCTGAAATCGCACGGCTATCGCTTCGTGCCCGTCTCGGCGCTCGTCGGGCTGACGCAGCAGCAGGTGATGCCGGAGATCGCCGGCAAGGATCTGTTCGCGGTGCGGGCCGATGTCGGCATCTTCCTGTTCCTCGCCGGGCTGCTCGGGCTGCTCAAATGGCTGTTCTTCTTTGCCATCACGCTCGGCATCGCGCGCGCCGTGCTGCTTGCGGTGCTGGCGATCGTCTCGGTACGCGCGCAGCGGGGCGAGCCCGTGCCGGCGATCGATCCGGAGCGCTTCGTCTCCGTGCTGATCCCGGCATTCAACGAGATGCGCGTGATCGAGGCCTCGGTGCGCCGCGTGCTGGCGAGCGAGGAGGTGAAGATCGAGGTGATCGTCATCGATGACGGATCGACCGACGGCACCAGCGAATTGATCGCCACCACCTTCGCCGGCGACGATCGCGTGCGCCTGCTGACGCTCGCCAACGGCGGCAAGGCAAGGGCGCTCAACGAGGGGCTCAAGCTCGCCAGCGGCGAAGTGATCGTCGCGCTCGATGCCGATACGCAGTTCGAGACGACTACCATCGCGCGCCTGTCACGCTGGTTCGCGGACGAGGAGATCGGTGCGGTCGCGGGCAACGCCAAGGTCGGCAACATGGTCAATCTCGTCACCCGCTGGCAGAGCGTGGAATATGTGACGGCGCAGAATCTCGAGCGCCGCGCGCTGACGCGCTTCGATGCGATCACGGTCGTGCCCGGCGCGGTCGGCGCGTGGCGGCGCGCCGCGCTCGATGCGGTCGGCGGGTATCCGACGGACACGCTCGCGGAGGACCAGGATCTCACCATCGCGATCCAGCGGGTCGGCTGGCGCGTCGCCTACGATGTCGATGCGGTGGCGTGGACGGAGGCGCCCGAGACGTTCGGCGCGCTCGCCAAGCAGCGCTTCCGCTGGGCGTTCGGCACGCTGCAATGCCTGTGGAAGCATCGCGCGATCCTGCGCACGCGCAAGCCCGCCGGCCTCGCTTTGGTCGGCATTCCGCAGGCGTGGCTGTTCCAGATCGGCTTTGCGATGGTGTCGCCGATCATCGATCTCGCGCTCGTCATCAGCGCGATCTCCACCGTGATCCGCGTTCACCAGCATGGCTGGGCGCAGACGCAGAGCGACGTGCTGCGCATGGGCGTCTATTGGCTGGCGTTCAGCTTCATCGATCTGCTGTGCGGCTGGATCGCGTACCGGCTGGAGCCGCGCCGCCAGCATTATC
>NZ_JAQGLC010000016.1 GCF_028293085.1 Sphingomonas bacterium
CATAATCTGTAATTTCTGATTTAACAGAAATAACCGGAGCAGGAGGAAGAGATGGCAGCGATCGCGATACGTCAGGCTGCTCTTCCGCGGCACGCGCCCCGTGCCGGGGTCACCATCATTGATCCGCGCTTCCGCCAGTTGCTGGGCGAGGCGGGCTGGGTCAGCCTGCCGCCGGCCGTCCGCGCGCGGTTCGGGCGCAAGGCGCTGGCGACCCAGACGATCAGCTATGTCGGCGAGGTCGTCGAATGCCGCATGAGCCGGCTCGGCCGGGTGTTGGCGCAGCTATGTCGCCTGGTCGGTGCGCCCCTGCCGCTGAGCACCGATACCGGAGTCGCCGCGGCGGTGTGCGTCACCGAGGACGCCAGTGGCGGCGGGCAATTCTGGACCCGGCAATATTGCCGCCGCGCGGGCTTCCCCCAGGTGATCCACAGCTCGAAACGCTTCGCCGGCCCGACCGGGCTGGAGGAATATCTCGGCATGGGCTTCGGTATCGCGCTGAAGCTCCGCGTCGAAGCGGAGGCGCTCTATTTCGACAGCGATCATTATTTCTGGCGCGCCGGCCCGGTCCGCCTGCGCCTGCCGCGCTGGCTCGCACCCGGCGATCTCAGCATCGGCCATATCGACTGCGACCATGGCTGGTTCGCCTTCACGCTGGCGCTCGAGCACCCGTGGTTCGGCGCGATGATCCAGCAGTGCTGCCTGTTCACCGAATATCGCCCGGGAGATCTGCCATGAACGATCCGGTCTTCGTCGCGCTGCTGCTCGTCCAGGTCGCGATGGGTGCGTTCGATACCCTTTATCACCACGAACTGACCCTGCGTCTCGCATGGCGGCCCGGCCAGGCGACCGAGCTTCGCCTCCACGGCGCGCGCAACCTGATCTACGCCCTGGTCTTCCTCGCGCTCGGCTGGACCGAGCCGCACGGGGCGGCGGCGATGCTGTTGATCGGCGCGCTGACGGTCGAGCTCGGCATCACCCTGTGGGATTTCGTCGAGGAGGACCGCGTCCGCGCGCTGCCGGCGAGCGAGCGGGTGACCCACACGCTGCTCACGCTCAATTATGGCGTGTTGCTGGCGATGCTGCTCCCGGTGCTGCTCGGCCGGGCTCAATTATCCACGGCGGTCATGATCCAGAGCCATGGTATCGTGTCGATCCTGCTGGCGATCGCGGCGCTGGGTGTCATTGTGTCGGGCATCCGGGACCTGTTCGCGGCCGTCCGCAACGATAGGCTTGGCGATGGTGTCGCGGCCGAACTCGCCGGCGCGTTGCCCGGTCGGCAGGCTGTGTTGATCACGGGCGGTACCGGTTTCATCGGCCAGCGCCTCGTCGCGGCGCTGGTCGAGGCCGGGCATGATGTGACGGTCCTGACCCGCGATCCCCGTCACGCCCTGGGCCTGGCGACACCGGTGCGGATCGTCACCGACCTGACCGCCCTTCCGAACGACTTCCGCTGCGACATCGCGATCAACCTGGCGGGCGAGCCGATCGCGGCCGGCCGCTGGACGGCGGCGCGCCGGCGTCGGATCGTCGAGTCACGGCTGGATGTGACGCGAGCGCTCGGCACCTTGTTCGCCCGGCTGGACCGGCGGCCCGCCGTCCTCATCAGCGGTTCGGCGATCGGCTTCTACGGTATCGAGGATGACGGCACGATCGACGAGAATGTTCCGCGCGGTCGGGGGTTCGCGGCGGAGGTCTGCGCGGCATGGGAAGCCGCGGCGCTGCGCGCGGCCTGTCCGGAAACCCGCCTCGTGCTGCTCCGCACCGGCCTGGTGCTCGGTTCGAGCGGTGGCCTGCTCGGTGGCCTGCTGCCGATCTTCGAATTCGGCCTCGGCGGCCCGATCGGGGCGGGGCGGCAGATGATGAGCTGGATTCACCGCGACGATCTTGTGCGGCTGATCTGTGCCGCCGCCGCCGATCCGGAGATCACGGGCCCGCTCAACGCGACCGCGCCCAATCCGGTCAGCAGCCGCGGCTTTGCCCGGGCGGTCGGCCATGTGCTCCGCCGCCCGGCGATCCTGCCGCTCCCGGCACTGCCGCTTCGCCTGATGCTCGGCGATCTCGCCGACGAACTGATGCTGGGCGGGCAGAAGGTGCTGCCGGTGAAGGCGGTCTTTCACGGCTTCCGCTTCCGCTACCCGCGGATCGAGGAGGCGGTCGGCGCGATCGTCGGGCGCCCGGCGCCGGTCGCGCGGACGATGTCGCGCCCATTTCGCCAGGCTCGCTTGCTGCATTGAACCACATAGGAGAAGTTACGTGACGCGGCGTCGCGCCCTCTCGAGATATGGTGTCCCTTACGCCTGCTTCGTCCGGGTTCGCAGCCAGCTCAGCATATGCGGATAGGGCGCCATCCCGCGTTCCGCAGCGACCTTCTTGGTCAGGGTCATGCCGTAATATTCGAGCATCGGTACCGAGAAATATTGGCCGAGACCAAAATTCTCCAGGATCGATTCGCTGCCGCCTTTATAGCCCGCCTCGTGGAACACGATCGCCGGGTCCAGCCCGATCGCGAGCGCCGCTGCATAGGACCAGCCGATCGCCGACATTTCCTCGGCCGGATCGGAGCGCACCTCGCTCAGCATGGGGCGCAGGGCCGGGTCGGTGACCGCGATATGGCCGGCCTCGTGCAGCAGGTCGCCGGGCCATTCCAGCCGCGCGGGATCGAACACCAGGGCTCCGTTGCGCACCGTCATTGCCGGCAGGAAGCTGTCGCCCTCCAGGGTGGCGGTCTCGACCGGAATGCCGATCTTGGTGAGGAACGCCACGATCCTTGCCGTGACGGGATCATCGATGGTCGTTGCCTGTCTATCCTGCATGCACCGGGACCTAGCCGAACCTTTTCAAACGAAAAAGGGCGGCCCGTTGCCGGACCGCCCCTGTTTCGCGAAATCGAGAGCGATTAGCGCTTCGAGAACTGGAAGCTCCGGCGCGCCTTGGCACGGCCATACTTCTTGCGCTCGACCGTACGGCTGTCGCGGGTCAGGAACCCGGCGGCCTTGACGGGCGCGCGCAGGATCGGCTCGAACTTGGTCAGCGCCTGGCTGATGCCATGCTTGACCGCGCCGGCCTGGCCCGAAAGCCCGCCGCCCTTGACGGTGCAGACCACGTCATAGGCACCGTCACGCTCGGCGACACCGAACGGCTGGTTGATGACGAGGCGCAGCGTCGGACGGGCGAAATACACTTCCTGGTCGCGGCCGTTGATCGTGATCTTGCCGGAACCCGGCTTGATCCAGACGCGGGCGACGGCGTCCTTGCGGCGACCGGTCGCATAAGCGCGGCCCTGCTTGTCGAGGATCTGCTCGCGCAGCGGCATCGGCTCGCGGACGACCACGGGAGCTGCAGGCGCGTACTCGTCACCGGCGAGAACCGTGGACGTGGCTGCGACTGGCGCCGGCTGGTTGGTCAGATCGGCGAGATCGGAAAGGGACTGACGATTGTCGGACATCAATTGCCCACCTTGTTCTTGCGGTTCATCGAACCGATGTCGAGGACCTCGGGGTTCTGCGCTGCGTGCGGGTGCTCGGTGCCCGAGAAGACGCGCAGGTTGCGCATCTGCTCACGACCCAGCGGGCCGCGCGGAATCATGCGCTCGATGGCCTTTTCCAGGATACGCTCGGGGAACGGACCCTCGAGGATCTTGCCGGCCGCGACGCCCTTGATGCCGCCGGCATAGCCGGTGTGGCGGAAATAGATCTTGCCCTTGAGCTTGTTGCCCGTGAACTTCACCTTGTCGGCGTTGATGACGATGACATTGTCACCGCAATCGACATGCGGGGTGAAGCTCGGCTTGTGCTTGCCGCGCAGGACATTGGCGATGATCGACGCTGCGCGACCGACCACCAGGCCATCGGCATCGACGATATGCCATTTCTTCTCCACCTCGTGCGGCTTTACCGACTTGGTGGTCTTCATCAGCGCCTTCATGGGGCCAGACCTCTTTGGTTTAAACGACACGCGCCGCCCCATGCGGGACGGCGCTGATGGCGGGCTAATGTGCGGGAGGCCGGAAAAAGTCAAGCGAAAGGGCGGGTTTCCTGACGGGTACCAGGATACCAAGGTGATTTGGATCCTCGATCGCCAGCCGAGCGGCGTGGCCCGCATCGTCCGCATCGCCGAAGACGGCCCGGACGAACGGGATGCTGCTCACACCCGCGCGCGACCGATCGCATGGGCGGCGAAGGTGGTGGCGATCAACGTCAGCGCCGCATTGGCCTGGTGCGCGATGGCGATCCCGATCTCGACACCGCTCAGCAACGTGGCGATGCCGAGGATGATCTGCAGCACGACCAGCCCGATCAGCACCCGGCCCACGATGATCGCGCCCGACCGGATCGAGCGCAGTGCGAGCAGCACGAGCGCCGTCGCCGCGACGAACGCGAACCAGCGGTGGATGAACTGCACGACCACGGGATTGTCGACCGCGTTGCGCCAGGCCGGCTCGATCATCCTGACGCCCGCCGGGAAGACCGAATCGCCCATCAGCGGCCAGCTCGAAAAGGCATAGCCCGCATCCAGGCCGGCGGTGAAGGCGCCGAACATGATCTGGCTGAACAGCAGCGCCAGCGCCGCGACCGCAAGCGGCCGCAGCGAGGCGGGGACGGCAAGGCGGCTCTCGGCCAGCGCGCGCAGGTCGAGCGCAGTCCACACCATGCCCGACAGAAGCACCAGCGCGGTGAGCAGATGCACAGCGAGACGAACATGACTGACATCGGTGCGTACCGACAGGCCCGAGGCGACCATCCACCAGCCGATCGCACCCTGCAGTCCGCCCAGCGCCAGCAACGCGACCAGCCGCCAGGCATAGCCCGGCGGGATCCGCCGACGGACCGCGAACCACAGGAGCGGCAGCGCGAAGGCAAGCCCGATCAGCCGGCCGAGCAGGCGATGCGAATATTCCCAGAAGAAGATCGCCTTGAACCCGGCCAGCGTCATGCCGTGATTGATCTGGGTATATTCGGGGATGCGCTTGTAGTTGGCGAATTCCGTCTGCCACGCCGCATCGGTGAGCGGCGGGATGATGCCGCTGATCGGCTTCCATTCGGTGATCGACAGGCCCGATTCGGTAAGCCGGGTGATGCCGCCGACGACGACCATCAGGACGATCAGGCCGGCGACCGAGAACAGCCATGCAGCGAGCGCGCGGGGCCGCGACGGGTGGGCGAGCGATGAAGCCTGAAGCATGGTTCTTCCTAGCGCCGACGCGCGCGCACGTCGATTCGGGATTGCAGCCTCGAAACCAGCAAAAAACGCTGATGATATATTGTAACTATGAGCTGTATGTGCCACATGGCCTCCACCATGACAGCGCATGCCCATTCCCACTCGCCCGCTTTCGCGTGGATCGAGTCGCGGTTCGATCGATTCGCGATCGGCCTGTCGGGGCTGTGCGCTGTGCATTGCGTGGCGAGCTCGCTGCTCCTGGCGCTGGCCGCCTCGGCGGGCGGGCTGTTGCTCAACCCGATGTACCACGAGGTCGGCCTCACCATAGCGATCGGCTTCGGTATTCTCGGCCTGGGGCGCGGCATCTTCAACCATGGCTATATGATGCCGGCGGTGGTCGGATCGCTCGGGCTCGGCATCATGGCCGGCGCGATCTCGCTGCCGCATGATGGCGGTACCGAGACGATCTGGACGCTGATGGGCGTTGCGATCCTCGCGCTCGGCCACGATCTGAACCGTCGCGCCACCTACTGAGTCGCTCCTTGCCGCGGGGTGCCATCGCGCCTAAATTGGGTCCATGGCCGCACATCATCACCATCACGAACCGCAAGGCGCTGATCTCGCCAAGGCCGCGCGCGAGACGCTGGAGAAATCGGGCGAGCAATGGACCGCCATGCGCGCCCAGATCTTCGAGGCGCTCGCGGGCTTCGACAAGCCAGCCTCGGCCTATGACATCGCGGAGGCCGTCTCGAAGTCCGAAGGACGCCGCGTCGCCGCCAACAGCGTGTACCGCATCCTCGATCTGTTCGTCGGCGCGAACCTGGCGCGACGGGTGGAAAGCTCGAACGCCTATGTCGCCAACGCGCACCCGGATTGCCTGCACGACTGCATCTTCCTGGTCTGCGACACCTGCGGGCAGACGGTCCATCTCGACGACGATCGCATCACCAAGGGCGTCCGCTCGGCCGCCGAGGCGACGGGATTTTCGCCGGTGCGGCCGGTGATCGAGGTCCGCGGGAAATGTGCCGACTGCAATTAGGTCAGCGACTTTCCCATCCGTACGCCCGGAACCGGCGGCCCTTCCGCCGATAATTTCATCACGCGCTCGATCGCCGCATAGCCGCAGGCGAGATAAAGTGGTTCGCCGGCAAGCGTCGCCATCATCTCTGCTCGCGCAAATCCCGCTTGCCGTACAACCGCCTCGCAAAGTCGCAACACGAGCCGGCCCACGCCACGCCGCGTGAAATCCGGATCGGTGTACATCGCCCGGATCCGCGCCGCGTCCTTCGCCGGATCGAGCAAGCTCGCATCGCGCAGCGCCGCGCTGTGATCGCCGCCATAGAGCGTTGCCCGGCGACTCCAGCCGCCACAACCCGCCAATCGGCCCGATTCCTCGACGAGAAAATAGGTCCGGTCGGCGATGAGCTGACTGTCGAGGCCCATGCTCAACCGGCTCGCCGCAATCTCCTCCGGCGACAGGAACGGGCGCTGGAGCGCGTCGATCGCGCGATCCATCAGCATGCGAATCGCCGGGATGTCGGTTTCGGTGGCGAGGCGATGGGTGAAGTCCATGACTCGCATTGTCACGATCCCGTGCACGCGTCGTCAAGAAGCGGCGTACGCATCCGCAGCAATCGACACTCATCTTCGCCTCCGCTAAGCAGGGTCGATGGCTGACGTTCCTCAAACGCCGTTGCTCGACACGGTCCATTCGCCCGCAGACCTCCGGGCGCTTCCTTCGACGAAACTTCGCCAGCTCGCCGACGAGCTGCGTGCCGAGACGATCTCCGCGGTCGGCGTGACGGGCGGGCATCTCGGATCGGGGCTGGGCGTGGTCGAGCTGACCACCGCGATCCATTATGTCTTCGATACGCCGCGTGATCGCCTGATCTGGGACGTCGGGCACCAATGCTATCCGCACAAGATCCTGACCGGCCGGCGCGACCGAATCCGTACGCTCCGCATGGGCGGTGGCCTGAGCGGCTTCACCAAGCGCAGCGAGAGCGAATATGACCCGTTCGGCGCGGCGCACAGTTCGACCTCGATCTCTTCGGCGCTGGGCTTCGCGATCGCCAACAAGATCAAGGGCGTGCCCGGCAAGGCGATCGCGGTGATCGGCGACGGCGCGATGAGCGCCGGCATGGCCTATGAGGCGATGAACAACGCCGAGGCCGCCGGCAATCGTCTGGTCGTGATTCTCAACGACAACGACATGTCGATCGCGCCGCCGGTCGGCGGACTCTCGGCCTATTTGTCGCGTATCGTCTCCAGCCGCGAATTCCTGTCGCTGCGCGAGCTCGCCCGCCGCTTTGCGCGCAAGCTCCCGCGTCCCCTCCACTCCGCCGCGCGCAAGACCGACGAGTTCGCGCGGGGCATGGCGATGGGCGGCACGCTCTTCGAAGAGCTCGGCTTCTATTATGTCGGTCCCGTCGACGGGCACAATCTCGAGCAGCTGATCCCGGTGCTCGAAAATGTCCGCGATGCCGATCAGGGACCGATCCTCGTCCATGTCGTGACCAAGAAGGGCAAGGGCTATGGCCCGGCCGAAGCCGCGGCGGACAAATATCACGGCGTCCAGAAATTCGACGTGATCACCGGCACGCAGGACAAGGCGCCGCCCGGGCCGCCGGCCTACCAGAATGTGTTCGGCGCGGCCCTGGTCGCCGAGGCCGCCAACGATCCGCGCATCTGCGCGATCACCGCGGCGATGCCCTCGGGCACCGGCCTCGACAAGTTCGCGGCGGCCTATCCCGATCGCTTCTTCGATGTCGGCATCGCGGAGCAGCATGCCGTAACCTTTGCCGCGGGCCTCGCGGCGCAGGGGATGCGGCCTTTCTGCGCGATCTATTCGACCTTCCTGCAGCGCGCCTACGACCAGGTCGTCCATGACGTCGCGATCCAGAACCTGCCGGTGCGCTTCGCGATCGACCGCGCCGGGCTGGTCGGCGCGGACGGGGCGACCCATGCCGGCAGCTTCGACGTGACCTATCTCGCCACCTTGCCCAACTTCGTGGTGATGGCGGCGGCCGACGAAGCTGAGCTGGTTCATATGACCCACACCTGCGCGCTGCATGATTCGGGACCGATCGCGGTGCGGTATCCGCGTGGCAACGGTACCGGCGTCGCGCTGCCCGAGGTGCCGCTGCAGCTCGAGATCGGCAAGGGCCGGATCGTCCGCGAGGGCAAGAAGGTCGCGATCCTGTCGCTCGGCACGCGGCTCGGTGAGGCACTCAAGGCCGCCGATGCGCTCGACGCGCGCGGTCTTTCGACCACCGTCGCCGATCTGCGCTTCGCCAAGCCGCTCGACGAGGCGCTGATCCGCAAGCTGCTGACCACCCATGAAGTCGCGGTGACGATCGAGGAGGGCTCGGTCGGCGGGCTCGGCGCGCATGTGCTGACGCTGGTGAGCGATACCGGGCTGATCGACGCCGGATTGAAGCTCCGCACGCTGCGCCTGCCCGATGTCTTCCAGGACCAGGACAAGCCGGACAAGCAATATGCCGAGGCCGGGCTTGATGCGGACGCGATCGTCGAGACGGTGCTGAAGGCGTTGCGCCACAATTCGGGCGGCGTGGTCGAGGGCGCGCGGGCTTGACGGTGCTCCGCCGAATCCTGTCCATCACTGCCCTCGCCGCCGCTTCGGCCGCGATGCCGGCCCATGCCGACACCGCCTATGACAAATGCGTCGCCAAGGGCGTGACCAATATCGACTATTCGACCTGCGGCGCGGCGATGATCGACCGGCTCGAAGCGTCGCTCAACGCGACGTGGAAGAGTGTCTATGGCGGCCTTCCCGCCGAGGCGAAGCCTGCCTTGCTGGCGGAGCAGCGGCTGTGGCTCGCCTATAAGGAGAAGAGCTGCGCGGTCTATTCGACCGGCGTGTTCGGCCGCGAAGGGCAGGTGCTCGGCTCCTTCACGTGCCGCGCGAAAGTGCTGACCGACCGCATTGCCGATCTCGAGGACCTGGGCAGCGGTTGATTCCATTGCGGCAAAGCGCGCCGATGGCCTGCATATGCGACGAAACGATTGATCTTGGCGGTGTTTTTCGCCGGGAACGCCACGCCGCTTAGCGATCGGGTTACCAATAACAGGTAGGTTTCCGGCCGAAGGGCAGGGCGATGCGGCACGATTATGAATGGCACCGGGCGCAAGTACGGCGTCAGCGGCGGGAGGGGCGCAACTGGGATACGCGACCTCAGCGTGCCCCCCGTCCGCGTGGGCCGTGGCTGGCCCTGGGAGTGATGGCCGCCATCGGCCTCGCGACCGGGCTGGTGATCGCACACGGCCTGAGCGTCGAGGATCGGCGCGGCTATGAGCATTTGCTGACCGGGGTCGATCTCGTTCCGCCCGGGCCGACGATCCGCCCCTGATCGCCCAGGCTACTCCGCCGCGCGATGCGAATAGCTGAACACCCGCGAGAGGCGCCAGCCATCGGCGCCGAGCCGCCAGAGCTGGACGAAATGCGCGGTTCCGGCCTTTCGCTCGGGTCCGTCGCCCTTGCGCTCGTAGAAATCGTGATCGCCTTCCTCGATCGCGCCATAGCCGGGGATCGCCTCGACGTGGAGCGACGCTTCGACCAGCACGCGGCGTGAGCGCCAGGCATCGGGCCTGGCGCGCTCGGTGCAGGATCTGGTGTAGTCGGCGATGAAGGGCGGGGCCGAGTGTGCGACCATCCCGCCCTTGTCGTGATACATCTCGAAATCGGGCGCGAGCATGGTGGTGACGCGCGCCGGATCGCAGCCTTCGAAGAACAGCCTGAAGAACTCGGCGTCGCGCGCGGCGATCTGCGCGGTGAGGATCGGGCCGGTGGGTGGGACTTCGACTGCAGCGGGCTGAGCGACGGCCAGGGCGATGGCGATGAGCATGTCGGACTCCCATTGTGTATTATATGAATAATACAGCTGGCGACGTGACGGTCAAGATGAGGCGAGCCGACGCCAATCCGCGCCTTCTCACATTGACCCGTAGCAGCCGGAAGCTCACAATCGCGGGGCAGTGGCCCGGCAAGCCGGGGCTCCCGGCATGGACAAGGAGAAACGCGATGCGAACGATCCTGATCACCCTCGCGGTGGCGATGGCGGCGACGCCGGCGCTTGCCGCCGATCCCGTCAAGCTCCAGGCAACGCTGGCCGGCAGCGCCGACACCGATCCGGACGGCAAGGGCGCGGCCACGGTGACGATCGATCCGGGCAAGAACGAAGTCTGTTATACGCTCACCGTCTCGGGCATCGATCCGGCGACGATGGCGCATATCCACAAGGGTGCGGCGGGCGCCTCGGGGCCGGTGGTGGTACCGTTCGACGCTCCCACCAGCGGCAGCTCGCAGGGCTGCAAGCCCGCAACGGCCGAGGTCGTTGCCGCGATCCTGGCCAGCCCCGGCGACTATTATGTCAATGTCCACAACGCGGCCTTCCCCAAGGGCGCGATACGGGGACAGCTGAGCAAATAAGCCCGCGCGATCCGCGGCCCCGCCGTCGCGCACGGGGCTGCGGAAAACCCTTAATGGGAATGCCCTGAGTGGCGAGCGGACGGGCGCGGTGGTGCAAGGGCGGCATGGAGGACATCCATGCAAGACTGCATGAAACGCCGGCTGCTCTACGCATCGTCCCAGGCTTACGAACCGCACAAGGAGCCGGCCGAGCGCCGGGTCGGGTGGATCGAGCCGCCGATCGTCGTGCGCCGCGAGACGAAACTGGGCCACCGCCAGATCGACCAGGCGCTGGTCGGCCGGGTGCGCGAGGGCGTGGTGGTGGCGTTCCGCGGATCGCTGCCGCCCTTTGTCGGCGGCTATGACGGCTGGCTGGTGCTGCTCGACTGGCTGAACGACGGCCTTTCGCTGTGCGTCGAGGATTCCGACTATGCCGGCGGCGTCCATCTCGGCTTTGCCGAGTCGGTGCGCCGGTTGTGGGAGGACAAGGACGGTACGCCGGGCGTGGCGAGCGCGATCGCATGCCTGTTCGACCAGAGCCGGTGCGATGGTCGGGCGGGGCAACATCTGTTCGTGACCGGGCACAGCAAGGGCGGTGCGCTCGCTAATCTCGCCGCCTTTCGCGCGGCGCAGGTGCCAGCGTGGCGTGGCCTGCCGATCAGCGTGGCGACGATCGCTGCGGCGCGCGCGGGCAACGGCGTCTTCGCCCAGGCCTATGACGCATCGCGGATCGCCTGCCTGCGCTACGAGGTGTCGACCGACCTGATCCCGCATTTGCCGCCCGGGCCAGCCACACCGCGCTGGCTGCGCATCCTCGCCCGGCATTTCGGGCCGAAGCTCGTGACGGACGATTACCATCCGGTCGGCTTGCGCGTCGCTGGCAAGCCCGCGCACGAGCCCTGGCTGAAGACATGGCTGCGCGACCTGTGGGGGATGATCACGTTTCGCGGCATCTCGTTGCACGGCCTCACACCCGCGGCCCTGGCCGCGCACACGATCTGCCCGCGATCGGGATATGATCGGCTGATCTGCACGGGCGAGCCCGATTGCGGACATGGGTTGCACTAGAGAAATCGTCTGACGCGCAATGGTCGTCCGGAAGCGCGGTCGAGGCGAGGGCCGGGCTGGTGCCTCGTTGCCCGCCGACGCCTTAGCAACGCCTGATAAGGCACTGATTCTCGCCATGTTTCGTTCATCGGAGTGACAGAAACAGTTGCCCGAAAGCGACAATTTGTCGCGGATCCAGCTTATTTGCGCCGTGGCGCAACGGTCTGCTGCCCCGGGTGTTGGGACGGGCCTCGGTGATGTTCGGTGCGCGCGTGGCGGCCGGGCCCCGGGGCAACAGACAAAGGTGTACCCATGCGTAAGCTCTTCATCGTAACCGCCGCGGCGGCCGCGCTCACCGCCATCCCCGCCTTCGCGCAGGATGCCTCGCCCGACAGCGGCTCCGACAATGCCAGGCCATCGCGGATCGAGCCCTATGTCGGCGTGATGGGCGGCTGGGAGCAGTTCGACAATGAGCGCGATGCCGGCATTCCGCAGTCGGCCAATCATCGGGACCGGCTCGATGGATCGCTCGTCCAGGGCGTCGCGGGCGTGAATGTGGGCGTGGTCGGCCCGCTGTTCGTCGGTGCCGAGGGCAATGCGGCCAAGGGCGTGAAGGGCGATATCGACTGGGAATATGGCGCGGCCGGCCGCGTCGGCGTGCGCGCCGGCTCGACCGGGCTGTTCTACGGCAAGGTCGGCTATCAGTGGGTCAATTTCGACCGGTTCGGCGACAATAGCCGCGACTATCACGCCATGACCTATGGCGCCGGGCTCGAAGTCGGCACGAAGAGCATGGCCAAGGGCGGCATCCGCCTGCGCGGCGAGGTCAACACCTTCGGCAACGCGCACAGCGTCCGGCCGATGGCAGGTCTCGTCAAGGCTTTCTAAGCCCGGCAGGACCTGAGGCCGAAGGGCGGGTGCGGCGGTTGCCGCGCCCGCCCTTTTGGTGCGCGCGGCGCGACATGGCCGACAGCCTTTTTGTCCGGGCACCCCGCCCGCCCCGCCGAGGCTGAAAAGCGCCACAAATCGGCGCGTTGGCGGCACTTGTCGGCCCTGCAGCGGGAACCCGGGCGAAGGTTCTGCATTCAGCCGATCGTGAGCATTTCCAGCCGGGGCGACCGCGCCCGAATTCGAGCCCAGAAACTGAAACATGAAGCCGGCAACTGCCTCTCCCTCGCCGTGACGGAGCGATCTGCCACGTTCGCGGCGGTGCTGATCGACGAGGCGGTGAAGCTGTGCCGGCGAGCCGACGAACTGGCCGGCCCGAGGCCGGGCTAGAGCGGTTTCGCGCGCCAAATATTCGTGTTGGAGCGCACCGGGATTCACCCAATATTCGCGGAATTTGCGACCCACCTGCGAGAGAGGCGAATTCGGGCGTTACTGGTGGCTTGCGGCGATGGCGGTTTATTCGTCAGTACAGATGTTGGATCGCCGAGAAGAGCGCGAAGAAAAAACCGCCACGCGGCATTGGCACGGTTCTTCCCGAATTTCGCGACCCCTATCGGATTTAGTTTGACCTTTACTGGCGAATAGTCGCAGCCGAATTTCTCTACTGTCATGCCGCAGCCCTTCCGATCGCCCCGGCGCTCAGTCCGGGCAGTGCAGGATAGGCGGCGGCCACGGACACTTGAATCACGGGTGTCCGATCAGGTCCCGAACGGATTGAATGCGGATCAGTCCGTCATCGCCGCGCTTGCTTCGACCGCACTGTGGTTCAATATGTCGTTGGTGTCGGCTGCCCTTCCCTTGTCCTTCGGGATCCCGGCGATCGGCTTGGCCCTGCTCGTCGGTTGCGCGCCGGCGCGGCCGGTCGAGGTGGCAGCGCCCGCCGGACTCGCGCCCACTGCAACAGAATTCCATGTCGCGATGGAGGCTAACCTGCCGGATCAGTCCGGCGGGCGCGACGTTATCGAGGCGCATTGCCCGCTGGTGCGGCAGCTGAAATGCGTGCCAGCGGCGGGCGCCGGTCGCTATCGCTGCAGCTATGTCTATTATGTCCATGGTCGGGGCCAGCGCGGGGCGGCGATCGTCGAGCGATCGGAGAGCGGACCGTGGCGCTGGATCAAGGGTCCGTCCAGATGCTCGGTGATAGTCCTCTAGCCCCAGGCCGGGGGCGGTTGCCGTCATACCGCTACAAAGCGGGCTCGGCCCCCCTCAGTCCCCGGGCTGCTGATCGGCCGGCACCGGGGTCAGCTCGTAGATTGTAAGCGGCGCCGATCGGTCCACCGGCACTAGCGTCAGCCGCCAGCGGAATTGCGCGACGCGCTCCACCACGCCCAGGGCATTGCTGCCCGGCACGGCGCCGTAGACGGGTGCGGCGGCCTTGCCGCGGGGCAAGGCGCCGAGAAACACGGACCGCGTGTCGCCATCCGGATAGAGCCAGCCCGAGGGGCGCTCGGCGCCGGTCTGGATGGTGAAGGACTGGGCATCCTCCTCGCCGCCGACATGGCAGAAGGCGGGTGCGAGGGTGCGAAAGACGGGCTGGCGCGGTGCGCCCGTGCGCTGGGCCGGCCCGAGCTTCACCGCGCGGCAGTGATAGGCGCCGGGCGGCAGCGCGGGATAGCGCAGCGCGCGGGCGGGATCGAGCAGCGCGCCCTCGCGCGCGAGCGCGGCGGCGAAGCGTGGTTTCGCCGCGGCGCGCGCCGAAACCCAGAGCGCTGGCAGCGCATCGAGCCGCGCGGCGTCCGCCTGGTCGATCCGTTCCTTCCAGGCCTTGCCGGGATCGGCGAGGATCTCGACGGTCGCCGAAGGACCGTGACCCTGCGTGATGGCACAGCCGGCGAGCGTAGCGGCCAGCAGGCACAAAGCGAGAAGGCGAGCGTCGCGGCGCATGATGTCCCCTTGGGAAGGGCGGCGTTCAGAATGATTGCCAACCCGTTAACGCGGGGTAGGAAGCGATGGTTAACGAAAGGTAAATTCCTGGGGGCGGCGTGGCCGGATCGGACGAACCGCCTTTTCCCGGCGACGCGGTGAGGCGCCGCCGAGCGGGCGAGCAGTTGTTTGCCGGGGCTTCACGAAGGGGAAATCGCGAAAAACGGGCGCGGGGCGTTGGATGATTTTGCCACAGCTGGGCGGGCGCCGGGTGTCAGCACCCTCCGGTTTGCCTTATTGCCGTTCGGAGAGCGGGGAGCGACGCATGAGCCATTGGGCGGAAGGCTATACGCAGCGCGAGTTGGACGATGCGCAAATCCGCTACGGCCTGCGGTTTCCGCCCGACCTGATCGCCTTGTTGCTCGAGCGGCGACCGCGCAACGGCTATAATTGGGCGATCGAGGACAAGCGCATCCGCCGGATGTTGATCCATCCGCTCAAGATGCTGCAGTTCGACGTCGAGCAAGGCTTCTGGTGGCCCGACTGGGGCGATCGGCCCGGCACGGAACCGGAGCGGCTGGAGGTGCTGCAGGCCGCGCTGGCACGGGTGCCTCGCCTGATCCCGCTGATCGCCCACCGCTTCATCCCGGAGGAACCGTCTCTCGCCGGAAACCCGGTCTTTTCGATGTACGGCTTCGATACGATCTATTACGGCGCGACCCTGAACGAGTATTTCGACAATGAATTCAATGGCCGGTACGCCATCGGCCCCGTACGCCACATTCGGTTCTGGTCGGACTTCGTTGAAAACTGGGACGTCGGCCATGCTTATTTCGAGCAGGCTCGCGGGCTCGGGCAATTTCCCGAAATATCGCCGAACCTGGAAAGCCCGAAGCGTAATTAACGCAGCAAACCGTCACCGAAGTGAAAAAGGGGAAAGCCGATGAAAGCCTGTATCATGGCCCTGGCCGCGGTGACCGCCGCCTCGATGGGGCAAGTTGCGGCGGCGCAGGAGGTGCCGGCGGCGATCTCCACTGATCCGGTGCACGACGCGGCGCACCCAGCGCGGATGGAGGTGCTGCATATCCCGAGCGGCGGCGTGGCGATCAACGGCCTTGCCTATGTCGCGGCGGGGGCGGGCCCGCATCCGGTGGTGCTGCTGTGTCACGGCCTGCCCGGCAACGAGAAGAATCTCGATCTCGCCCAGGCGATGCGGCGGGCCGGATGGACGGTGATCACCTTCACTATCGCGGATCCTGGGGGAGCCCCGGCAGCTATCGCTTCGCCAACGACCTGGCGGATGCCGATGCGGTGCTCGCCTGGCTGCGCACGCCCGCCAATGCCGCGTTCCTGGGGATCGACCCGACGCGGATCGCGATGGTCGGGCACAGCCTGGGCGGGTGGGTGACGGCGCTGACCGCGGCGCATGATCCGGCCTTGCTCGGCGCCGCGATGATCTCGCCCGGCAATATCGGCTTTCTCGGCCACATGCCGCGCGCCACGGCGACCGCCGCCTTCACGGCCAACGGCCTCGAGGCGCTGGCCGATACGAGCGGCGCGATCATGGCGGACGAGGCGATCGCCCATGCCGACGCCTGGGATCTCGTGAAAGCCGGGCCGCGCCTGGCCGGCACCAACCTCTTCGTGCTGACCTCCGACGACAGCCTGGCGCCGGAAGCCGACCGGCTGGCCGCCGCGGTGAAGGCGGCCGGGGGCACGAAGCTGTCGACCGTGCATGTCGCGACCGACCATAGCTGGTCCGACCGGCGCATCCGGCTGGAGAGCGAGATCATCCGGTGGCTGGCGGGGCTGGGGCGGTGAGTCTTGTGTTTGAGCGGGTGGGTGCTGTTCTTCACCTGCTCCCGACTGGCTTGTCATTGACAAAGACGGGCCATGCGGATAGCCGCTCGCCGCGTCGCGACCCGCGACAACAATAGAGGTTGTAACATGACGGACGATAGCCAGCACCGGGAGTGCCGTTAACGCGTCTGTCGAGGCGTGTAACGCGCCTCCCTCTTGATGCCTGAGCGGTTGAACCGTCGGCATCCACAAGAAAACCGAGTTTCGTTCTTCAGCGCACGTGCAAGCCTTGTCTTGCGCCGGGCTCTCCTATCCTGCGCCCAACCTTTGGATGCGGGTCGATGGCGTGCGCCCTGTCGATTGAACTCGCACATCACCAATTGATTATTTTGCGAGAAAGATAATGACCCGCACCCTGCGCAATATCGGCATCATGGCTCATGTCGATGCCGGCAAGACAACGCTGACCGAACGCATCCTGTTCGACACCGGCCGAATCCACCGCATCGGCGATGTCGATGCGGGCAACACCGAGACTGACTCCCATGTGCTCGAAAAGAAGCACGGGATCACCATCTCGGCGGCCGCCACGTCGTGCGACTGGCGGGATGCAGCGATCACGATCATCGATACGCCCGGCCATGTCGACTTCACGGTCGAGGTCGAGCGGTCGCTGCGCGTGCTCGACGGCGCGGTGGCGGTGTTCTCCGCCGTCTCCGGGGTCGAGCCGCAATCGGAAACCGTGTGGCGCCAGGCCAACCGGTTCGGCGTGCCGCGCCTGTGCTTCATCAACAAGATGGACCAGGTCGGCGCCGATTTCGGCCGTGTCGTGGCGATGATCGGCGAACGGCTGGGCGCTGTTGCCTTGCCGGTGCAACTGCCGATCGGCGCCGAAGGCACGTTCGACGGCGTGGTCGATCTGGTGACGAT